>CAZFGJ010000058.1:0-16102 GCA_964518445.1 uncultured Solirubrobacteraceae bacterium
CCCGCAGGCCTCCCCGCAGCAGAGACTCCCGCAGTCGAGCCGGCCGGTGAGGGCCACGCTGTTCCCACCGCCGACGCGCAGGAGATCGCCGGCTCCGCCGAGGACGCCGCCCTCGAGGCCGCTCAGGAGGCCGCCGAGGAGACCGCGCCCCGCGAGAAGCCTTCCGTTCCAGGAGCACACCTCGAGGTCGACATCGTCCCCGAGGGCACGGACCCGCTGGGCCGCGGTGGTAGCGAGGAGTACGTCGACCCATACGCGCTGGACGACGAGTCCGAGCAGCCCCAGGCCAGCGAGGACGGCGAGTCCGACGAGGCAATCTCCGAGCCGATCGCCACAGCCGCGATCGATCTGGCATCCGGCGCGCGCTACCGGGCGACCGGCAAGCGCAAGACCGCGATCGCCAGGGTCACGCTGCGACCGGGCACCGGCACCTACCTGATCAACGGGAAGACGCTGGACGTCTACTTCCCGCGGGACACCCTGCAGCGCAACATCCGCCAGCCGCTCGAGACCGTTGGCTACCAGGACCGCATGGACGTTGTCGCCCGGCTGCATGGTGGCGGCATCTCCGCGCAGGGCGGGGCCCTGCGCCACGGCATCTCCCGGGCACTGCTCGAGGCCGACCCCAACCTTCGTGGCGAGCTCAAGCGCCGCGGCTTCCTCACACGGGACTCCCGTGCCAAGGAGCGCAAGAAGGCCGGCCTCAAGAAGGCGCGCAAGAAGCCGCAGTTCTCGAAGCGCTAGGGCCACGGCTCAAGCCGAGAAGGAGTAGACGATGACCCGTCAGCTGTTCGGGACCGATGGTGTTCGCGGTGTCGCAGGCGAGTTCCTGACCGCCGAGCTCGCACTGGCGCTCGCCCGGGCGGCGACCTCGCAGATCCCCTCCGAGCGCCCTCAGGTCCTGATCGTGCGCGACACCCGCGAGTCGGGCGAGATGCTCGAGGCGGCCGTCGCCGCCGGGGTCAGCGCCGCGGGCGGGGACGCATTGCTCGGCGGAGTCCTGCCGACGCCGGCCGCTCCGCTGCTGATCGGGCGCTACGACTTCGATCTTGGGGTCGTCATCTCGGCCTCGCACAACCCCTACCGGGACAACGGGATCAAGTTCTTCGCCGGGGACGGGTACAAGCTCTCCGACGAGACTGAGCTGGCGATCGAGCGCAAGCTCGAGGAGCCGCTGGAGGTGCCGCCCGAGATCGGCCGGATCCGCAGGCTGAACGGTGCCGGCGAGGACTACCTGCGCGAGCTTCAGACCCGCTTCGGGGGTCTCGAGCTGAACGGCATGGACGTGCTGCTGGACTGCGCCAACGGTGCCACCTACCAGGTAGCTCCGGAGATCTTCAAACGGCTTGGTGCGAAGGTGACCGTGCTTGCCGACGAGCCGGATGGACGCAACATCAACGACGGCTGCGGCTCGACTCACATCGAGACGCTGGGGGAGCGAATGCGCACCGAGGGCCACGCCATCGGCTTCGCATTCGACGGGGACGGGGACCGCGTCCTTGCCGTCGACCGGGCCGGCGAGGTGGTGGACGGCGACGAACTGCTCGCGCTGGCGGCCCTGCACCTCCGCGACGCGGGCCGCCTGCCGGGCAACGGGGTTGCCGTCACGGTGATGAGCAACTTCGGCTTCCACGCCGCCATGGAGCGCGAGGGGATCGCCGTCGCCAGGACAGCCGTGGGCGACCGCTACGTGCTCGAGGAGCTCCGCTCCAGCGGCTGGACGCTCGGCGGAGAGCAGTCGGGGCACCTGATCGAGCTCGGCTTCAACCGCACCGGCGACGGCATCGCAGGAGCCCTGCTTACGCTTGAAGCGCTGGCCGGAGGCGACCTGGCGGAGCGCGACGCGATGAAGAAACTTCCCCAGCGCCTCGTCAACGTCCGCGTCCGCGATCGTGAGGCGATCGCCGGCGCCGAGGGCGTCCACGAGGCCGTCAAGGAGGCCGAGCAGGAGCTCGAGGGGCGTGGGCGGGTGCTGATTCGCCCAAGCGGCACCGAGCCGCTGGTGAGGGTCATGGTCGAGGCGCCAAGCGATCGCGAGGCCGAGGAGATCTGCGGCCGGCTGGTCGCCCTGGTCGAGCGCGATCTCGGCTGAGCTGCAGGAAATCCGTCCAGGCGCTGAGATGGCGCTGGTATCTTCGATTGGGTGTGCGGGATCGTTGGTTACGTCGGGGGTCGCCCTGTCCGGGAGCTGCTGCTCGCCGGCCTCTCCAAGCTGGAGTACCGCGGTTATGACTCGGCCGGGATCTCGGTCATCGCCGGCGACCACATCGAGGCGGTCCGCGCCGTAGGCAACCTGAGCGCCCTGCGGGACAAGCTCGCCGGAGGCTCAAACGGTGGCGTTGCGCTGGCCGAGATGCCCGCCACCACCGGGATAGGGCACACCCGCTGGGCTACCCACGGCCGCGTCAGCGAGGAGAACGCCCACCCCCACTACGACAGCGGCGACCGGATCCACGTGGTCGTCAACGGGATCGTCGAGAACTACCTGGCCCTCAAGGAGCGCCTGCTCGAGACGGGCAGCGTCTTCACCTCCGAGACGGACGCCGAGGTCATCGCCCACCTGATCGCCGAGCTCTACGACGGTGATCTTCCGGAGGCCGTCAGGGCCGCCTATGCGCAGCTCGAAGGGCACTACGCCTTCGTTGCAATGAGCCTGGATGAGCCCGGTGTCCTGGTCGGGGCCCGCAAGGAGTGCCCCCTGATCATCGGCCGCGGGGACGGCGAGCAGTTCGTCGCATCCGCCGTCCCGGGCTTCCTCGCCGAGACGCGCACCGTCCAATACGTCGAAAACGGCGAGATCGTCGTGCTCGAGCCCTCCGGTGTGCGGATCATGACCGCCGACGGGGAGGAGGTCGAGCGCGCGCCCGTGACCGTCGACTGGGATGAGGAAACGGCCGAGAAGGGCGGCTACGAGACCTTCATGCTGAAGGAGATCCACGAACAGGCCGACGCTGTCGCCGACGCGATAGCCGACCGCACCGCACGCCGAGACGGCGTGGACCTGCAGGAGGACGGGGCCTTCGACGAGTCGATCCTCGAGGGCGTCAGGCGCATCGTCATCGTCGCCTGCGGAACCTCCTACCACGCCGGACTGATCGGCCGTTACGCGATCGAAGAGTGGGCCCGCGTCCCCGTCGAGATGGACATCGCCTCCGAGTACCGCTACCGGAACGCCGTCGTGGGGGAGGGCGACCTGGTGATCGGCATCTCCCAGTCGGGTGAGACAGCCGACACGCTGGCCGCGATGTGCCTCGCCAAAGAACGCGGCGCCCGGGTGCTGGCGATCACCAACGTGATGGGCTCGCAGGCCACACGCGACTCGGACGCGGTGCTGTTCACCCGCGCGGGACTCGAGATCGGGGTCGCCGCGACGAAGACCTTCATCTGCCAGGTTGCCGCCATGTACCTGCTCGGCCTTCGCCTGGCGGAGCTGCGCGGGACGCTCAGCGGTGAGCGCCTGAGCGAACTGGTCGGGGAGGTCAAGCGCCTGCCCAGCTGCATCGACGAGACGCTCGCCGAGGCCGAGGAGCAGGTCGAGCCGATCGCCGAGGCCTACTGGCAAAGCGACTTCTTCCTCTACATCGGCCGCCACGTCGGTCTCCCTGTGGCGCTGGAGGGAGCCCTGAAGCTGAAGGAGATCTCCTACATCGCCACGGACGCCTACGCCGCGGGCGAGATGAAGCACGGCCCGATCGCCCTGCTTGACGACTCCACCCCGGTCGTCTGCGTCGCGACCGACTCACCCGTTCTCGACAAGGTCCTCTCGAACATGCAGGAGGTCCGCGCCCGCGGGGCGCACGTGATCGCCATCGCGACGAGGGGCAACACCACGATCTCCCAGCAGTCCGACGCTGTGATCACCGTGCCCGACGTGGACTGGATGCTCCAGCCGATCCTGGCGGCCGTGCCGCTGCAGGTGCTGGCCTACAAGATCGCCAGGCGGCGAGGGCTCAACGTGGACCAGCCCCGGAACCTCGCCAAGACGGTAACCGTCGAGTAGGGCCGGGACCGCCCACCGGGCGGCCCGAGCATCTAGCATCGCTCCCGTGGAGCCCCTGCCCGCATGGCTGACGCCGCTGCCCGACGCAGAGACGATGCGCGGCGTCGACCGCTGGGCGATCGACGAGCGCGGGGTGGACGGCCTCGAGCTGATGGAGCGCGCCGGTGCGGCCGTCGTGGCGGCCGTGGAGCGGATCGCTCCGGACGGCCCTGTGGGCATCCTCTGTGGCAAGGGCAACAACGGCGGCGACGGTCTCGTGGCCGCTCGCCTGCTGCGCCATGCCGGGAGGGAGGTGACGGTCGTCTGCATCTCCCCGCCTGAGGAATACCGCGGCGACGCGGCATCCAACTTCGAACGGCTCCCCGGCGCGCCGCCCGTCGCCCTGGACGGCTTTCAGACGGATGGCTGGGCGGTACTCATCGACGCGCTCCTCGGGACCGGCGCCAGCGGGGCCCCCACCGGCGACACGGCGAGCGCGGTCGAGGCGCTCAACGCCGCCGACGCGCCGGTCGTGAGCGTCGATGTGCCAAGCGGCGTCGACGCGTCGCGCGGAACCGTCGCCGGGACCGCTGTCAAAGCGGCGGCGACGGTCACCTTCCATGCCGGGAAGCCGGGCCTCTGGATCAACCCCGGCAAGGGCCTCGCGGGCTCGGTCGAGGTGGCCGACATCGGCATACCACGTGGAGCGCCGATGGCCGCTCCAATCGGGCTGATCGAGCCTTCGGTCCTCGGCCTGCTTCCACGGCGGGGGCCCGATTCGACCAAGTTCGCCTCCGGGCACGTCCTTGTTGCAGGCGGCTCGCGCGGTCTCTCGGGCGCACCTGCCATGGCCGGCAGGGCAGCCATGCGCGCCGGGGCGGGATACGTCACGGCATTCCTGCCCCAGAGCCTGCAGGCAATCGTCGCCGCATCGGGAACACCCGAGCTGATGACCGTGGGATGCAGCGAACTGGACTCCTCACTCGCAGAGGAGGCCGTCGAGGCGGTCCTCGAGGCGAGTGAGCGCGGCGGCGCGCTGGCCCTGGGTCCGGGACTCGGGCGCAGCGACGGCGCGGTCTCGTTCGCCCGCCGGCTGGCCCGCGAGACGCTGCTGGGAATGGTGCTCGACGCGGACGGCCTGAACGCCCACGCGGGACGCCTGGGCGAGCTCGCCGAGCGCGCTCCCGGGACCGTCCTCACGCCCCACGCCGGCGAGTTGGGACGGCTGCTGGAACGCGACAGCGCCCAGATCTCAGAGGAACGCCTTGCGGCTGTCCTCGAGGCCGCCTCCACCTCGAGGGCCGTAGTCGTGCTGAAGGGCGATGACACGCTGATCGCCGAGCCCGGCGGGCGGGTTGCGGTCAGCCGGGGAGGGAGCCCCGGACTCGCGACGGCCGGCACGGGCGATGTCCTGACGGGGGTGATCGCGGCCCAGCTCTCCGCCGGGGTGGACCCCTTCACCGCGGCGGCTGCCGGTGTCTTCATGCACGCGCGGGCCGGGCAGCTCGCCGCGCTGTCCGCCGGGGCCGCCGAGAGCGTGATCGCCACCGACGTGATCGAGGAGCTGGGACGGGCCCGCGGCGAGGCACCCAGGGAGGGCGGGGCATGACAATCGAGCCCGTCGCACCGGCGCTGGTCGAGGTGCCCGTCTCCGAGCGGGTCCAGGCCCGTGTCAACCTTGCCTCGATCGAGCGCAACTGCAAGCGCCTGCGGGCGGCTCTCAGCGGCGGCACTGCCCTCTGCGCCGTCGTCAAGGCCAACGGCTACGGGCACGGCGCCGTCCAGGCCGCCAGGGCCGCCGTCGCGGGAGGCGCAACCTGGCTTGCCGTGGCGGGTGCCCGCGAGCTGCGCGAGCTCAGAGAAGCCGGCCTCACCGAGCAGCGGATCATCGTCATGGGTGCTCTGACGCCCGTTGAACTGGGAGAGGCGCTGGCCTCCGGCGGCGAGGTGGTGGTGTGGAACGAGTCCTATCTGCGGGCGGTGGCCGCCGCGGGGGGAGGAAGGGTTCACGTCAAGTTCGACTCGGGAATGGGGCGGCTGGGGACGCGGAACCCCGAGCGGGCCACCGAGGTCGCCCGGCTGGCGGACGAGCTGGAAGGCGTCGAGCTGGCCGGGGCGATGACCCACTTCGCGACAGCCGACGACCTCGAGGACGGCGGCTTCTTCGCGGCCCAGCTCTCGGCCTTCACCAGCTGGGCCGCCCTGATCGCCGAGCGTCACCCGGGCGTGCTGATCCACGCCGCCAACAGCGCCGCCATGCTCCGCGAGGTCGGCGCGCAGTTCGGCATGGTCCGATGCGGCATCGCCGTCTACGGGATGGATCCCTTCGGGCGCGACCCGGCCCAGCGAGGCCTCGAGCCGGCCCTCGAGCTGAGCTCCTACGTGGCCGAGGTCAAGCGCTGCGCCGCGGGGGAGAGCGCAGGGTACGGCCGGCGCTTCGTGGCCGAAGAGGACACCTGCATCGGGGTCGTCCCGGTCGGTTACGGGGACGGATGGCGACGGGGGCTGTCGAACAACGCCGACGTCCTGATCGCGGGCGAGCGCCATCCGCTGGTGGGGACGATCAGCATGGACAGCATCACCGTTGACCTGGGCTCGGAGACCGGCACGGCGAACCGGCTACAGGGCGCCCGGGCGGTCCTGATCGGGATCCAGGGCTCCCAGCGCATCACCGCCGAGGAGGTCGCCAGACGCCTCGACACGATCAACTACGAGGTCACCTGCGCCCTCACCCCCAGGGTGCCCCGCGTCTACCACCGCGACGGCGCTGAGCTCACCGCCTCACAGACGGGCCCATCGCCCACAGACAGGGCATGAGCCCCGGCCTGGAGGCCGCACGAGGGGCGCTCGCCGGCGCCGAGGCATGGCTCGTCGGCGGAGCCGTCAGGGACCGCCTGATGGGACGCAGAGCCGGCGCTCACGACATCGTCGTCGCGGGGGACCCCGAGCAGGCCGCCCGGGCGGTCGCGCGGGCGGCAGGGCGCGCCGTCAGCTTCGCCCTCTCGGAGGAGTTCGGCTCCTGGCGGGTCAGCGCCCGTGACGGAAGCTGGCAGCTGGACGTCGATCCGCTGCGCGCCCCCACGATCGAGGGAGACCTGGCGCTGCGGGACTTCACTGTCAACGCGATCGCCGAGCCGCTGGCCGGCGGCGGCCCGATCGACCCCCTTGGCGGCCAGGCCGACCTCAGAGAGGGGCGCCTCAGGGTCGCCGGACCCGGCTCCTTCACGCTCGACCCCCTGCGGGTGCTTCGCCTCGTGCGGGTCTCCTGCGAGCTCGGGCTGCGGGCCGACGAGCAGACGCTCTCGCTCGCCCGCGACAGCGCCCCGGGCCTCGCCGGCGTCTCGGGTGAGCGGGTCTTCGCCGAGTTGCGAAGGGTCCTGGCGAGCGGCTCGCCCCGCGCGGGCCTTGAACTGGCAAGCCAGGTCGGGGCCCTGGCCGTCGTGCTGCCCGAGTTCGAGGCGCTGCGGGGCGTCGAGCAGAGCCGCTTTCACCACTCCGATGTCCACGGGCACACCTTGGAGGTCCTCGACCGGACGGTCGAGCTGACCGTGCCCGGAGGTCCCGCCCTGCCCGACGCGGTCCCCGCCATCGGGGATCACCGGGCGGCTGTCACGGCGTTTCTGGCCGAGCCGCTGGCGGATGAGATGACACGCGGCGAGGCGCTGCGCTGGGGCGCGCTGCTGCACGACGCGGCCAAGCCGGGGACCAGGGAGGTGCGCCCGGACGGCCGGGTGACCTTCATGGGACACGACCGCGCCGGAGCGGCCCTGGCCCGCGACGTCCTCGAGCGGCTGCGCTCCAGCGAGCGGCTGCGCCGCCACGTGGCCGGACTGGTCCTTCACCATCTTCGCCTGGGCTTCCTCGTCCATGAGCCCCAGCCGCTGGCCCGGCGAACCGTCTACACCTACCTCCGGACCTGCGAGCCCGTCGAGGTCGACGTGACGCTCCTGTCGCTTGCCGACCGCCTGGCGACCCGGGGGGAGCGCTCCGAGGACGCGATCGCGGCGCATCTCGACCTTGCAGGGCGGATGCTTCCCGACGCGCTGCGCTGGAGGGACGAGGGTCCTCCTCAGGCGCTCCTGCGAGGGGACGAGCTTGCGTCCGAGCTGGGAATCGGGGAGGGGCCGAGGATCGGCAGTCTGCTCGAGGCGCTCACCGAGGCGAGCTATGCGGGCGAGCTGTCCACTCGTGATGAGGCGCTGGCGCTGGCTCGCAGGCTGCTCGACTCGGAGGCCCTCTCCGGGGGCGCGGCTTGACGTAGGATCCTGAGCAGATGGCCGACCCCGAGTGCATCTTCTGCAAGATCGTCGCGCGCGAGATTCCGGGCACGATCGTCGATGAAGACGAGCGGACGATCGCCTTCATGGACATCGCGCCGGCCACGCGGGGGCATGCCCTGGTGATCCCCAGGGCACACTCGCGCGATCTGCTCGAGATCGCCCCGGAGGATCTGAAGGCCACCGCCCTGGCCGCTCAGAGGCTCGCGGCACGGGCCAAGGAGCGCCTGGGAGCCGATGGCGTGAACCTGCTCAACGCCTGCGGGGCGGCCGCCTGGCAGACGGTCTTCCACTTCCACATCCACGTGATCCCACGCTACAACCGCGACCCTTTGCGGCTTCCCTGGGTACCATCGGAGGGCGATCCAGACGAGATCGCCTCTGCTGCGCAGGAGATTTCCGGCCGGTAAAGAAATAGTTTCACCGCTACATCAAGCGGTCGGGCGTGTTGAATGGCAATGATGAAACGAACAAAGATTGTTTTTCTCGCGAGCGCGATGCTCGCTCTCGCGCTGCCCGCGGTGGCGCCGGCAAAGCTGACCGAAGTCGGCGTGATCGGGTCCACCAACCCGGCGACCGTCGCCAGCTGCCCCGCCAGCCCCTGCCTGGCCGTCAGCCGCACCACCGGCTTCCAGGTCAAGGTCGGCTCCGTGCGCAACCCCATGGGTGTGCCCCGGGACGGCACGATCGTCGCCTGGACGGTCACCCTGGGCAAGCCCAACGCGACGCAGATCAAGTTCTTCAACGCCAACGAGGGCGGCGTCTCCGAAGCGGCCATCTCGGTCCTGCGCCCGCAGAAGAGCCCCAACCTGACCTACAAGCTGGTGGCTCAGAGCCCGCTGATCAAACTTCAGCCCTATTTCGGCAAAACGTCCCAGTTCCCGCTGGAAACCACGATCCCCGTGAAGAAGGGCGACGAGGTCGCCCTGACGGTCCCCTCGTGGGCACCCGCCCTGGCACTTGGCTTCGGCAACGACACGTCCTGGCGTGCAAGCCGTCCCAAGAAGCAGTGCACCAGCACCAACACTCAGACTGCCCACACGCAGGTCGGTAGCGCGGTTCAGTACTACTGCCTCTACCAGACCGCCCGCCTTACCTACAGCGCGACGCTGATCTCAACCCCCTGAGGCCGGACGGCCCGCTGAGGCCAGGGCGCGCGCCGTGAGGCGAGGGCGCCCGAAGGGCTAGGGGGCGCTCGCGCCCCCGGTGGGACTGGAGCTTTCGGGTTCTTCAGTTTTCGAGGCTTTTTCGGTTTCTTTTTCTTCGCCGCCGGTGCCGCCGGATGCCGTTTCTTCGCTCGAGGACCCGCCGGTTTCACCTGAGGACGTTTCGCCTTCGGGGGATTCCGTTTCGGATTCGCCCGTCGAGGTTTTGGTTTTGGTGGTCGTCGTCGAGGTGGAGGTCGTCTGGACAGCCGCTTTTTCAGCCGACGTGTCGTTCGGGGGAAGGATGTCGGGGGTGCTCTTGGGAACGGCGTCCGAGACGTGGCTCGACCCGCAGGCACCCAGTGCCAATCCTGAGAGCAGCGCTGTGCAGACGGCCAGGGCGATGCGCGTGCGCACCATCGTCACGGCTCAGTTGGTTCCGTTGGTCCCGAGGGGACCCATCCGCCGACCGCAGGTGGGGCAGTCATTGAGGTCCTTCTGGGACATCTGCTCGCACCAGGGGCAGAAGCGGAGGTTCTCGACCGCCCAGGGCAGTTTCGACTCCGACGGCGCCAGTGGCAGGACCTTGCCGAGGACTTCCAGCGGCTCATCCGACTCGCGGTCGCGGTAGACCTCGCCCTGCTCGGCCTCGAGGACGAGCTCGCGCCCCGTCGAGGGGTTGCGGAGGCGATAACGCTGTTTGACGCTCACAGCCGGGACTTTACCTGAGGCGCAGGGCGACAGATGCGCCGCGGCTAGGCTGACCGGCGTGAGGATCCTGATCTTCCACGGCTACCTGCTGGGCGGAACCGGCTCGAACGTCTACAACTCCCGGCTCGCGGGCGCCCTGGTCCGGCTGGGTCACGAGGTGCACATCCTCTGCCAGGAGCGCCACCCCGAGGAGCACCGCTTCCTCTCAGCCGCCGGCGACTGGGATTCCGGGGAGCTGCGCGTCAAGGAGCTGCCCCGTCCCGCGGACCCGCCCGGCCCGGGGCGGGCGACGCTCTACCGCCCCGATCTGGGCGGGCTGCTCCCGGTCTATGTGGCGGACCGCTACGAGGGACTGCAGGCCAAGACCTTCGCCGAGTGCTCCGAAGAGGAGATCGCGGCCTACATCTCGGCCAACGTCGCGGCGGTCCGCGAGGTGTGCGAGCTGGTGCGCCCGGACGTGGCTCTGGCGAACCACCTGGTGATGGGCCCTGTGATTCTCGCCCGGGCCCTGCCCGACTCGGTTCCCTTCGCGGTCAAGGTCCACGGCAGCGCCCTGGAGTACACGGTCAAGCCGGACCCCGGGCGTTTCCTCGCCCCGGCCCGAGAGGGGCTTGCGGGGGCTCGAGCGATCCTCGTCGGCTCGCGCCACACGGCCATGAGCCTCTGGCAGGCGATGGGCGACGAGACTCTCGCGGAGCGAACCCGGCTGGGGCCTCCGGGCGTCGATGTCGATCATTTCGCCCCGCGCGAGCCCGACGCGGCCGCGGCAGGTGTTCGCGATCTGGCCGGCCGCCTGCAGAGGGAGGCTCCGCCGGCCGCGGGAGGGAGCGCCTCGACCGGGAGCGCCTTCGACCGTGACGGCCACGCCGCCGGGATCGAGCTCGGCCGCATCGATCCCGAGCGGGACATCCTCGTCGCCTACGTGGGAAAGCTGATCGTCAGCAAGGGGGTGGACCTGCTGCTGGCCGCCTGGCCGCTGGTGCTCGAGCAGATCCCACGGGCCAAGCTGGTGGTGATCGGCTTCGGGGCCTACCGGACGGGCTTCGAGCGCCTGGCGGCGGCCCTCGCCGAGGGAGACCTCGAGGAGGCCCTCCTGATTGCCCGTGCGGGCCGCTCGCTCGAGGGGAACGGGGCGCCCGTCAAGGCCCTGGGGCACCTGAGTGCCTTCCTCGAGGGATTGCAGGGACAGGAGCGCGAGCGCTACCTCTCGGCCGCCGCGCAGTTGGGAGATCGGCTCGTGATGACGGGGCGCCTCGATCACGAGGAGCTCGTCGAGCTGCTGCCCGCCTGCGAGGCCCTGGTGGCGCCCAGCACCTTCCCCGAGGCCTTCGGGATGGTCGCGGCCGAGGCTGCCGCCTGTGGAGCGCTGCCGGTCTGCGCCGGGCACTCCGGCCTGGCGGAGGTCACGAGCGCGCTGGCCGAGGCGATCCCGCCGGAGGCCGCCGAATGGCTCTCCTTCCCCGTCGACGACGGAGCCGTGGAGGCTCTGGCCTCCTGTCTCTGCGGCTGGCTCGGGGCCGAGCCGGGGCTGCGCCAGAGGGTGCGCACCGGCCTGGTGGAGACCGTCCGTGAGCGCTGGTCCTGGGAAGGCGTCGCCGGCGGCGTGATCGCGGCCGCGCAGGGGAAGCTCGACACCCTGCAACTGCCCTGAGCAAGGGGCCCGTCAGCCGGTCCTTCGGATAGTGTTCCGGCCTCTGATGAGCTCGATGCCCGATCACAACGCCCCGAAGGGCCAGGTTTCCGACCGCCGCGGCGGCCTCGCTCGCCGAGTCCTCGCCGGCTGCCTCGTGGGAGCCGTGGGCCTCGTAACGGCCGGCTGCTCGGTCAAGGGCGCCGACAACGCCAACCTGATCGCCGGCAAGAAGGCCTTCGTCGCCAAGTGCGGCTCCTGCCACACGCTGGCAAGGGCCGAAACCAAGGGCATCGTCGGTCCGAACCTCGACGAAGCCTTCCGGGCCAGCATCGATGAAGGCCTGGGGCGCGGAAGCGTCAGGGGCATCGTCGAAAAGCAGATCGCCTACCCGACCAAGGGCGGCGCGATGCCGAAGGGCCTCGTCTCGGGTGCGACTCTCCGCAACATCTCCGCCTACGTCGCTGAATTCTCGGCCCGTCCCGGCAAGGACTCGGGTCTCCTCGCGACAGCCGTCGAAGCGCCCGGCGCCGGCAAGCCGGCCGTCGAGGCGGGCGGCAAGCTCTCGATCGCCGCCAGCCCGACGGGCCAGCTGGCATACGTGACCAACAAGGCCACCGCCAAACCCGGTGCCCTGACGATCGAAATGCCCAACCTGTCGGGCGTCTCGCACAACATCGCCGTCGAATCCGGCGAACACGGAGCGACGGCGGGCGGCGCTGTGATCGGCGCGAGCGGCTTCAGCACGAAGGGGACCGTCGGATTCAAAGCGACCCTCGCGCCGGGCAGCTACACCTTCTTCTGCCAGGCCCCCGGCCACCGTGCTGCGGGAATGTACGGCACGCTCGTAGTCAAGTAGCTAGGCTGCCGGTATGGCCCTCGACCGCACCATCCTCGGCAAGGTCGCCGCGGAACAGATGCAGGCGCTCGAGGAGAGCTACGGCGAAGACGACACGGTCGAGATCGGGGCGGTCATCACGATCGTTCAGGTGCTGCGGAAAGTCGGCGAGGGCGAGGACTACGCCTCGGTCGTCCGGATGCGCCACAACGTCGCCGACCCCTACGCCGCGATCGGCTACCTGCGCGCCGCCGAACAGACGGTCGTCCAGGCGATCAGCGGCGGCACGCCCGAGTAGTCAGAAGATCGCTCGTCCGATGAGGACGAGGACGATCAGGGTGACCATCACCCCGAGGGCGTAGAGCAGGAAGCGGAAGGCCTCACCCTCCGAGCGCAGCGGGTTGAGCACGGGTTGCGCTCCTTCCGGTGCGGCTCGCCGGAGCCGCTAGAGGATGTAGACGGTGAAGTAGACGACCAGCCACATGATGTCGACGAAGTGCCAGTAGATGCCCGGCACCTCGACGCCACGATGCTCCTCGGGACTGTAGTGCCCCCGGAACGCTCTGATCGTCACGAACAACAGCAGCAGCAGCCCGATGAAGACATGGGCTCCGTGAAGGCCCGTCAGCGAGAAGAAGATGGTCTGCTGCGCCGAGTCCTGCGGGGCGAAGCCGATGTTGGCGTACTCGTTGATCTGGATGAACAGGAACGAGCAGCCCAGCAGGAAGGTCAGCAGCATGCCGGCCTTCAGGCCGAAGTGGTTGCCCCGCTTGATCGACTGCTCAGCCCAGTGGATCGTGAAGGACGAGGAGACCAGGATCGCCGTGTTGAAGCCGGCGACGCCGACCGGCAGGGTCGTCCCCGTCGCGGGCCAGGGGTCGCCCTGGGCCACGCGGATGAAGAAGTAGGCCGTGAAGAAGGCCCCGAAGACCATGACCTCGGAGATGATGAAAAGCAGCATTCCCAGCAGCTGCGGCTCGGCGCGCGAGCTGCGGTTCGCCGCGGGCGGGCCGTGGTGGTCGCCCGCGTGAGCGTCGTGGACGCCGGCGTGGGCGATGCTTGCGGCCTCCATCGCTCTGCCTAGGCCGCCGGAGCGGGGGTCGGGGAGGCCTGGGGGTCGACGACGACATGCTCGACCTTGGCGGGGGTGGCACCGCTGACACGCTCGACCAGGTGTCCGCGCAGCCAGCCGGAGCGCTCGTCGGGAAGGGTGGAGATGACGACCTCGTCGACCCGGAAGAGCTCCAGCGCGTTGATCGTCGCCGTGTAGGGGTCCGGGTCGCCGATCATGCCCGAGCTGAGCAGGCCGGCCTGGCTGAGCCTGTCGAGCATCTGCGCCAGCTTCGCGCGGGCCTCGCGTGCGGCCTCGCCGCGTCCGTCGAGCTGAGGGACGACCGCGATAAACAGATGGGCCCCATCGGAGGCCTTGCCCTTGAGGTGCTCGATCAGCTCCTCGCCCGTTGAGGTCTTGTTGGCGACCACCAGCGTCACCTTGAAGAGCGCGCCCTCCGCGTCGAGATCGACGACGACGTGCTCGACCGGCAGGCCCGTCGCGTTCTTGATCCTTTCGATCAGGTCGCGGCGCAGCCAGCCCGAGCTCATGGCGGGGTGGGTCGAGACGATGATTTCGTCGGGCCGGTGCTCGGCTACGGCGTCCATCGTGGCCGAGAACGGGTCGGCGTCGCCAACTTCGCCGGTCGCCTCCATGCCCTCGGATGCGACAGCGGAGAGGGCGAGGTCGACTCGGACCTGAGCCGATTCGCGCACCGCCTCGTCATAGATGACCAGGCCGGCGGAGGGGTTGCTCTGGGGCACCACCAGCCGGAAGCGCACGGGGCCGTCGGCGGCTCTCGCACGGACGGCCTCGAGCAGCTTGGCGCCGCCCAGCGTGCGGTTGGCAACTACCAGTACCTCTCTCACGATCCGCTCCTCATGGGCTGGGGGCTCTCAGAACGCCTGCAGCCGCAGCCGGCGCCGGGGCGAAGATGCCGTGGACCGCACCGGGGACGCCGTACTCGTACGGGCCGCCGACCACCGTCGGAACGCGGTCGAAGTTGAACACCGGCGGGGGAGAGGAGACCTGCCACTCGAGTGTCAGAGCGCGCCAGGGGTTCGCCTCGGCGACCGGGCCGCCGCGCCAGCTGGTGACGATGTTGTACATGAAGACCAGGGTCGACAGGCCGAGCCCGAAGCTGGCCAGCGAGATCACCAGGTTGAGGTCGCTGAACTGGGTGGCGTAGGTCGAGACCCGGCGGGGCATCCCCTGAAGGCCCAGGATGTGCATCGGGGCGAAGGTCAGGTTGAGGAACACGAAGGTGGTCCAGAAGTGCCACTTGCCGAGCTTCTCGTCGTACATGCGCCCGGTCATCTTGGGGAACCAGTAGTAGACCGCCGCGAAGATGGTCATCAGCGAGCCGCCGAACAGCACGTAGTGGATGTGCGCCACGATGAAATAGGTCGCGCTGACGTGGATGTCGAAGGGGATCATGGCGAGCATCACGCCGCTGATCCCGCCCAGGGTGAAGGTGGTCAGGAAGCCCAGGGCGAACAGCATCGCCGTATCCAGGTGGAGCACCCCTCGCCACAGCGTGGCGAGCCAGGAGAAGATCTTGATCCCCGTCGGCACGGCGATGATCGCGGTCGTGATAGCCATCGGGATGCGGATCCAGGCGGCCATGCCCGAGGTGAACATGTGGTGGGCCCAGACGGTGAAGCCCAGCGCCACGATGGCCAGCAGCGAGAAGGCCATCATGCGGTAGCCGAAGATCGGCTTGCGCGACTTGACGGCGATGATCTCGCTGATGATCCCGAAGCCCGGCAGGATCATGATGTAGACGGCCGGATGGGAGTAGAACCAGAAGACGTGCTGGTACATCAGCACGTCCCCTCCCTTTGCGGCGTTGAAGAAGTTGAAGCCCAGGCTGCGGTCCAGCAGGACGAAGAACTGGGAGGCCGCGATGAAGGGGGTCGCGATGACCACCAGGAGGGAGGTGGCGAAGTTGGCCCACACCAGCAGAGGCATCCGGAAGAAGCTCATTCCCGGTGCGCGCATCGTGATGATCGTGACCAGGAAGTTCAGCGCCGTCATGATCGAGGAGGCGCCCGCGAACTGCACGCCGATCGAGAAGAAGGTCTGCCCGATAGGCGCGTTGACCGAAAGCGGCGCGTAGGCGGTCCAGCCGTCGGCGAAGGCTCCACCGGGAGCGAAGAAGCTGGAGAGCATCATCACGCCGGCGACCGGGAGGAGCCAGAAGGAGAGCGCGTTCAGGCGCGGGAAGGCCATGTCGGGTGCGCCGATCATCAGCGGGATCACGAAGTTCCCGAAGCCGGCGAACACGGGCACCATGAACAGGAAGATCAGCAGCGAGGCGTGGACCGAGAAGAGCCCGTTGAAGGTGTTGGCGTCAACGAAGTGGGATCCCGGCTGGGCCAACTGGGCGCGCATCAGCATCGCCATCAGCCCGCCGATGAGCAGGAAGATGAATGAGTTGACCAGGTACTGGACGCCGATCACCTTGTGGT
>CAZFGJ010000059.1:0-15975 GCA_964518445.1 uncultured Solirubrobacteraceae bacterium
AAGCTCGGCCGCGACGCGGACGCCCGTGCCTCCTACGTCAGGGCTCTGGAGCTCGTGCGATCGCCCGCCGAGCGGAGGTTCCTGGAGCGCCGGCTGGCTGAGCTGGCTGCCTAGGAGCTGCGCCTAGGCGAGCAGCTCGCCCGTGGTGGCGATCGTGCGCAGGTGCTCGCCCACCCCGGTCACGCTGAGCAGCCGCTGCACCTGAGCTGAGCCAGGTGTGACGGCAAACTCCTGGCCACGGCGCCAGCAGAGCTCCCTTGCGGCAAGGATCACGCGCAGCCCCGTCGAGTCGAGGAACGTCAGCCCCTGCAGGTCCAGCACTACGGCCTTGGGTGACGCCAGCTCATCCGACTCGATTGCCGCCTGCAGAGCCGGCGCATTCGCCATGTCGAGTTCTCCGTCCATCGTGATCACGACGCGGTCGCTCTCTTGACGGCTCTCGATCTGAAGCTGGGCCTGTGCCCCCATGTCTAAATTCTATCCAGGGGAAAGCACCGCCGAGCCAGGAACCGTCCCACAGGGCGCCGCGTTGGAGGAAACGGGGTGCTCAGGCCAGGTGCTTGTGCATGCGGATCTGGCTGCCCGCGTGCGACGAGCGGATCTGGACGAGGTCGCAGAGCTGGTTGACGATCCACATCCCACGCCCGCAGACGGCCTCGTCGCCGGGCTGCACGCGGCCCAGCAGAGGGTCGCTCATCTCGCCGCCGTCGCGGACCTCGCAGAGCAGCGAATGGTCCTCTCGCCACATCCGCAGCCGCCCGCTTCCGCCGCCGTGGCGGATGCTGTTGGTCGCGATCTCATCGACCGCCAGGACGAGATCCTCGGTCCCGTCGGGATCCAGGCCCTCGACGCTCGCCCAGTGGGTCAGCCGCCGGCGGACGGTGCCCAGGTCGGCTTCGGTGAAGAGGAGCTCGCCCGTCTCCGCCGGAGGCTCCTCGAGGCGCCCGTCGAAGGGCCGCACCGTGTGCTGGTAGCAACAGCTCGTGTGGGCGCCATGGGTCCCCGACACGAGCGGATGGCAGATATGGGCAGCTTCGATCACATGGTCATCCAACGCGTCCAGGTCGTAGGGGCAGAGCAGGCGCCAGGGACGGGCCGACCCGCCGAAGGCAACATTGAGCAGCGCCTCGTGGCGCCAGCACTCGTCCATTTCGGCCGTGCTGCGCCCGTGCCAGACGGGTTCTCCGATGCCCAGCGGTTCGCCGCCCGAGGAGAAGCGGTTGATCCGCAGGAACTCCCGCCAGGCGGGAATGATGCGTGCGGGATTTGCACCCAGCCTGCGGATGTCGGCGAAGGCGACGCGACCGGATCGCCCACCCAGGGCCTCTCTCAGACGAGCGATCCGGTCGGTGCTCACCGCGATCAGGACGGGGGACTCTTGGTCGATGGCTTCTTCGACGAGGGGCATCGTCTGGCGCACGAAGCCGTCGGCCCCGCCGCCGTGCAGGATCACCTCATGGCGAAAGCCTTGCTGGGACACACCCGGATTATGCGCGGGCGAGAGTTCCGGCTGCAGGTCGAGAAGCATCCGGGCGCTAGCGGCCATACCACCCGCGCCCGCCGCCACCGGAGAGAACGCCTTCGGTGAAGAAGCCCAACTGGGGGAGCATCCCCACCTCGCATTTCGTTCAGGACGTCGCCTTGGGCTTTTTCCCCTCGGCCCTGATTCAAAGGTTCCCCCCAACGACCTTTGCCAAACCGGTCGGAGTCAGGTTCGTGTTTAGACGCAGCCGAAGCGGGCAAAGACCGACTACCACTGTCGCCCCCCGGACACAGGCCGCGCGCCCCCTGCGGTCCTGTCCAATCTCGGGCGACATTGAGCGGCATGTCGGTTGGTCCGTCCCGACGCGGGCCAGCCGGCGTGCCGCGTTTGTTTGGGGGTCTCTCCCCAGGCCTCAGCCGCGCTGGGCCATCCGCAGGTCCAGGAGCTCGAGCGTCCCGGACTCGGAGACGGCATGGCCGTCCGTCAGGCGGCCGAGAATCGAGCCGAGCTCCTCATCCTCACCGTTGAAGAGCATCCCGGCACGGCCGCTCAGCAGCGGCCCGATCCGTAGTTCGAGGTTTCGCGGCAGGACTGTCACGCCCACGAGGAGGGGACCGTCGACGGCGCCGTCGAGCTCTGAGACGAGCGTGTCGGCCAGGAGTTGCGCGTCGGAGATCCGGTCGGTTGAGAAGTAGGCGCGCGCCGCCAGCGTGGAGAGGACCCTGGGCACGACGTTCCGCGCGACCGCCGTCGGAGCAACCCCCAGCACGATCCCCTCCGGCCTGTCCGGGTCGATCGCGGCCTGCTCGCCCGCGACCGCCAGCCCCGGGGCGTCATCGAGCGGCCTTGCCTGGTCCAGCTCGAAGTGCATCGCCACCTCCGTGCCGCCAGAGGGGCGGTCGCGGAACTCGACGCTGTCGGTCAGCGCCTGGATCACCGGCAGGCCGATTCCATCGGAAACCGCATCGCCGCTGCGGATCGACGGCGCGATCCCCTGGCCGCGATCCGCGACCAGGACATCCAGGCCCACAGCGGTGCTCGAGAACTCGACTTCGAGCGGCCCCTCGTCGCCCTCGTAGGCGTGCAGCACGACATTGTTGGCCGCCTCCGTGACGGCCGTGCTGACGTCGTTGAGTGCCACCGCGTCGAGACCGACCGCTTCCGCCAGACCGCTAAGGGCCTGGCGAATCAGCAGGACGTTCTCGGCTCGGTTTGAGAGCCTCAGCCGAACGTTCGGAGCCGCGCCCACAGGCTTGCCCTCCGGATCCCGAAGGATCGCCTGCCTCCGAGCGGGTCTTCACCCCGAGGCGGACCCGCAAGCATGGCTCGTTCTAGCGCGCCTTCCCGGCAGGCGGCGCGTCGGTCATGGTCCGCAGCTGCTCCAGGGAACGGCGCAGCAGCCGCGAGACCTGCATCTGAGAGATCCCGATCTTCTCGGCGATCTCGGTCTGGGTCAGGTCCTCGACGAACCTGAGGTGCAGGACAAGGCGGTCGCGAGCCGGCAGATGGGCAAGCGCCGAGGAAACCGTCGCGTCGAGCTCCACCAGCTCGTAGCGCGCGTCCTCGCCGCCGATCGAGTCGCCGTAGGAGATGACTTCGTCGTCGTGTCCCACGCGGGGTGCGTCGAGCGAGACCGTCTCGTAGGCGCGTATCGCCTGAAGGGCGTCGATCACGTCCTCGGTGTCGAGCTCCAGGTACTCCGCCAGCTGGTTGACCGAAGGGGCGCGGCCCGTTTCGTTGGACAGGCGCTCCTGTGCGTCTCGCACCTTCAGGGCGCGCTCCTGGGCACCGCGGGGGACGTGTACCGCCCAGCCGGAGTCGCGGAAGTAGCGGCGCATCTCGCCGAGAATCGTCGGCACCGCGTAGGACTGGAAGGGGAAGCCGCGATCGGCGTCAAAGCGATCGATCGCCTTGAGCAGTCCCAGCGACGCCACCTGCAACAGGTCCTCGAACGGCTCGGAGGAGCGCCCGTAGCGGCGTGTCAGACTGCGGGCGAGCGGCATGAAGCGCTCAACCAGCTGCTGTCTTGCCGTGTGGTCGCCGTCCTGCTGCCAGCGGGCGAACAGCTGAAGTGTCTCTGCGGGCGCGCCGGGGGCGCTCGTAGGTGCGATAGAGGTTGTGGCCGTGGCGGTCATACCTGCTCCCTTTCCTCGGTCCTGGTTCGGAATCCTGCTCATGGGCCGATTCCGGCTCTTCGGTCCCACATTCTACGTCATCTGAGGCGTCCTGGATCACATACCCCGAAAAAGCCGTCAGTAAACAGACGCAGGATCGCGACCATCCTGGAGTCCCGAAAACGGGTCATCCCGGGCAGCCCAAGCTACGCTCAGCCCGTGGCTGTGCCGGACCTTCCCCCAGTCAGCAGCCTCCTCGCCGCGCGCGCCGGCGAGGAGATGGCGCTGAACGATCGCTACCTGAATCCCCAGATGGGCCGGATCCTCAGGACGCTCGGCTTCGACCGCACCTGGTCGGGCGGTGAGGGAGCGCACCTGATCGACGCTGAGGGCGTCCGTTACCTGGACCTCTTCGGCGGCTACGGCGTGTTCGCCATCGGCCGCTCGCACCCCGAGGCGATCGCGGCCGTTCAGGCCGTCATGGAGGCCCACACCGGAAACCTGCCGCAGCTCGGCGTGACGCTGCTCAGCGGGCTGTTGGCGGAGCAACTCCTCGCCAGGGCCCCCGGAAGCGTCGGCGCGATGATCCCCGCCAACACGGGCACCGAGGCCGTCGAGGCGGCCATCAAGGTGGCACGCGCCGCGACCGGCCGGCCACGGATTCTCTACGCCGACCACGCCTTCCACGGCCTGACGCTCGGCTCGCTCTCGATCAACGGCAACGACGAGTTCCGAGACGGCTTCGGCCCCCTGCTCGCGGGGTGCGACCCGGTCGGCTTCGGTGACCTTGACGCCCTTCGCCTGGAGCTCGAACACGGCGACGTCGCCGCGCTGATCCTCGAGCCGGTTCAGGGCAAGGGGGTCAATCTGGCGCCCCCGGGCTATCTGCAGGAGGCGCAGCGCCTGTGCCGCGATGCGGGAGCACTTTTCGTCTGCGATGAGGTTCAGACGGGCATCGGGCGCACCGGGAGGTTCCTGGCGCTTGAGCATTACGCCCTCGAGCCGGACATGATCTGCCTTGCCAAGGCCCTGTCCGGTGGGCTTGTGCCGATCGGCGCGGTGCTCGTCTCGAGGAACGCCTTCGACGCCGTCTTCGATGGCATGGAGCGGGCGGTCCGGCATGGCTCGACCTTCGGCGGCAACGACCTCGCTGCGGCGGCGGCGCTGGCGACGCTCCGGGTGCTCGACGAAGAGCGACTCGTCGAGCGCTCCGCAAGGCTGGGTTCGCTGCTGCTGGAGCTGACCGAGCCACTGATCGAGGAGTTCGATGTGGTCCGTGACGTGCGCGGCCTCGGGCTGATGTGGGCGATCGAGTTCGGGCCGCCCGCCGGCGGGGTGGGCAGGCGCCTCTGGGAGCGCGTCGAGGCCCGCCAGCCGGGACTGTTCTCGCAGCTCATCACGGTGCCGCTGTTCCATCGCCACCGGATCCTCTGTCAGGTGGCCGGCCACCACGTGAACGTGATCAAGGCCCTTCCGGCTCTGACGATCGCCGAGGATGAGATCGTCCGCTTCGCGGGCGCTCTGCGCGAGACCATCGCGCGGGTCGAGCGATATCCGGCTGCGCTCGCCCGGTTCGGTCTCAGAACGGGTGCCAGGGCCGTCCGCGCGGGACGCTGAGCAGGGCGGGAGGCCCCACGCCGCTACCCTGACGGGCCGTGCAACAAACCCGAGATGACATTCGCAACGTGGCGATCGTCGCCCACGTCGACCACGGCAAGACCACGCTGGTGGACGCCATGCTGTGGCAGTCCGGCACGTTTCGTGTCGGCCAGGACGTCGCCACCCGCGTGATGGACTCGATGGACCTCGAGCGCGAGAAGGGGATCACGATCCTCGCCAAGAACACCTCGCTCCGCTACCGGGACGTCAAGCTGAACATCATCGACACCCCCGGCCACGCCGACTTCGGCGGTGAGGTCGAGCGGGGATTGACGATGGTCGACGGCGTCCTGCTCCTGGTGGACGCCTCCGAGGGCCCGCTGCCGCAGACCCGCTTCGTGTTGCGAAAGGCCCTCGAGGCCCGTCTGCCGGTGATCCTCGTGGTCAACAAGGTCGACCGCAGCGACGCCCGCGTCGCCGAGGTCGTCGACGAGGTCTACGAGCTGTTCCTCGATCTCGACGCCGACGAGCATCAGATCGAGTTCCCCATCGTCTACTGCAACGCCAAGGCCGGAGTTGCCTCGCTCAGCTACGAGGAGGGCCAGTCGCTCGACAAGGGCACCCTCGCACCGCTCCTTGATCTCCTGCTCGAGCGCATCCCGGCGCCGAAGTACGACGACGACCTCCCGCTTCAGGCACTGGTCACGAACCTCGACGCCTCTCCCTACGTGGGGCGCCTCGCGATCTGCCGCGTCCGGGGAGGCGAGATCCGCAAGGGCCAGCAGATCGCCTGGTGCCGGGCCGACGGCACGATCCAGAAAGCGCAGGTCGCCGAGCTGTATGTGACCGACGGGCTCGAACGTGTCGACGCCGAGGAGGCCGGACCCGGTGAAATCATCGCCGTCGCAGGGATCTCCGAGGTGACGATCGGCGAGACCCTCGCCGACCTGGGCGACCCGCGGCCGCTGCCGGTGATCACCGTCGATGAGCCGGCCATGTCGATCACCCTGGGCGTGAACACCTCGCCGCTGGCAGGCAAAGACGGGTCGAAGCTGACGGCCCGCCAGATCGAGGCACGCCTGGCTCAGGAGCTCGTCGGGAACGTCTCCCTTCGCGTCGAGGAGACCGATCGGCCTGACACATACGAAGTCCAGGGCCGCGGCGAGCTGCAGCTGGCGATCCTGGTCGAGATGATGCGCCGCGAGGGCTTCGAGCTGACCGTCGGCCAGCCCCACGTCGTGGAGCGCGAGATCGACGGCAAGCGCCATGAGCCGGTCGAGCGTCTCTCGGTCGATGTCCCCGAGGAGCACGTGGGCACGGTGACCCAGCTGCTGGCCGCCCGCAAAGGCCGCATGGAGCACATGACCAACCACGGCACCGGTTGGGTGCGAATGGAGTACCTGGTACCCGCCAGGGGGCTGATCGGCTTTCGCACCGAGTTCCTGACGGAGACCCGTGGCACGGGCATCATGCACCACGTCTTCGACCGCTGGGAGCCATGGGCCGGAGAGCTCCTGACGAGGACTTCGGGCGCCCTTGTGGCCGACCGCAGCGGCGCCACCGTCACCTTCTCGCTGTTCACGCTCCAGGAGCGGGGGTCGCTGTTTGTCGGGCCCGGTGAGGAGGTATATGAGGGGATGATCATCGGTGAGAACTCCCGTTCGGAGGACCTCGACGTGAATCCCGTCAAGGAGAAGCACCTGACTAACATGCGCTCGTCCACATCCGACGTCCTGGTTCGTCTGGATGCTCATCGCAAACTGACCCTCGACGAGGCCCTCGAGTGGGTTCGCGAGGACGAGGCCGTCGAGGCGACCCCCGTATCGGTGCGGATGCGCAAGGTGGTCCTGCCGAAGGTCGAACGCCTGAAGGCAATGAGGTCCGCCCGGAAATGACGCTCGCCCCGAGCCGCAGTTCGGCGGGGGGGAACGGATCGGATGTCGACCTGCGCGGGTTGGTCAAGTCCTTCCGCAGGGGAGGCACGACGGTGGAGGCCGTCAGGGGCATCGACATCGGCATCGGCGGAGGCGAGACCGTCGCGCTGCTCGGCCCCAACGGAGCCGGCAAGTCCACGACGATCGACATGCTGCTGGGGCTGCTGGCGCCCGATCAGGGGCGTGTGACGCTGTTCGGGCGGAGCCCTGCCGAGGCGGTCGCCCAGGGCGCCGTCGGTGCGATGCTGCAGACCGGCTCGCTGCTGCGTGATCTGAGCGTTCGCGAGCTGATCACCATGATGGCCTCGCTCTACCCGGCGCCGATGGGCGTCGGCGAGGTTCTCCAGATGACCGGCGCAGACGAGTTCGCCGACCGGCGCACGCAGAAGCTCTCCGGTGGCGAGACCCAGCGGGTGCGCTTCGCCGTCGCCCTTGTCAGCGATCCCCGGCTGCTTGTCCTCGATGAGCCGACGGTCGCGATGGACGTTGAGGCCCGCCACGCCTTCTGGACCACCATGCGCGACTTCGCCGCACGGGGGCGGACGATCCTCTTCGCCACCCACTATCTCGAGGAGGCCGACGCCTACGCCGACCGGGCCGTCCTGATGGCCCAGGGCCGGATCGTCGCCGACGGGCCGACGACCGAGATCAAGGCGATGGTCGGCTCGCGGAGCATTCGAGCGACGCTGCCCGATGTGACGATCGAGGAGCTCGCCGCCCTGCCCGGCGTCAGCAGCGCCGAGCGCAGAGGCCAGGCGATCCTGCTGGTCTGCTCGGACTCCGACGCGGCGGTCCGGGCGCTGCTCGGGGCGCATCCCGAGGCGCGGGACATCGAGATCGAGGCAGCCGGCCTCGAGCAGGCGTTCCTGGCCCTGACCGGTGATCAGCAATGAGCGCTCTGACCTACACCCGCTTCGAGCTCTTGCGAACGCTCAGGAACAGGCGCTTTCTGCTGCTCTCGCTCGTCTTCCCGCTGATCCTGTACTTCGTGATTGCCGGTCCCAGCCGCCACGTGTCGAACTTCGGCGGCTCAGGGATCCCGGCCCCCCTCTACTACATGGTCGGCCTGGCCTCATTCGGGACGATGGGGGCCATGCTCTCCTGCGGCGCCAGGATCGCAACCGAGCGGTCCGTCGGCTGGAACCGGCAGCTGCGGATCAGCCCGCTCTCGCCTCGCTCCTACTTCCGCGCGAAGGTTCTGACGGCCTACATGATGGCCGCCATCAGCCTCCTGGCCCTGTACCTCGCCGGGGTCTCGCTGGGGGTGAGCCTGGACGCCTCGCAGTGGCTGAAGATGACCGGCCTGATCCTGGTGGGCCTGATCCCCTTCGCGGCGCTGGGGATCTGGCTGGGACATCTGCTGACGCCCGACTCGATAGGGCCGGCGATGGGCGGCGGGATCGCGCTGCTGGCGCTGCTGGGCGGGACCTGGTTCCCGATCGAAGGGAGCGGCTTCCTTCACGACGTGGCGCAGTATCTGCCCTCCTACTGGCTCGTCCAGGCGAGTCACGTGGCGCTCGGCGGACCGGCCTGGCCGGCGCGCGGATGGATCGTCATCGCGGGTTGGACAGTCATCCTCAGCGCGCTGGCCAGGCGCGCCTATAGACGTGACACAGGCCGTGTGTAGCGGCTAGGGTGTCCTCCTGTCCACCCCCCGACAGCAGGAGTTCGGCCCGCCCCTTACGCCGTCTCCCGCTTGACAAACAGGAGCAATCGATGACTGGACTGAAGCGGCTCCGCCCGCTCGGCCTGATGGTGGTGCCGGCGCTGGTTGTGGCGCTCGTGCTGCCCGCTGCGGGTCTCGCCGCCGCGACTCCGGAATACACCAAGGAGTCCCAGCAGGCCTACGAACAGCAGCTCAAAGCCAATGAAATCGTGGAAGGCACGTTCAACAAGAAGCTGCGGAGCCTCCACATCAAGACGAAGAACGGCCAGCTCTTCATCTACAAATATCCGAAGAAAGGCGAGCCGGCGCTCGCCAAAGAGCTCGAAGCGCACCACGTGACGGTGACGATCCTCAAGCCGTCCGAAGCGGCCAAGGAAGTCAAACCGACCAAACACAAACTGCGCTACATCGCCGGCGGGATTCTGATCGTGGTGGTCCTGATCGTCGGCGTCGTCCTGCTGGTCAACCGCCGGCGGAGCGAGGACGAATAGGCACCCGGCCGTGAGGTGAGGGTGTGTCGTTGAGGCGCACCCCACCTCGGGCCACGGGCCCGCGATGGAGTCCGGTGAGATAGCCGTCCGGCTTACGCCGCGGGCGAGCGAGAACCGGATCGCCGGCGAGCGCGACGGCGCGCTGCTGGTCAGGGTGAGCGCCCCTCCGGTGGACGGCAGGGCCAATGAGGCGCTCTGCCGGCTCATCGCCCGCCGCCTGCGGGTTGGTGTGCGCAGCGTCACGATCGTCCGCGGTGGCTCGGCGCGGACGAAGATGGTGCGGGTCGAGGGGCTCTCCACAGCCGAGGTGCGGGCGGGCCTGGGACTCGACCCCCAGACCTAAAACAAGACTGAGTCTCATGATACCCTCGGCCTGTGAGCGCCGAGCCCCCTGCAGTGGAGATGACGGCCGCCGCGGTCAGGATGGGCGAGCGGACGATCTGGCGCGACGTCACGCTGAGGGTCGAGCAGGGGGAGTTCGTCGCTCTGCTCGGCGAGAATGGCTCCGGCAAGTCAACCCTCCTGAAGGTCCTGCTCGGATCGCTGAGACTGCAGGAGGGGAACGTCAGAGTGCTCGGCGGTGAGCCGGGCTCCGACGGCAGCTCGATCGGCTATCTGCCCCAGCGGCCCTCGGGTGGCCCCGGCTCGGGACTTCGGGGGAGGGACATCGTCCGCCTCGGCCTGGACGGCGATCGCTGGGGGCTGCCGCTCGGGATCGGCTCGGCCGCCCGAGCCCGCAGTCGTGAGGCCGCCCGCCAGGTCGCCGAGGCGATCGAGCTGGTGGGTGCCGCCGGATATGCCGACCGGGCGATCGGCGAGCTCTCGGGCGGGGAGCAGCAGCGGCTGCTGATCGCTCAGGCGCTCGTTCGGCGGCCGAAGCTGCTGCTGCTGGACGAGCCGCTGGACAGCCTCGATCTCCCCAACCAGGCATCGGTCGCGGCGCTCGTTGCACGAATCAGCCGCGAGGCCGGGGTGGCTGTGCTGCTGGTGGCCCACGACGTCAACCCGCTGCTCGGCTACCTCGACCGGGTCGCCTATCTGGCGGGCGGGCGGGCGGTCTCGGGCGATGTCGAAGAGGTGATCTGCAGCGAGACCCTCAGCGACCTCTACGGCGCTCCTGTCGAGGTCCTGCGGGCGTCGGACGGCCGGCTGGTGGTGATCGGTCAGCCCGAGCCGCCGGCCCACCACCACGACCGCCACCAGCATGGACATGCGCATGCCCATGCTCACTGAGATCCAGTCACCAACGCTCAGCTGGAACCCCTTCCACGATCTCAGCCAGATCCTTGAATTCCACTTCATGCTCAACGCCCTGGTGGCGGGGAGCGTGGTGGCCGTTCTGGCCGGGCCGATCGGCTGGCTGATGGTCGTCCGCCGGGAGACCTTCGCCGGGCACTCGCTGGCGATGATGGCCTTCCCCGGCGCGGCGGCGGCCGCGCTGGCAGGCGTTCCCGCCGCCTGGGGCTACTTCGTGTTCTGCGGCGCCGGGGCTCTGGCGATCGGCCGCCTGCCGTCCCCCACGAAGCGATCCTTCACGACCGAGTCCGCCAGCATCGGCTCGGTGCAGGCGCTGGCGCTCGGTCTGGGCTTCCTGTTCGTGAGCCTCTACGGCGGCGTCCTGGGCGATCTGGAGAGTCTCCTGTTCGGTGATCTGCTGGGCGTCTCGGACACGCAGGTTCTCCTGCTGGCGCTGGTCGCGGTGCTGGCACTGGGAGCTCTTGCGGCCATGGCACGGCCGCTGTTGTTCGCCACGGTCGACCCGGAGGTCGCCGGCTCGCGCGGGGTGCCCGTAGCGCGGCTCTCGGGCGCGTTCCTGATCCTGCTGGGCGCCACGGTCGCCGCCACCAGCCAGATCACAGGGCCGCTGCTGGTCTTCGCGCTGCTGGTGATGCCGGCGGCCAGCGCTCAGGCGATCACCAACCGGCCTCTGCCCAGCCTGGTGGCGACCGTCGCGATCGGCCTCGCGGTCGTCTGGCTGGCCCTCGGGGCCTCCTACTTCTCGGTCTACCCGCCCAGCTTCTGGATCGGCGCGGTCTCCTTCGCCGGCTACGTCGCGGCGCGCCTCCTGGCAGCTCTGATCGCACGTCCCCGGCCTGCGGGCCTGAGCGCCCCCGACCCGGCCGCTCCGGCTGGAGTTATCGCCTGATGCTGGGCCAGGAATTCATGCGAAACGCCCTTCTGGCCGGGAGCTTCATCGGGCTGGCCTGCGGCGTCTGCGGCTGGTTCGTCGTGGTGCGGGGGCAGGTGTTCGCCGGTGATGCACTGAGCCATGTCGCTTTTCCCGGGGCGCTCGCCGCGGCGGCAGCCGGCATCGATGTGCGCCTTGGCCTGTTCGGCGCGACGATCGCCGCCGCGGGCGCGATCGGCCTGCTGGCCCGGCGGGGCGGGGTGGTTGGCGGCGGGACGGTCGCGGGCCCGGCCGACGATGCGGCGATCGGCGTGGCTTTCACGTTCATCCTCGCCCTCGGGGTGTTCTTCCTGACCCGCTACAGCCTCGGCTCGCAGGGCAGCGCCGGCATTCAGGCCGCCCGCACCCTGTTCGGCTCGATCTTCGGGCTCGGCGGGGGAGAAGCGCTGCTGGCGGCGCTGATCGCCGCCGGGGTCCTGGTGGCGATCGCGGCCATCGCGCGGCCCCTGCTGTTCGCCTCGGTGGCCCCGGACGTCGCGGCCGCACGGGGTGTCCCCACCCGGCGGCTGGACCTGGCACTGCTGGTTCTGGTCGGAGTGATCGCCGCCGAGGCAAGCCAGGCTGTGGGCGCCCTGCTCCTGTTGGGGCTGCTCACCGCGCCGGCGGCAGCCGCCCACCGCCTGGCGCACTCGCCTGGCGCCGGGATCGCTCTTGCCGCGGGTCTGGCGCTGCTGTCCGTCTGGGGGGGTCTGACCCTCGCCTATCTCGTCCCGGCGATCCCGCCCAGCAGCGCGATCGTCGCCTGCGCCGTGTCGATTCACATCCTTGCGGGAGTCGCGCGATGAGCGGCGGGGACTGGGCCGAGCGGGCCGAGGCGCAGCTGACCGCCGCCGGGCGAAAGCGCGGCGGCGCACGCCGGTCGCTCCTCGAGCTGCTGGGAGATCAGAGCTGCGCCCTGACAGCACAGGAGATGGAGGACGCCCTGCGGGGGCGTCCTGGACGGCCGGTCAGCCGGGCCAGCATCTATCGGATCCTCGACGAGCTGGAGGGCCTGGGGCTGGTTCAGCGCGTGGAAACGGGTCAGGCGATGGTCCGCTACGAGCGCCACTCGAGCTCGGAGGAGCATCACCACCATCTCGTCTGCGACAAGTGCGGCCTGGTCATGCCCTTCTCCGACCCGGGCCTCGAGCGGGCGATCAGGAGTCTGAGCGGGCGTGTTCCGCTTGCAGTGTCGGAGCACGAGATCGTGCTCCGGGGGGCATGTCGGGAGTGCGCTGAGCAGGCGCCGCCGGGCGACCCCAGAGATAACTGATCACGCAGCCCAGAGTGAAGACGGCAACGACCAGCAGCACGGGCCCCGAGTCCTCGACCAGGGCACCCACGACCCCCGCCGCGAGCCCGCCGGCGAGCGCCGCCTGCCAGACCGGGTTGCCCTCCACCGGCGCGAGCAGCCGCCGGCGTGTTTTCACCGCGAACACGCTCAGCACCAGGCACAGGGCCGTGACGAACGGCATGGCGTGGTTGTGGAGCTCGCCCCAGGCTGCTTTGTAGCGGCGGACGAGGATGTCCCTGACATCCCCCGGGGAGCGCGCGTGGAGGATGCTGCCGGTGAAGTGCCCTGAGCCGTGGGCGCTGGCCAGGTCGATCAGTGCCAGCAGGAGCAGTCCGGCCACCGGCGCGATCACGACCAGCAGGGCGCGTCTGCGGGTCAGCGCGCCGGGGGAGAGCAGGATCACCGCTACGGCGAAGCCCGCGCACACGAGGATCACGCCGCCGACACCGGCACCGATCCGCGCCGACCCCTCGATGACCGCCAGCAGGAGGCCCGCGGCGATCATCCAGCCCTGCGCCCTGCGGCCGCGCTCGCCGGGGTGCAGCGCGGCGGCCACCGCCGCCAGGACGAGCACAGCAAGGCCCGACTTGAGCTCGTTCCCGACGCCGTAGAAGCGTGCCCCGAGCAGCGGGTTGGGTCCCATCAGCGAGCGCATCAGCAGCTGCCCGTGGCCCAGGGCGTCGATGGTGATCGTCAACGGCACGACGACGGCAGGCACGATCACTGCTCTGGGCCAGGCGAGCAGGTCGCTCAGAGCACCCAGGGCCATGCAGGACAGGGCAATCGTCGCGTACTCCACCGGGGCGCTCGGCTCGAAGGCCGCGGCGATCATCACGGCTGCGGGAGCCCAGAGCACTCCCAGAGCGCCGGTGCGCATCGCCCACGCCCGGGCTCGTGCCGACGGCGAGCAGAGGAGCAGGAGCACCAGCCAGGCGCAGAGCAGGAAGCCCAGGGCGCGCAGCCGCCTTCCTCCGAGGACCCGCAGCCGGGGCATCAGCGAGGCCAGCGAGCTGAGCCGGGAGGCGTCCAGGCGCCTGCCTGTTTCGATCGGCTGGCCCCTCACCTCGGCCGGCACGGGAAGGCCCAGCCATCCGAGCACGGTCGGCGCGATGTCGACTGAGACGATCAGCCCGGCCTGCTGGGTGCTCTTCGAGGTCAGTTCCCGGATGCCCGTGCCGCGGGCCGCCGTGCCGACCCAGAGGAGCTCGCCGCCTGGCCCGTCCGGGACGCGCTGGATGGCGATCAGCAACCGGGACGGCGGGCGTCTGCTCTCCAGCTGTTGCAGGTCGAGGATCCCGGCGGGCCCCCCGGGAAGGTCGGCCACGACCAGCCCGTGGCGAGCAAGCAGCGCTTCCGTCCGCTGCACGAGCGTCGGGGCGGGTCCGGCGGACAACTCTGCGATCAGTCCGCTGCGATCGGCCGCGAGGATCCCGTCGAGCGTCGGGGCGGCTGCGCTCCCCGCATAGGCGGCGCCGCCGGGGATCTGCGAGGCGAGCAGCCCGGGGGTCAGCTCCTGAGGGGCCGCCGATGCTCTGGCGCGAGCCCTGGCCCACCCTTCCACGAGACCATGGCGGCCTTCGGCGCGGAGCACCATCGGCGGGGGTTCGGAGCTGGGGTAGGCCGACGTCGCGACGCGGGCGCCCTGGCCCGTGTCGAGCAGGAACTGGCTCTCGGAGTACCGCCCCTGGCTGGCCGACATGATGCCGACGGAGAGATCTGCACCGGCCAGCTGGCCCGCCTCGGCGGGCAGGAAGACGATCAGAGCCGAGCGCTGCGGCGTCGCGCCGAGCGCCGCGCCGGGAGCGGCTGCCCCCAGCGATCCCCCACAGAGCAGCAGGGCGAGCGCCGCCCCCCTGCGCAGGTGCCTCAGCCGTCCGCCCCCTCGGCGGCGACTCCCGCGGGCCGGCGCCTGGCGAGCGGAGCGTCCGCGCCCTGCGCCGGCTCCTCGGGCTCGGGCAGCGTGCTTCCCTCGACGTTGAGGTGGGGGAGCACCCGATCCAGCCATGCCGGGATGCTCCAGGTCCTGGAACCCAGCAGGTTCAGCGTGGCCGGGAGCAGCAGACAGCGAACCACCAGCGCATCGAGGAACACGGCACTTGCGAGGCTCAACCCGAACTCCTTGATGATCCTGTCTTCACCGAGCATGAAGGACAGGAAGACGCAGATCATGATCGCCGCCGCGGCGGTGACGACCCGCCCGGTCAGGGCGAGACCCTCGCTGACGGCGCGGGTGTTGTCTTTGGTGATCGTCCAGCGCTCGTGGATTCGCGACACGAGGAACACCTCGTAGTCCATCGACAACCCGAAGACGATCGCGAACAGCATCACCGGGATGAAGGACTCGATCGGTCCTTCCTGCACTCCGAACAGCCCGCCGAACCAGCCCCACTGGAAGATCATCACGATCACCCCCAGCGAGGCGCCGATGCTGAGCAGGTTCATGGCGGCGGCCTGCAGCGGGATCAGCAGCGAGCGGAAGACGATCATCAGCAGCAGCGCCGACAGCAGGACGACGACGCCGATGAACAGGGGCAGCTTGTGTCCCAGGGTCTTTGCGAAGTCCACCGACCCCGCCGTCACGCCTCCGACATAGACCGTCAGGCCCGTCTTCGAGGCCAGTGGCGGAATCACATGTTCGCGCAGCTGTTCGACAAGCTGGGTAGTCGCATAGGCCTGCGGTGAGGACTTCGGATAGACCGTGATCGTGGCCACGTCGCCGTTGGGGTTCAGCGCCGGCGGCGCAACGGCGGCGACGCCGGGGGTGGCCGCGATCGCATTGTGGACTTCGGTGAGCCCGGCGCCCGAGCCGCTGGGGACCTTGGCGGCCACGAGCAGCGGTCCGTTGAAGCCCGGGCCGAAGCCCGCCGCGAGCAGCTCGTAGGCGCGGTGGGTGGTCTGGTTGGCCGGATCGTTGGCGGCGTCGCTTGAGCCGAGGCGCAGTGCCATCGCGGGGGCGGCGATCAGCAGCATGAACGAGGCCGAGACAGCGGCTATCGCCTTCGGGTGGCGCTGCACGAAGCCCGCCCAGCGCAACCAGTTCGACCCGGCGGCGATCGCCACGACGCCGACGGGCTCTGCCGCATCGGGTTCCTTCGCGGCACGACGCCGGGCGCGCCGGGACGGCCGGGCGACGCGGGGGCCGGCGATCGTCAGCAGCGCCGGGAGGAGCGTCAGCGAGGCGAGCATCACCATCAGGACGCCGATCGAGGCCGAGATCGCGACGCCGT
>CAZFGJ010000060.1:0-15531 GCA_964518445.1 uncultured Solirubrobacteraceae bacterium
GCGATCGGCCGTTAGGGTGCGGCCATGGGAGGGGAAGCGGATCAGGTCCGGGCCTTCGACTTCTGGATCGGTAGATGGACGGTGACTGATTCGGCGAGCGGCGAGACCGTCGGCACCAACACGATCGAGGCCGTCGTCGGCGGACGCGCCCTGCACGAGCACTGGCACGGCGCAACCGGGCTGGAGGGCGAGAGCTTGAACATCTACGACGAGCAGCGCGGCCGCTGGCATCAGACGTGGGTTTCATCGGACGGCATGCTGCTGGAGCTCGACGGCGGAATGCTCGACGGCGCAATGGAGATGCAGGGGAGTGCCGGCGACTCGGCGTTGCACCGGATCCGCTGGACGCCGCGGTCCGATGGGGTGGTCGTGCAGCGCTGGGAGCAGTCACCCGACGGCGGCGCCAGCTGGGAGCTTCTCTTCGAGGGGATCTACACCCGCGTCTAGTCCGCTAGTCCCGCCCGACGATCTCAAGCAGCGGCTCGGCGAGCCCCGGGCGCGCCGCCAGGATCCCCCAGGGCAGGTTCTCGGCGGGCTCGAGCTCCAACACGCTGAGACCGGCCCGCTCGCAGATCAGCGATCCCGCAGCGATGTCCCACGGCTTGACGGTCCGCTCGAAATAGGCGTCGTAGCGACCCGCTGCGGTCCAGCAGAGATCGAGCGCGGCGCTGCCCAAGCGGCGGATGTCCCGGACCTCGGGCGCCAGCCTGGCAAGGACCTGGGCCTGGGCGGCCCGCACGGTGGCGTCGTAGGCAAGGCCGGTGGCGACCATCGCACCGGACAGCCCGGCCTGCCCCTGATCGCCGCCGTGGGGGTCCTCGGTCCTGCCGCGTAGCTCGGTGTTCACAGCGTCGACGTGAAGCAGCGCCGGGCCTCCCCGCGTTGCGGTGAACAGCTCCTGGCGGTTGGGATCGAACACGGCTCCCGCGAGGGCCCCCCGCTCGTCTCGCACCGCGACGCTGACACACCACTGGGGGATGCCGAACAGGAAGTTGACCGTGCCGTCGAGCGGATCGACCACCCAGGTCAATCCGCTGCTGCTCTCCTCCGAGCCGCCCTCCTCGCCGAGGAACCCGTCCTGCGGACGGCGCTGGGCGAGCAGCTCGGAGATCGCCCGCTCGGCCGCCAGGTCGGCCTCGCTCACCAGGTCCGTCGGCGTGCTCTTGGACGAGACGTCGCGCTCGGCGCCCGCGATGACTCGTTGCGTCAGCAGGCCGCCTGCCATCCTGGCGGCTTCGACGGCTATCTCGAGGAGCTCCTCGGGTTGGGTCATCCGAACTGCGGCGGGTGCTGCTCGGCCCATGGCCGCTCCGCCTCGAGCTGTCCCGCCAGCGACAGGAGCGTCAGCTCGTCCGCCGGGCGCCCGACGATCTGGACCGACCGGGGCATGCCCTCGGGGGTCATCCCCGCCGGCACGGTGGCGGCGGGCTGCCCGGTCACGTTCCAGACGCCGTTGAAGGGCACCCATCCTGCGACGGCGTTGAGCGACCAGAGAGCCCCTCTGCCCTCGAGCTTGCCGATCGGAGGGGCCTGCGCGGCCGTGGCCGGGGTCAGGAGCACGTCGTGGTCATCGAACAGCCGGTTCAGTCTGCTGGTCAGTGCCGCCTCGCCGGCCATGGCGCGGTCGAGCAGTGCCGGGGGTATGAGCCCGCCGAGGCGCGCCATCCCGCGGGTGCGCCGTTCCAGGCGCTCCGGGTGGGGCATCGCCTGGGCGTCGTCATGGATACCCCGCAGGTAGCGGACGGTCACCGCCGGGAGTGTGTCCTTGCCGTAGTCGGGGTCGCACTCCTCGAGCTGGTGGCCCAGTGAGCGCAGAAGCTCGATCGTCTCCTCGAAGGCCGCCACCACCGAGGGGTCGAGCTTCGCGATGACCCCGAACGGCACGGCACGCGAGTAGGCGATCCGCAACCGCCCGGGCGGCGTCATGGCTGCCGTGGCGAATGAGACGGGCGGCGGCGGGACCCGGTCAACGTCGATCTCGACGGCGCCAGATGCAACGTCGTGGAACAGCGCCGTGTCCCCCACTCGCCGCGTCAGGACTCCGTTGACCGAGAGGCCGTGCCAGCATCGGGCCTTGGGTGCCATCGAGACGCGCCCGCGCTGGGGCTTCAGCCCGAACAGGCCGCACCAGGCGGCAGGAATGCGAATCGAGCCGGCTCCGTCGGAGCCGAGTGCGGCGCCGACGAGGCCGGCTGCGACGGCCGAGGCACTGCCTCCGCTCGAGCCGCCGGGCGCGCGCTGCAGGTCCCAGGGGTTGCGGGTGGCACCAAACGTGGCCGTCTCGGTGAACGGCCAGATCGTCAGCTCGGGAACGTTCGTCTTGCCGATCACGACGGCGCCCGCCTCGCGCAGGCGACGGACCACCTCGGCGTCGGCCGCGGCGGGTCCGCCGTGGGCGTTGGTCCCGTGGCAGGTCGGCTCGCCGGCGACAGCGATGTCGTCCTTGACGGCGACCGGGACACCCAGGAGTGGCCGCACCGCGCCGGCCGAGCGGCGGCTGTCCGCCTGGTCGGCTTCGAGCAGTGCACGTTCGGCGAGGACGACACGGAAGGCGTTCAGTTGGGGCTGGTGGACGGCGATCCGCCCCAGGTAGAGCTCGACCAGCTCTCGCGAGGAGATCTCACCCGCAGCGATCAGCTCTGCCTGGCGGGCGATTCCTGCGTAGGCGAGCTCGGTCGGTCCCATCAGCCTGAAATCTATCCCACGTCCGGTATTCGGCTTACGATGCCCGCCATGAGCTATCCCGTGACGTTCGAGGCCGACTATGTCGAGCAGCGCAGCCGCCTCACCGCATTCTTCCGGTTGCTGCTGGCCATACCGCTGGCGATCTGGCTGTATCTCTACGCCATCGTCGCCTGGATCGCGATCGTGATCGCCTGGTTCGCGATCGTCATCACGGGACGCTACCCGCAGGGGCTCTACGACTTCGTGGCGGACTTCACGCGCTTTTTCACCCGTTTCACCGCTTATGCGGCCCTGCTCTGCGACACCTATCCGTCGTTCGGCGGATCTGATGACCCCGAGTACCCCGTGCGGATGAGCTTCGCCGGGCCGCTTGAGAAATACAGCCGCCCGAAGACCTTCTTCCGCGGGCTGATCGCCATCCCGCTGCTGGTCCTCAGGTACATCATGGGCTTGCTGCTCGGGGTCGGCGCGGTGGCGGCCTGGTTCATCATCGTCATCACCGGGAAGATGCCCCGCGGTCTGTTCGACCTGATGCTCCTGGCCAACTCCTACACGGCTCGAAGCGACGCATACCTCTACCTGCTGACCGAGACCTACCCGCCTTTCCAGGATGAGGAAACCCGCTCAGCCGGCCTGACGCCGGTCGCCTGAGCCGTTGCCCTAGACGGGCGTGACGGGGTTGTGCTTCGCAGGCCATGCCCGGCTCTTCGAGGTCGCCTGGGCGAAGCGGCGAATCAGCTCCTCGCGGAGCAGCTCGGGCTCGATCACCGCGTCGATCACCATTTCGGAGGCGAGATGGAGGATGTCGATGTCCGCCCCGTACTCGACCCGTAGCCGCTCGGTCTCGGCGGCCCTCTCGCCCTCGTCCTGAATCGCCTGAAGCTGGTTGTAGTAGACGGCGTTGATCGCCGCCTGCGGCCCCATCACGGCGATCGAGGCGCTGGGCAGGGCGATGCAGCAGTCCGGCTCGAAGGCCGGGCCCGCCATCGCGTAGAGACCGGCGCCGTATGCCTTGCGGATGACGACCGAGATCTTCGGGACGGTCGCCTCGCTGACGGCGCTGATCATCTTTGCCCCGTGCCTGATGATCCCCTGGCGCTCGACCTGTGTGCCGATCATGAAGCCCGGGACGTCGGCCAGGAACAGCAGGGGCACGTTGAAGGCGTTGCAGTTCCAGATGAAGCGAGCCGCCTTGTCGGCCGAGTCGGAGAACAGCACCCCGCCCTTGTGCTTGGGCTGGTTGGCGACGATCCCCACGGCCCGCCCGTCGAGGCGGGCGAAGCCGACGACAAGCTCCTTGGCCCAGCGTGGATGTATCTCCAGGAACGATCCCTCGTCGATCAGCCCCTCGACCAGGCGCTTGATGTCGAACGGCTTGTTCTCATCGGCCGGGATCAGCTCGCGGATTGCCAGACCCTCGGGGTCCGCCGCGGGAGCGAGCGGATCGGCCGACGGCGGCTCAAGGCTCCAGCTCGTCGGCAGGTATGACAGGTAGCGCCGGGCCACCTCAAGGCCCTCCTCGTCGCTCTTGACCAACTGGTGCCCGCAGCCCGAGACGCCGGTGTGCATCCGGGCACCCCCCATCTCCTCGAGGCTGACCTTCTCGCCGATCACCATCTCGGCCATCCGAGGCGATCCCAGATACATCGAGGCGTTCCCGTCGCGCATGATCACCAGGTCGCAGAACGCCGGGATGTAGGCGCCGCCGGCCGCGCTGGGGCCGAACAGGACGCAGACCTGGGGAACGGCGCCCGAGAGCTTCACCTGGTTGTGGAATATCCGCCCCGCCCCGCGGCGGCCGGGGAACATCTGCACCTGCTCGGTGATGCGGGCGCCGGCCGAGTCCACCAGGTAGACCATCGGGATGCTCAGCGCCAGGGCCCGCTCCTGGATGCGCAGGATCTTCTCGACCGTCTTCGGCCCCCAGGAGCCGGCCTTGACGGTCGGGTCGTTGGCCATCAACGCCACCGGACGGCCATCGATCGAGCCGAGCCCTGTCACGACGCCGTCGGCTCCCAGCCCCTCCTCCTGCCAGTTGGCCAGCAGGGCTTCCTCGGAGAACGAGCCCTCGTCGAGCAGCTTGCCGACCCTTTCGCGAACGGGCAGCTTGCCCTGCTCGCGGGCCTTGTCGCGATGGCGCTCCGGGCCACCGGCAAGCGCCCGCTCGGCCGCTGAGGAGAGATCGCTCATCGGGGAAGCCCCGGTGGGCGCGGGGGCCTCGGCGGGCCGTAGCGCTCGGCGCGGCGGCTGTGGCGCTCCTCACGCTTCGAGCGGCGCTCCAGATGCCGTTCGACGGACTCCACGTCGGGATCGGGGCCGAACAGCCTCCAGGCGTTCCGCACCAGCGGGATCATCGTGGCGATGATCACCCAGATCGGCCAGAAGCCGCCTGAGGCTCCGCTGGCCGCCCAGATCGCGACACACATCAGCGACAGGCCCAGCGCGCCTCCTCCCTCCTGCAGCAGCCGCCGCCTGAGCTTGGCGTGGCGCTCGGCCAGGGCGCTCTCGACCCTGACGACCCCAACCGGCAGGTCCGAGCGGACCTCCTCGAGCTCGGCACGGGTGACAGCGGCGTAGGCGCGGGCGAGACGGTCCTCGAACTCCTCAGAGGTGAGGCGCCCCGCGAGCATGTGCTCGCGGAGTTCCTCGGCCACCTGCTCGCGGTCGGAGTCTGCGACCCGAATCCCTGACGCGTCCACGGTCACCTAGCCCCCGAAGGCCGGATTTTCCGTTGGCGCCTCGCCCGAGTAGTCGTAGAAGCCCATCCCCGACTTGCGTCCGAACCAGCCGGCGGCGAGCATCTTGCGAAGCATCGGCGGATGGGCGAAGCGCCGCTCGCGGAACTCCTCGAACAGGACATCGCAGATCGAGCCGAGCGTGTCGAGCCCGACGAAGTCGGCGAGCGTCAGCGGCCCCATCGGGTGGCCGGCGCCGGCCTTCATGGCCTCGTCGATCTCGGTGACCGATCCGACGCCCTCTTCGTAGGCCCGCACGGCGTCCATCATGTAGGGCACCAGCAGCCGGTTGACGATGAAGCCGGCCTTGTCCTTGGTGGGGATCGCCAGCTTGCCCTCGGAGCGGGCGAACTCGAGTGCCGTCTGGAAGGCCTCGTCGGTCGTCGTCACGCAGCGGACGACCTCGACCAGCTTCATCACCTGAGCCGGGTTGAAGTAGTGAAGGCCCACGAACTGCCCCGGACGGCTGGTGGTGGCAGCCTGATCGATGACCGACAGCGAGGAGGTGTTCGTCGCGAAGACGGCCTCGGGCTTGACGATCGAGTCGAGCTCCTTCCACATCTCGATCTTCATCGCGAGGTTCTCGGTGATCGCCTCGATCACCAGGTCGCATCCCGCCAGAGCGGCGTAGTCGGTCGTGCCGTTGATCCGCCCGCGGACGGCATCGGCGTCCTCCTGGCTGGACTTGCCCTTCTCGACCGCCCGGGCGAGCTGCTTCTCGATCTTGGCGATGCCCTTCTGGAGCGTCCCGTCGTCCACCTCTCGCAGGACGACCTCATATCCGGCCTGTGCTGCCACCTGGGCGATGCCGTGGCCCATCAGACCAGCTCCCAGCACCCCCACCTGCTCGATCTTCTGCGCCATTGCTCTCCTCGGTTGGTCTCACTGCGGGCGAGCCCAGAGCCTATTACGCATCCACTCGCTGTAGCCTCAGCGCCAGATATGAGCGCTTCGCAAACGACCGTCAGGAGCAACCGATGAGCATCGTCATGACCGAGGACCGGGGGCCGGTCCGCCACATCGTCCTGAACCGGCCCGAGAAGCGGAACGCCATGAACCAGGAGTTGCTGCTGGCGCTCGGCGAGGCGCTGCGCCAGGCCGCCGCGACTGAGTCCGTCCACTGCGTCGTGCTGCGGGGCGAAGGGCCGGTCTTCTCGGCCGGCGTCGACCTGAACGAGCTGATGTCCTCGACCTCCACTCCGGGAATGCTGCGTCCCTTCCGCAACGTCTTCCTCGAGTGCGCCAACCTCTGCGAAGAGATGGCCAAGCCGGTCATCTGCCAGATCCACCGGACCTGTGTCGGCGGTGCCCTGGAGGTCGCACTCGGGTGCGACCTGAGGATCGCCTCGAGTGATGCCCAGCTCGGGCTGCCCGAGGTCAAGTTCGGGATCATCCCCGACGTCGGCGGCTCGACCCGGCTGCCGGCCGTCGTCGGCCTGGGGCGCGCCAAGGAGCTGATCATGACGGCCCGGACGATCGGCGCCGAGGAGGCCGAGCGGATCGGCCTGCTCAACCGTGTCGTGGCGCCCGAGGAGCTCGAGAGCGCCACCGCCGCCCTGATCGACGAACTGCTGGCGAACTCCCACATCGCCGTCGGGCGGGCGAAGCGGGTCGTCGACGCGTCGGCCCGCCCCACAATTGCCGCATCGCTCGAAATGGAGGTGGCCGTCCAGGAGTACTGCGTGGCCGCCGCCCGCGAGAGCGCCCGCGAGATGGAGCAGGCCGTGGCCGGCTAGGAGCGGTGCCAGTCGACCGGGCCTGCCACCAGCGTGTGGCTGCCCAGCGGGCGTCCCAGGATCTCCTGGACCCGGCGGGCGCAGGAGATCAGCGCTCCTAGCTCGATGCCCGTCTCGATGCCCATCTCGGCGAGCATCGAGACAAGGTCCTCCGTTGCGATGTTTCCGGTGGCGCCCGCCGGGACGGGACAGCCGCCGAGCTCGCCGAAGCTCGACTCGAAGCTCTCGACACCAGACTCCAGGGCGCCGATCACATTGGCAAGGCCCTGTCCGCGGGTGTTGTGGAAGTGAGCCGTCAGCTCTACCCCGCTCAGCTCCTGGCCGGCTCTGGCGAAGAACTCCCGGACCTGCAGCGGGTTGGCCATCCCCGTGGTGTCGCCGAAGCCGACCTCCTGGGCGCCCGCATCCCTCAGACGGCCGGCGATGTCCAGAACTCGCTCGAGAGGGACCTCGCCCTCGTAGGGGCAGCCGAAGGAGGTGGAGATGACGCCCTCGCAGCGCAGGCCCGCCTCTCGGGCGCGGCCGAGGACGGCTTCGACGCCCTGCAGCGACTCTGCGATCGAGCGGTTGACGTTCTTGCGGTTGTGGGTCTCGGAGGCCGACAGAAAGACGTTGACCTCATCGAAGGCACGGCGCTCACCGGAGCCCTGCTCGAGGATCGCCAGGGCGTTCTCCAGGCCGCGCTCGTTGGGGATCAGGACGGAGATGCTCACCTCATCGGGAACGTCGATCGCGCCCAGGACGGCGGCCGCATCGGCGAGCTGGGGGATCACGTCGGGCCGCACGAAGCTGGTCACCTCGAGGCGGCGCAGGCCGGTCCGGGCGAGGGCGTCGATCAGCTCGACCTTCCGCTCGGTGGGAATCACCTCGGGCTCGTTCTGAAAGCCGTCCCGCGGCCCGACCTCGCGGATCCGAACCGTGCGGGGAGGCGCGCTGGAAGGGACTGGGAAGGCCGTCTCGCCCTCGGGCATCATGCTCCGAAGCCTATACTCGGCCGCCGTGCCCCCGAGCTCATCTGACCCAGTCACGATCATCGGCGCCTCGGGCGCCCTCGGCTTCGGCCTGGCCCTGCGCTTCGCCCGCGCGGGGGTAGGAGTCGTGATCGGCTCGCGTGACGCCGACCGGGCCCGCGAAACGGCCGATCGCGCCGCCGAGCTGATGCCCCAGGCGAGCTTCAGCGGCCATGACAACGCCGACGCCGCCAGGGCCGCACAGGTGGTGATCCTCAGCGTTCCCTTCCGCAGCCAGTCCGAGACGCTGACGAACCTCAAGGAGGCCCTTCAGCCCGGTCAGCTGCTGATCGACGCGACCGTTCCCCTGGCCGCCGCGGTGAGCGGAAAGGCAACCCGGATGCTGGGCGTCTGGCAGGGATCGGCTGCCCAGCAGGCCGCCGAGATGGCCCCCGAGGGCGTCCGCGTGGTCTCCGCCCTGCACACCGTCAGCGCCGCCTCTCTGACCGATCTCGAGCACCCGCTCGACCAGGACGTGCTGGTCTGCGGGGACGCCCGTGCCGACAAGCGCGAGGCGGCCCTGCTGATCGAGCAGATCGAGGGTCTCCGCTGCATTGACTGCGGCAAGCTCGAGATGTCGCGTACGACCGAGTCGCTCACGGCGATGCTGATCTCGGTCAACTCCCGCTACAAGATCCACGCCGGGATCCGGCTGAGCGGGCTGCCCGACCGGCTGTGGGACTGAGCACCGCCGAGCACGACATCGTCCTGCTGACAGGCGGGACCGGCGGCGCAAAGCTGGCCAGGGGGATCGCCGAGGAGTTCGGCCAGGAGCGCCTGACGGCGATCGTCAACACGGGCGACGACATCGAGATCTACGGAGCCCACGTCTCCCCCGACCCGGACCTCGTCTGCTTCTGGCTGGCGGGCCTGATCGACGAGCGTGGCTGGGGGTTGGAGGGCGACACGTTCGCCGTCATGGACGGGTTGCGCGAGCTGGGCGTCGATGTCTGGTTCAACCTGGGCGACCGCGACCTGGCCTGGTGCATCGAGCGCGCTCGCATGCTCGCCGAGGGCCTTGGCCCGGCAGCCGCCCTGGCCCGTCTGGGGAGCGAGATCGGACTGCAGGCGCGGGTGCTGCCGATGAGCTCGGAGCCGGTCAGGACGTGGGTGCGGACCCCCGCCACGGGCTGGTGCGGCTTCCAGGAGTTCATGATCCGCGCTCGCGCCGCCGGGCCGGTCGAGGGCCTCGAGTTCCGGGGCGCCGAGACCGCCATGCCCGGCGAGGGCGTCATCGAGGCGATCTCCTGCGCCTCGGTGATCCTGATCGGCCCCTCCAATCCGCTCGCCTCGATCGCGCCGATCCTTGCTGTCGAAGGGATCTCCGAGGCGATGGCGGAGTCCGGCGCGCCCGTCGTGGCGGTGAGCCCGATCGTCGGGGGCGCTGTTCTGAAGGGGCCGACGGCCTTCTTCATGTCCTATGCCGGCCTGCCCGCGACGGCGGCCGGCGTCCGCGAGTATTACGGCGAGCTGCTTGACGGCATGGTTGCCGATGAGGCGGTGTCCGGCCTCCCGGTGCTCGTCACGGACACCCGCATTGGCGAGCAGGAGTCACGTGCCCGGCTGGCCCGGGAGAGCGTCGAGTTCGCCGCGGGGCTCTCCAGGCTTCCCAGCTAGGCTCATCGGGCCGTGCGAACAGCCGCGATCCTCCCAGTCAAGAGCTTCGCCCGAGCCAAGCAGCGCCTGGGTGCGACGGTCGCGGACCCGATGCGCCAGGAGCTGGCGGCCGCGATGGTCGCCGACGTGATCGCGGCACTCTCCCAGACGAGTGCTATCGAGCTGACGATCGTGGTGACCCGCGAGCGGGGGATCGCCCAGGCGGCTCTCGCGGCGGGGGCGCTGATCGTCGAGGACGCAGGTGAGGAGGGACAGTCCGCGGCGGCCCACCTGGGCATCCTCCGGGCCGTCGGCGAGGGCTTCGATCGCGTTCTCTGTGTGCCGGGGGACTGTCCGGCGGCCGACCCCGAGGAGCTCGGAGAGCTGCTGGACGGTCACGCTCTGGCCGGGCCCGAGCTGGTGATCGTCCCCGACCGTCACGGGACTGGGACGAATGGGCTGCTCCTCCATCCCCCCACGGCCATCGAGCCGAGCTTCGGGCCCGGCAGCTGTGCTCGCCACCTCGAGCTGGCAGCCGCTGCAGGCGTCCCGGCCCGAGTCGAGCAGGTCCCCTCGCTGCTGCTGGACATCGACACGGGTGCCGACCTGGCCGTGCTGCGCGGGCGCCTCGCCGACCAGGGCGGGCGCGCACCCTCCACCCGTGCCGTTCTCTCCGGCCCGGATTTCGCCGACGCGCTCGCCTCGAGCAGCCTCGCCTAGAAGACCTTGAACGGGCTGCGCGCAGAGGCCCTCCCGGGAATTCCCGAGATCCATCGGGGCGATGACCTGGCGTCGATCATCGCCGGTGCCGCCGCCCCGGGCTCCCTGCACCAGGGGATGCTCGTGGTGATCGCACACACGGTCGTCTCCAAGGCCGAGGGGGCCGTGGTCAGCCTCGCCTCGGTGAAGCCCGGCGAGCGGGCCATCGAGCTCGCGGCAACGCAGGGCAAGGACCCGAGGATCGTCCAGGTGGCTCTGGATCAGTCGGCCGAGATCCTCCGGGCCGAGCGGGGCGTTCTGATCAGCCGGACCCATCACGGCTTCGTCTGTTCCAACGCGGGCGTCGACAGCTCGAACGCCGGCGGTAGCGACGAGGTGGTGATCCTTCCGGCCGACCCCGACGGTTCGGCCCGGACGCTGAGGAGCCGGCTGGCCGACATCGGCGGTCTCGCGGCGGCCGAGGCACCGGCGGTCATGATCACCGACAGCTTCGGGCGGGCATGGCGCCACGGCCAGACCGACGTGGCGATCGGGCTTGCCGGCATGGCGCCCCTGGACGACTGGCGCGGGCGCCGCGACGCCCAGGGCCTGGAGCTCCAGGCGACCTGGCTGGCGATCGCCGACGCGGCGGCCGGCGCGGCCGACCTGGTCCGGGCGAAGGACTCCAGCGAGCCGGTCGTCCTGATCGAGGGCCTGCAGCGTTTCCTCACCCCCGAGGACGGCCCGGGTGCGCTGGCCCTGCTGCGCCCGCCGGCCGAGGATCTCTTCGGCTAGCTCCTTCGGGCTAGGCCGCGGGAGGCATCCGCCCGGCGGCCCTCTCGCGCTCGAGAAGCTCCGACCAGAATCGGATGAACTGCTCCTCCTGGGCGATTCCCAGCTCGAGGGCCAGCCCCCATCCCTCGGGACCGCCGGCCACGTTGACGCGCCGTGCTTCGAGGGTCGCCAGGTGCTCCCGGTGGGATTTGACCTCGTGCTCGGCGAGCGGGCCCGGCTCGGCTCCGAAGAACAGTCTCAGGATGGCGGGGTCCCGTAGCTGGTAGACGCCCTCGGGGAGCGTCTCACGCCAGCGGGTGAGCTCCCCTCGCCCGGCATCGGTGAGCCTGTAAATCCTCCGCCTTCTGCCGGCCTGCTCGTGTTCCTCGCTGAGCATCCCCGCGTCCGCCAGGCGGGCGCACTCGGTGTAGAGCTGCGTGTGGGGAACCGACCAGAAGTTGAAGGTCGAGAGCTGGGCGACCTGCTTGAGGTCGTAGGGCGTGGCCGGCTCGAAGCGCTCCAGAAGGCCCAGGACGATGTAGGAGGTTTCGCTCATCCGGGCACTCGGCACGGCCGAGAGCCTAGACTACGTTCCAGAACCGTTCGGATCGAATGATACAGAGGGAACGAACGTGGCTATCAATATCAACCCTGATGCATCGCTGGAGCCGCAGCAGGACGGCGCCGCCCTTGGCTTCGCGACGCTAGAACACGAGCGGACGATCGAGCAGCTGCCGCTCTCGGGGACCCTCCCGCCATGGCTGGGCGGCTCGCTCCTGCGGACGGGGCCGGCCAGGTTCGAGGTCGGTGAGAGCTCGATGCGCCACTGGTTCGACGGCCTGGCGATGCTCCACCGGTTCACGATCTCGGGCGGCCGGGTGGGCTACGGCAACCGCTACCTGCAGAGCCGCGCCTACCGGGCGGCCGAGGCGGAGGGGAAGATCGTCTTCAGCGAGTTCGCGACGGACCCATGCCGCTCGCTCTTCAAGCGCGTCCAGACGCTCTTCTCCCCCGGGCAGACGATCTCCGACAACGCCAACGTGAACATCGCTCGCCTGGGCGAGCGCTTCATGGCGATGACCGAGACCCCGATGCCTGTCGAGTTCGACGCGCGCACCCTTGAGTCGGCCGAAGCGCCGCCCTTCCTTGCGCCTGGCCAGCTCTCGACGGCTCACCCCCACCTGGACCGCGACGGCGGGGGGATGATCAACTACGCGGCGAAGCTGGGACCGTCGAGCAGCTACCGCTTCTTCGCCGTAGACCCGGACGGCTCTAAGCCGCGGGTGATCGCCTCCGAGCCGGTCAAGGAGCCCGCCTACATGCACTCCTTCGGCCTGACCGAGCGGTGGATCGTGCTGGCCGAGTTCCCCTTCGTGGTCAACCCGCTGGCGCTTGCCCTGTCGGGGCGGCCCTACATCGAGAACTTCCGCTGGAAGCCCCAGCGTGGGACGCGCCTGCAGCTGATCGACCGCAACACCGGGGAGAGCGGACCGCGGTTCACGACGGACCCCTGCTTCTCCTTCCATCACGTCAACGCCTTTGAGCGGGGAGACGAGGTCGTGGTCGACCTGTGCGCCTATCCCGACGCCGGGATCATCGAGGACCTCTACCTCGAGCGCCTGCGCGCCGGCAAGCCGATCACACCTGCCGCGCTGACTCGGTTGCGCCTTGATCTGCCAACCGGAGGGGTGACCCAGGAAACGCTCTGCGACCGCGATCTCGAGCTTCCCCGGATCAACTACGGGGCCTGCAACGAGCGGCCCTATCGCTACGCCTGGGGCAACGGCGCCGGGCCAGGGGGCTGGCTCGAGGAGATCGTCAAGGCCGACACCCACGACGGCGGCACGATCTCATGGTCGGAGGCGAACTGCTTCGCCGGCGAGCCGGTCTTCGTGGCGGAGCCGGGAGCCCAGCGCGAGGACGCCGGTGTGCTGCTCTCGGTCGTGCTGGACGCGACCCAGCAGCGCTCCTTCCTGCTGGTCCTGGACGCCACCCACATGAACGAGCTGGCTAGGGCCGAGGTTCCCCACCACATTCCCTTCGGCTTCCACGGGCAGTTCGCCCGGGCCTAGGGTCTCCTGCTCAGACGGCGCCCGCCGCCGCGAGCGTCCAGTCGCTCTGCAGCTCCAGCGGGTAGCGGCGGCGGATCCCGTAGAGCGTCGTCCGCTCGGCCGCCGGGCGCCCGGCGGCGTGCGCCGCGGCGACCAGCTGATCGGGATCCAGGCGAGTCCCGTGATAGCTGCCGGCCAGACGGCTGATCGACTCCTCCATCAGGGTTCCCCCCAGGTCGTTGACGCCCCAGGAGAGGGCCTCTGTTGCCGCGTCGAGGCCCATCTTCACCCAGCTGGCCTGCAGGCTCGCGACCGTCCGGCCCAGCGCCAGGCGAAAGACGGCCGTGTGCTTGAGGTTCTCCTCGCGTGAGATCTCCTCCACCCCGTGGGTGCGTCCCAGGAGCGTCTGAAATGGGATGAAGGAGAGCGGGACGAACTCCGTGATCCCTCCGGTGCGCTCCTGAAGCTCACGCACGACCCGCATGTGCTCGGCCAGCTCCCAGGGCTCCTCGATGTGGCCGAACATCACCGTCGCGGTAGAGCGCAGGCCGGCTTCGTGGCTGGCCTGGATGATTTCGACCCATCTGGCCACGGGAAGCTTGTTGGGCGAGATCCGTTCGCGGACGCCGTCGTGGAGAACCTCCGCGGCTGTCCCTGGCGTGGAGCCCAGCCCGGCATCGCGCAGGCGCAGGAAGACCTCCGAGGGAGGCAGTTGGGAGATGTCGCACATGTGAGCGATCTCCATTGGGCTATAGGCGTGAAGGTGCAGTTCCGTGCCTGCCTCGGCGGCCGTTCGCTTGGCGAGGCGAAGCCAGCCGAGGTAGTCCTCGAGGTCCCAGTCGGGGTGGATCCCCGACTGGATGCAGAGCTCGGTGGCGCCATAGTCCAGCGCTTCGTGGATGCGCCCCACGAACTCCTGCTCGTCGTGCTCGTAGGCCTCGGGCGAGCGCTTGCCCTGACCGAACCCGCAGAAGGCGCAGCCGACCGTGCAGACATTGGAGATGTTGATGTTGCGGTTGACCACGAACGTCACCAGGTCCCCGGCGAGTTCGGCCCGCAGCTCGTCAGCCGCCTGGCGCATGTCCTCGATCGCCTCGGGGCGGGTCTCGGCGAACATCGCCGTCAGCTCCTGAGGTGTGAGCGCCTGACCGTCCCTGGCGCGCGCGATCGCTCCCGGAACGAGGCTCGGAGCGATCGGCGTCGGCGCCTCGGTGCGACCGGAGCCGCGCCGCGGGATGAAGCTCCAGTAGCTGGCGCGGATCGTGTCGAGGACCCCTTGGGCGAGCCACTTCTGGTCGATGTAGCGGGGGTAGACGCAGAGCCTCTCGGTCAGCGCGAAACCCTCCGCCTGAAGCTGCTTGCGGACCTGGTGTGGCGATGGGAAGGGGTGCTCCGGCGAGATGTGGTCGCCGTTGGCGCTCAGACCGCCAAGATCGGTCGCCCCGGCAGCGACCAGCTCGCTCCACCAGTCAGCCAGGTTGGGAGGGATCTGGATACCGATATCCGGCATCAGCCGCGCTGCCTCTGCGACCAGGCGCTTCATGTCCTCGATCGTCACGGGCGTGGCCCATCCCGGGAGCTCCAGATCGGGCCGGCCGTCGGCCACTCCCGTGCGCCAGTACTCGCGCGCCGCCTGCTCGGCGATCTCGGCGGGCTCCTGACCGTAGTAGCGCTGGTGCGGGACGAAGTTCTGGAGGATCACCTCCTGGATGTGCCCGTGGCGCTCGTGCACCTCCGCCAGGGCCGCCAGCGAGTCCATCCGCTCCTGCTCGGTCTCGCCGATCCCGACCAGGATGCCGCTGGTGAACGGGATCTTCAGTTCCCCGGCGGCGGCGATCGTGGCGAGCCTCCTGGCCGGGTGCTTGGTCGGCGAGCCGGCGTGGACCGTCTCCATCAGGCGCTCGGAGATCGACTCCAGCATCAGGCCCTGCGACGCCGTCACCTCGCGCAGGCGGGCAAGGTCGTCCCGCTCGAGGACCCCGAGGTTGGTGTGCGGCAGGAGCCCCCGCTCGAGGGCCCGCTCGCAGGTCCAGACGACATAGGCCGTGAAGTCCTCGTGGCCGTACTCGGCCAGGCGCCGGCTGACCTCGGGGTTGATCTCAGGATGCTCGCCGGTGAGGACAAGCAGCTCCTTGACCTTGCGGCGGGCCGCCCCGTCGAGCTGTTCGATGACCTCCTCGGGCGAATAGAGGTGGGCCTGGTGGGTCGCGAAGGCGCAGTACTTGCAGTAGCAGCGACAGGTCCG
>CAZFGJ010000061.1:0-15481 GCA_964518445.1 uncultured Solirubrobacteraceae bacterium
CCGGTGAAGGTGGCCCGCCGCCCGGCGCTGAAGGGTCCGCAGGCTGAGCGCGTGACGGCGACGACACCGACCTGCCTCACCTGAGAGCAGACAAGCCCCCGGAGACCGGCCTCCGGGGGCTCCTCTCGACCAGTCTCCCCTGAAGGCGTTCGAAGGCTGCCCAAGTCGCCGCGGACGAGCGCTCGGCGGAATCCTGCACTGGATCGCCGACGCCGACGCCAAGGCGCGCCGTCGGCCCGTTCTGCGGTCGCGGCTTATGTTCGGGGTGTGGATGGTCGATGACGGGCCGACCCCCGAGAGGAGAGGAACTCCGTGCCCGCCCCTGCCCGTCTCGTCCCGCCAGCCGTTCGCCTCGCCGTTCTCGCGCTGACCGCGCTGCTGGCCCTCCTCGCGATCGCGGCGGCCCCGGCAGGCGCCGCCCCCTGGAGCGCGCCGGAAGAAGTTTCGATCCCGGGCGGTAGCGCCAGCTGGAGCAAGGTCGGGATCGACGCCGCTGGCAACGCGACGGCGGTCTGGACTCGCAGCGACGGGTTGCATCTCTTGGCACAGGTGGCAGAACGCCCCCTCGGCGGCAGCTGGGGGGCGCCGATCGACCTCTCGCCGCCAAGTGGAAACGCGGAAAGCCCGACGCTGGCGGTAGGTCCCGCGGGCGACGTCGTCGTCGCCTGGAAGCAGCGGCTGGCCGGGTCCGAAGCGATCGAAGTCAGCTACAAGCCGGCCGGGGGCAGCTGGGGAGCGCCGGAAGCGCTCGAATTCGGTGCCGCAGTGGTCGAGACCCCCGCCGTCGCGATCGACGCCGCTGGCGATGCGGCTGTCATCTGGCGACAGGGAGTCGGCGGCAACCACGTGATCCTCGCCACCTCGAAGCCGGCGAACGGCTCCTGGCAAGCCCCGGTTGCGATCTCGAGCAGCGCCCTCAACGCCGAAGCGCCGGACGTGGCGATGAGCGCGAGCGGGACCGCGGCAGCCGTATGGCAGTCCTCGTCCGGAGCCACGTCCGTGGCCGAATCGAACTACCTGCCACTCGGTGGCAGCTGGACCGGTGAAGAAGCGATCTCCGTTCCCGCGACCGTCACAGAACCACCTCATGTCGTCGCCAATCCCGCCACGGGGGCCTTCACCGCGATCTGGTCCCGCAGCGGCACCGGGCTCGTCGCCGAAGTCGCCTCGCGACCCGCTTCCGGCGGCTGGCAGGCGCCCGAACAGATCTCCACCCCCGCACTGGAAGCGCACGCGCCTGTAGTCGCGGTCGATTCGGCGGGCGACGCCGTCGCCGCCTGGTACCGGTTCGATGGCTCGGTCGGCTCGGTCGAAGGAGCCGTGCTGGCGGCCGGGGGGGCCTGGGCCTCGCCGGTGCGCATGTCCCCGGTCGGCGCCGAAGCCGAAGCCCCACAGGTCGCGATGTCGCCCGCGGGCACCGCACGGGCAGTCTGGTCCGGCTGGAACGAAAGCACCCACAACTACCAGTTGCGCACAACCAGCCTGCTTCCGAACCACACCTGGCAAGCCTCGAAGCTGCTCAGCCTCGAAGTGGAAGAAGCGTACGGGCCGCACGTGGCGCTCGACCACAGCGGCCATTCAGTGGTTGTCTGGAACGGTGAAGTTCCCCTCGGCGCCGAGATCAAGAGCTCATTCCGCGACGACGCGACGTCATTGGTCGTCACCAGGGCGGGCTCGGGCACTGTGACCAGCGTGCCCGCCGGCATCGACTGCGGGTCCACCTGCACCGCCGCGTTCCAGGAAGAAAGCACCGTGACCCTGACTCCCAAAGCCGACGCCGGCTCGAGCTTCGCGGGCTGGTCAGGTGCCTGCTCCGGAACCGGGGCCTGCACGGTCACGATCGGCGAAGATCCGTCCTCTGTCGGCGCGGAATTCGTCTCGACCCCGGCACCCCAGCCCGCCCCGGCTACAGCACAGGCGCCTCCGCTGAAGACCGTCCCGGCCTGCACCAGCAAGCGCGTCGAGGTCATCCACTGGAGCGTACGCAGGGGCATCCATCTGCATCGCATCACGGTGCTCCTCGGCGGCGCGATCTACAAGCGCCTACCCGGTCGCGCTCGCTCGACGACGATCAGCCTCCTCGGCAGGCCGCGGGGCGCTGTCGCCGTCAGGATCGTAGGCCTCGCCGCGCACGGGCATCGCTATGCCGCCATGCGGAGCTACCACCCCTGCGTCGCAAACGGCTCCCACCACAAGTTCGGGAACGCCGTGCTGAAGGGGTAGGGCGGACGGCACTCGCGCGCCTCGGGACGGCGCGCTTCGACGACGCGGGTGCGCCGGCCGTGACGGCACTGCTCACGGCGTGAGCCGATCGGCGTTAGGTTTTGTGCGGGACCCCGATGAACACCGCCGAGCGAAATAGGGTCGCGGTCATCACAGGTGCCTCCCAGGGCATCGGTGCAGGTCTGGCCGCAGCGTTTCGTGGCGCCGGATACCGCGTGGTGGGCGTCGCGCGGAGGATGCCGGCAACGGACGACGCGGACCTTCTCGCCGTCGAGGGCGACGTCACCGAAGTCGAGACGGGCCAGCGAGTCGTGGGGCGGACGCTCGAGCACTTCGGGCGGATCGACTGCCTCATCAACAACGCAGGTATCTACATCGGCAAGCCCTTCACTGACTACACGGCCGCCGACTACGCTGCGGCCAGCGGTGTCAACCTGGGCGGCGTCTTCAACATGACCCAGCAGGCGATTCCCGCCATGGTCGCCCAGGGCGGCGGGCACATCGTGAACGTGACGACAAGTCTCGTGGATCAGGCCCGCAGCAGCCGCCCCTCTGCGCTTGCGTCGCTCACCAAGGGGGGTTTGGCGGCGGTCACACGATCGCTGGCCATCGAGTACGCCTCCCGTGGAATCCGGGTGAACGCGGTCTCTCTCGGAATCATCAAGACCCCGGTGCACGATCCCGCCTCCTACGAGGGCCTCGCGGCAGCCGTTCCGCTCGGGCGTGTCGGGGAGATCGCCGATGTCGCCGGGGGGATCCTCTACCTCGAGGGCGCCACGTTCGTCACGGGCGAGACCCTGCATATCGACGGCGGGGAAACCGCAGGGCATTGAGCGGCCATGCGGCCAATCCCGTCCGTTGATCCATCCCAACCACGGAGGTCAGCATGAGCACCAACGAGGAAATGGTCGTGGCCCACTTCATCGTTTCTGACGATGTCGAGCGTTCTCGCCGCTTCTACACCGATGTTCTGGGCGGTAGGACGGTCATCTCAGGCGAGTCGGGCGATGAGGTGACCTACGTCGCGCTGGCCAACAGCTGGGTCATCATCAACGGCGGGGGTGCTCCGACGGACGACAAGCCGACGGTCACGCTCGAGACGCCTCCCGACCCGGACCGGGTGAGCAGCTTCCTCAACATCAGGGTGGCGGACATCCAGGCCGTCTACGCCGAGTGGAGCGCCCGGGGCGCGCAATTCCTGACGCCCCCGAAGCAGCACGAGACCGAGATCCGCTGCTACATCCGTGATCCCGACGGCTACATCATCGAGGTGGGGCAGACGACCCTGGCCCGCGGCTGGCGACCCCCGTCATGACCAGCCGGCCAGCGCGCTGCGGTGCACTACTGAGCAACTAGGCAAACGCGGCGCCGATAGGTGCCGGAGAGATGCCGCACGCGCCACCCCCATCGCAGCTCGCGGACCAATGAGCTCGCGTGCTCAGGAGGTCAAACCGGTAGCGCCGCCACAGCCGCGGCGGGTGTTGCTGCTGAGCGCCATGGCCGTCGCGGCCTTTGCGGCGATGACCGCCATGCACACCGGCGACAGCCAGACCTGGACTGCCACGGAGCGCATCGCCGAAGCGCTGGCCGCTGCGGTGGCGGCGATCGCCTGCCTCGAGCGGGTCGGGCGCGAGCGCAGAGCACGGGCGCTGGATCCGAGCGGCTCCTCTCGCTACGTCTGGGCCTGGTCGCTGATCCTGCTCGGTGTGGTGGCCTGGGCCACCGGCCAGTTCGGCTGGACGATGGTCGAAGGCGTCGTCGGCCTGACAGCGACGCAGGTCTCGGCCCTCGACGTGGCCTTCATCGCGTTCCCCGTGCTTGTCGCAGTCGGCCTGCTCTCCACCGTGAGCACCCCGGCGGGCGGCCTTTCGCCGCTGCGCGCTGTCCTTGAAGGACTGTTCATCGCGTCTGGTTTCCTGCTGCTGAGCTGGAGCCTTGTCGTCTCCTCGACGATTGGTGGGGTGCGCCTGCCGGCGCTGAACCAGGCCGTCAATCTCGCCTATCCGGCGCTTGACGCCGTTGCGATATCCGCCGCGATGTTCGTCGCGCTGCGCATCCGCCGCAACTCGCCGCCCGGCATCGGCCTACTCGCAGCGGGTGTCACCTGCATCGCCTTCTCAGACCTGGCCTTCTGGTACCTCACGGCGACCAATCCCTCCTACCCCCGGGTCTCGACGCTCGGCACAGGATGGCTCGGTGGGTTCGTGCTGATCTCCCTGGGGGCGCTCTGGCTGCGAACACCCACCCGTCGGATACCCCTCGCCGATCGCAGCTGGGTGCCGCTGCTGCCCGCCCTGCCCGCGGGCGCAGGGGTGGTGGCTCTCCTGCTGCGGTGGGACCACCTCGGCCCCTCCCAACAGCCCACGCTTCTGGCCATCAGCGTCTCCGTCCTGGCCCTGGCGATCCTGCTGGGCCTCGTCGTGGCCTATGAGAACAGGGCTCTCACGGGTGACCTCGAGCGCCGTGTGCGCGAACGCACCGCCCAGCTCGCCGCCGCCGAGGGTCACTTCCGTGCGCTGGTCGAACACTCCTCCGACCTGATCATGATCCTCGATGCCGATCGCCGCATCACATACGTCAGCGACTCGGTCTGGGAGGTATTCGGCCTGCGTCCCACCGATCTCTCCGGGCACGGGACCGACGTGTTCGGCGAGAGCGCCGATGCTGTCCTCGAGGAGGCCGTCGCACGCGCCTCGGTCGCGCCGGCGACGACCCTGACCGTCGAATGGGACCTGCTCGACGGCGCCGGCCGGCGCCGTCACGCAGAGTCGGTGGTCACCAACCTGCTCCACGAGCCGAACGTCGAAGGCCTCGTTCTCAACACGCGCGACCACACCGACGCCGTGGAACTGCAGGGCCAGCTGCGGACGCGGTCCCTGCAGGACTCGCTGTGCGGGGTCGCCAATCGGCCCCTGCTCGAGGAGCGTGTCGGTCAGGCCCTTGAGAATGCCCGCAGGAGCGGCGGGGATATCGCAATGGTCGCCGTCGCCATGGACCGCTTCACGGCGATCAACGAGCGCTACGGGCACAAGGTCGGCGACGCGGTCCTGCGTCAGCTGGCCCGCCGGCTCGAGCAGGCGGTGCGACCCGGCGACACGGTGGCCCGCCTCGGCGGCGATCAGTTTCTGGTGCTCCTCGATCCAGTGTCAGGCGACGACGATGCCTGCGCCCGGGCAACGGCAGTGCGCGAGGCGGTGATCGCGCCGGGGCTGGGAGGAACCCACCACCTGGCGCTCACTGCCAGCATCGGCGTGGCCCTGGCGACGGCGGGGCGAGGCACCTTCGAGCGCCTTGCAACCGACTCCGATATGGCGATGCGCTCGGTGAAGGCGGGCGGCAAGGATGCGGTCGCGCTGTTCTCCTCGAGCATGTACCGTCGCGCGCGCGAACGCGCCGGTATGCAGGCCGACCTCGCCCAGGCCCTGCGGCGCGAGGAGCTCTGGCTGCTCTATCAACCCCGCTTCTCCCTGGCCGACGGCTGCCTGGAGGCCTTCGAGGTGAGCGCCCGCTGGAACCACCCACGCCTTGGGCTGCTGAACACCGATCGTTTTGCCAGCCTCCTCGAGCAGAGCGGCCTTGAGGTTTCCTTCGGCCGCTGGGTGCTCGAGCAGGCGCTCAGCGAGATCGGCGGCTGCGAGCCGGTCCTCGACCGTCAGCGACTGGTGTCGGTTGCCGTCGAACTCTCCTCGGTGCACCTCGAGGCGCCCGGACTGGTCAACCAGGTGGACGAGGCGATCGCTCGCTCGGGCGTGACGGCGTCTCGCCTGACGATCGAGATACCCGAGCGCGCGTTGCTGGAGGGCCTGCGCCGCCGGGCCGAGGTCCTCGCCGCGCTCAAGCAGCTGGGCGTGACCATCTCGATCGATGCGTTCGCCGGCGGGTCCGCGGCAGCCGCGGGGCTGGCCGAGCTGCCAGCCGACCTCCTGCGGATCGATGCGTCGCTGGTGCGTGCAGCCGCCGCCGGAGGACCTGGGAGGGAGGTCCTCGGCGCGCTGATCGCAAACGCGCACAGCCACGGCCGCAAGACCCTGGCCGACGGCATCGAGCTCCTCCCGCAGCTGGAGGTCATTCGCGACCTCGGCTGCGACCTAGCCCAGGGCCGGCTTCTGGGAGCGTCGCTGGCGATCGAGGAGGCCCGCCGGCTGGCCAGCGAGGATGTCACCCTGGCTGAGGTGACGGGCTCGTTAGACATGCTCGCCGCCGCTGCCCCCGCGCGTACCCGCTCGCCGTCCGCCGTGCTGTCAGCCAGATAGGTCAGCCGGCCACGGGCGGGCGGTAGCCCGGGACCTCGCCGCCCGACGGGGTAAGCCGCTTCGCGGCGAGCTGATCGGCCAGGAGTCCCAGCATGGTGGCCTGAAGAGCCCGCGTACCCTCGTCGGCGTTCGCGTCGTGGGCGAGGTTGCGTTCCTCGTAGGGGTCACGAGTGAGGTCGTAGAGCTCGTATTCGTCGGGCTCGGGCTCGGTGACGATGACCGTCTTGCGGCCCCGCAGCCGCTCGTCGCGCTCGCCCGGGACCGTCCAGAACTGCTGGTTGTCGTGGTATCGGGAGAGCTTCAGGAGGTGCTGCTCTCCGTCGACTGCGACCTCGGCGATGACCGTCTCGATGTGGTTGGGCTGCTCGATCGTCGAGAAGGTCCGTGTCGCCCGTGCCACCCGCTGGAAGGGGCTTGCTCCATGGGCGGTGCCCTCACTGATCTCGTCGTCCGTCACGAACAGCACCGGCTCGGAGGGCGACTGTGGCTCGAGCGCCCGAATGGCCTCGGACAGGTCCCTGCCGACAAGAGGCCTGGCGTCGGTGTGGTCCGCCTGAAGCTTGGCCAGGGCATCGTCCTGGTCGATTCCCACGAGCCCCAGCAACGTCGGGATCAGGTCGGCGTGGTTGGTCGGAACGTCGAGCTCCCGCGCGCCGCCCGGGAGCAACGGGCTCGAGACGAGGAACGGCACGTTCAGCGCCTCCTCGTAGGCCTGGTGCCACTTCTCATGCATCCCGCCGTGCGCCCCCTGCAGGTCTCCATGGTCGGAGCTGAAGACGACGATCGTGTCCTCGTATTCCCCGCTTGACTCCAGGGCATCCAGCACGCGAGTGATCTGCTCGCCGACCGTCGCCTGCAGTTGGTAGTAGAACTTCAGGTGCGTCTCGTTCCACGGCTGGGGGGCCCCGAGCCGAGACCACAGGTCAACCATGCTCTGCTGACAGCGGGGCTTCGTGGAGAGGTCCTCATGGCGCGTCGGTGACTGCTCGACATGGGGGACCGTCGCGGGGTGGTAGCGCAGCCCCTGTGTGAGACCCACGATGCCGAAGAAGGAATCGTCGTGGGGGTTCAGGAACGAGCAGACCGCGAGCCACGGGTCCTCGCTGTCCTCCTCGTCGAGGCCTTTGAGCAACTCGATCGTCTCGTCGGCCGTGAAGGGGTCCTTGATGGTGCCCATGTTGTGTTTGCCCAGACCGTGAGGCTCGGGTCCCACCCAGCCCGAGAACCCGTAGTCCTCCAGGAGGTCGGCCTTCAGGTACTCGGCGATGTTCTCCTCGATCGGGGTGCCGTCATCGTCTATCGAGAGCAGGTAGCCGTCTCCGTCCGGGGCATCCAGGTGCGCGTGCGAGGCGTGCCACTTGCCCTTGTAATAGGTCCGGTAGCCACCGGCTCGAAACCAGTCCCCAAGCGTCGGCACGGTGTCCGGGGCGAGCCAGAACATGTCCTCGCTTTCGGGATTCTTCGCAAGCCCGTCCGTCTGCGAGACCCCGTGCAGCGACGGGTAGTGGCCGGTCAGAAGTGAAGCGCGACTCGGCGCGCAGGCGGCCGCCATCGGGTAGTGGTGAGTGAACGAGACGCCGTTCTGGCGCAGGCGCTCCTGGCCGACGCAGTGCTCGCGGCGGAACTCGGTCAGCTCCTGAGCCTCGTAGGACGGGGGCTGACGCAGCTGGTCGGTGAGGATGACCAGGACATTCGGGCGACGAGGCATTGCAGCCCTCCGATGGTGGCTTGTTCCGGGAGACACGCGATCCTACTGGTGCCAAGCGCCGGCGTCCCTCCTCTATGCGCGCTGGCGGGATGCCTCCATTTCCGCCTCGGGGAGGCGTCCCAGCTGAGCGCCGAGCGCGATCGGCACCACTGCCATGGCGGCCAGCGTCAGCCCGGCGGCGATCCAGAAGGCAAGGTGATAGCCCGCCGTCAGTGAGGCCGCCGTCGAGTGACCGGCCGCCAGCAGAGAGTCGCTGCGCGAGGTCGAAAGTGTCGCCAGGACCGCCAGGCCCAGCGCCCCGCCGACCTGGGCGGTCGTGTTGACAAGCCCCGAGGCGAGTCCCGCCTGCTCCCGCTCCACGCCGCTCATTGCCACATTCATCAGAGCCGGGAAGCAGACGCCCGCACCCAGGCCCAGCAGCAGCATCGAGGGCAGCACGTTCGCCACGTATGACCCGTCGACGGGGACCTGTGCGAACAGCACCAGCGCCACCGTGATCAGGGCCAGCCCCGGGACGATCGTGTTGACGGGACCGAAGCGCGTGGCCAGGCGCTCGGAATAGCGAATCGACAGGGTTCCCATCGTCAGCGTCACCGGCAGGAATGCCAGGCCGATCTCCAGAGGGTCATAGCCGAGGACTCGCCGCAGGTAGAGCGCACCGAGAAAGAACATCCCGAACATTCCCGCGACCGAGAGGATCTGGATGATGTTGGCGGCCGTCAGGCTGCGAACGCGGAAGATCGACAGTGGCACGAGTGGGTGGCGGGCCGTCGACTCCCGGACGATGAAGCCGCCCAGCAGCGCCAGTGACCCGGCTCCCAGCAAGAGCGTCTGCGTCGCGCCCCAGCCGTGCTCGGCGGCGGGCTTTACGATCGTGTAGGTCCCCAGCATCAGGGAAGCCGTGATCAGCGCCCCGCCGGGCACATCGGCGCCCGCGCCAAGGCCCAGGCCGCGGTCCTTCTCGAGCAGGCGCCCGGCCATGACGGCCGTGGCGATCCCGATCGGGATGTTGATGAAGAAGATCCAGTGCCAGTCGATCGACTGGGTGATGACGCCGCCCGCAAGGAGGCCCACCGAGCCTCCCGCGGACGCCACGAATGCGTAGACCCCTATTGCGCGAGCCTGCTCGCTCGGGTTGGGGAACATCGTCACGATCATCCCCAGGATCACCGCCGAGGTCATGGCTCCGCCGACCCCCTGCGCGAAGCGGGCGCCGATCAGGACCTCCTGGCTGCCGGCCAGCCCGCACAGCAGTGAGGCCGAGGTGAACACGCCCAGGCCGAGGAGGAAGATCAACCGCCGGCCAACCAGGTCGCCCAGACGCCCGGCCAGCAGCAGCAGGCCTCCGAAGGCGATCAGGTACGCGTTCACGACCCAGGCTAGGCTCGAGGTGGAGAAGCGCAGGGAGTCCTGGATCGTCGGCAGCGCAACGTTCACCACCGTCACATCCAGGACGATCATCAGCATCCCCACGCAGAGCACATAGAGCGCGATCCAGCGTGTGTCCTTCTCCACCGCGTCCGTTTCCGCAGGCATGCTCACACCTCACCGGCCAGCAGGACAGCGCCGATTTTGTCGACCAGCTCGTTCGTGCCGTGCTCCCGAATCTCCGGCGTGTCCTGCCCGTCGAGATAGATGCCGTGCTCGGTCAGCCGCAGCTTCGCCCCGTCTCCGTCGGCCTCGATCTCCGCGGCGGCCAGCGAGACCGAGATGCGGCGATCGCCACGATGCATCTCGTAGGTGTAGAGGATCCGCTGGCCCGGCACGATGTCCTGGTAGATGGCGTCATATGTGTAGCCATCCCCGTCCGGCATCGCGATCGACAGGTGCTCCCGCCCGCCCACCCGGAAGTCGAGCTCGTAGCTCCCCTCGGGCTTCTCGGGAGGCCCGAACCACTGGGCCTTCATATCCTGCTCGGCCCAGGCGTTGAACACCCGCTGTGGCGAGGCCGGGTAGCGGCGCTCGACAACGAAGCTCGAATGTACCGTCGACCGCTCGAGGGCCGTCTGCTCTGTATCGCTCATGGCTTGCTCCTTGATTTTGGGTTCTCCGCCGTGCTCTCCAGGTAAACGCCCAACCTGTCGAGGCTCTGCTCCCAGGCCACGCGGCGGGCGCTGATCCATCGCTCTGCTTCGCTCATCGCCTGTGGCCTGACGCTGCAGGTGCGAACACGCCCGATCTTCTGCGACTCGACCAACCCGCTCGCCTCGAGCACATGCAGGTGCTGGACCACTGCCGGCAGCGAGATCCCCAGTGGCCTGGCGAGCTCGCTCACACTTGCCGGCCCCAACGTGAGCTGGTCGATCATCCGGCGCCTGTTGGCATCCGAGAGCGCCTGGAACATCAGCTCGATTCCATCCGGCGCTGCGCTTGGGCTCTGCAGTTGGTTAAGCATTGACTTAACTATAACGGCTCGGGGCAGGGGCGCACACGAGGCCGGCTGAGGTGTCCCCTCGCCTAGGGGCCGCTCGGCGGGCGCAGATGAAACAGGCCGCTGGGCCCGATCACGAAGTGGTGGCCTGGAAAGTCTTCCTTGGAGAGGGCTGCGACGAGCTCGGCCGCGCCGTTGGAGGGGTCTCTTCGGGGGAGGCCGTCAACCAGCGTGATCGAGATCCAGCGTGCCGCCAGCACCGTGCCGGCCGCGCCGAGGGTGACTCGCAGGATCCCGCTCGCCGAGAGGTTGCCACCCGTCCCGAGCGTCCGGTAGCCGACGAAGTTTCCCAGCGAGTAGGCGATCAGCCTGCCGTGGTAGCGCTCGACTCCCCGGACCACGTGGGGGCCGGAGCCGAGCACGACCGATGCCCCGGCGTCGATGACGCCGTGGCCGAACGCCCGGGCATCGCCGCGGTCCTCACCGAGGAAGTACTCGGCTCCCCGGGGAGTGTGAATCCGGTCCGCGCCCTCGGCCCCCGCGTGGATGATCACGACGACCAGCGCCGCATGGCGGGCTGCTCGCCGGACGAGAGCCTTTGCCCCTGAGATGTCCAGAAGTTCCCCGTCGTATGGGTAGGGAGCGAAACCCACGAAGGCGACCCGCCGATGCCTGGCGCTGAGGTAGGTGATCTGGCCCGGCAGGCCCGTGGACGCCAGCCCGGCGTGTTTCAGAGCCGAGATCGTCTGACTCCGGCCCGAGGCGCCGAAATCGAGCGAGTGGTTGTTCGCCTGGTTGACCAGGTCGAAGCCCAGGGCCCTCAGCTGGCCCGCGACCGATGGAGGTGCCTGAAATGCGTAACAGGTCTTGGAGGGCTTGCTTCCGCACTTCGAGGCGCCTCCATTGGACAGGGTTCCCTCGAGGTTGCCCAGGGTTATGTCGGCGCCATGGAGGGTCCTGTTCACGGGCGCCAGTGCCCGGTCGACTCCTCCCGGCGGCAGTCCCAGTTGCGAGCTCAACGCCATGTCGCCGACCCACTCGAGCGTCACCGGTTCCACGCCCGCCTTGACCGGCGCACCGGCTGCTCGGCCGCCCGGGTGGGCGCCACGAGTGAGCAGATGAGCGGTGAGGGCGATCGGCACCAGGGCGATCCCGCAGAGGACCGCCACGACAGAGGACGAGCGGCGTCCACGGATCAGGACAGGTTCCCCTACGCGGGCTCCTCCAGCAGGTCGGCGATCGAGTTGATGATTCGCGTGGCCCTGAACGGGAAGCGGTCTGCCTGCTCGCGCGTCGTGACTCCGCTGAGCACCAGGATCGTCTCCATTCCCGCCTCGAGCCCCGACACGACGTCGGTGTCCATCCGATCGCCGATCATCGTCGTGGTCTCGGAGTGGGCGTCGATCGCGTTGAGGGCCGAGCGCATCATCAGCGGGTTCGGCTTGCCGACGAAGTAGGGGTCGGCCCCGGTGGCACGGCTGATCAGGGCCGCAACAGACCCCGTCGCCGGGAGCGGTCCGTCGGCGCTCGGTCCCGTCGCGTCGGGATTGGTGGCGATGAAGCGGGCTCCCTCGCCGATCAGGCGGATTGCGTGGGTGATCCGTTCGAAGGAGTAGGTGCGTGTCTCTCCCAGGACGACGTAGTCGGGGGAGCGTTCGGTGAGGGTGTAGCCGGCGTCGTGCAGCGCCGTCGTCAGGCCGGCCTCGCCGATCACGAACGCGCTGCCGCCCGGGCGCTGGTCGGCGAGGAACCGGGCCGTCGCCAATGCGGAGGTCCAGATGCCCTCCTCGGGAACCTCGAGGCCGCTCGCCGCAAGTCGCGCCGCCAGGTCGCGTCTCGTGAAGATCGAGTTGTTGGTGAGAACCAGGAAGGGAGTTCCCCGCTCCCGCAGCAGCCCAAGCCACTCGCGGGCCCCGGGGATCGGCTGCTGCTCGCGGACCAGCACCCCGTCCATGTCCATCAGCCATGCCTTCCTGTCACGTCCGCTCATCGTTCGAAGCATGACACGGGCCACGGGCCCCGCCGTGCGCCTGAGGAGGAGGCAGACCAGGCGGCGTGCCCCTTACTTGACGCCGATGACCATCGAGTCGGGCCCGGCGAGGTGCTCGGTGCGCGTCTCGGTGAACCCGGCCTCCCGCAGCCACCCTTCGCAGTCGGCGGCCGTGTAGTCGAAGCCCTTCGGGGTCTCGATGAGCATGTTCAGGCTCATCAGCAGCCCGAACGCGTTCTGGCTCCTGTCGTCGTCGATCACCGCATCGAAGACGATCACCGCACCGCCTGAGGGGAGCGCCTCGTAAGCCTTGCGAAGCAGGTCGCGCTTTTCGTCCTGGCCCCAGTCGTGGAGGATGTGGCCGAGCGTGATGACATCGGCCTGCGGAAGCTCATCGGCGAAGAAGTCTCCGCCGGAGAACGTCAGCCGCTGATCGAGGCCGAGGGTGCGGATACGGTCCTCGAAGGGCTGCTGGACCGGTGGGAGGTCGAAGCCGACGCCGCTCAGGTGGGGATGGACCAGCGCCAGCTGCGAGAGAAGGCCGCCCTCGGCGCAGCCCAGGTCCAGAACTGAGGAGTAGCGCTCGAACGGGAACTGCTCTGCGATGGCCATCGAGGCGCCGGCGCTGAGGCCAGTCATTCCCCGCAGGAATTTCTTCAGGCGGTCCTCGTCCGAATAGAGCTCGGCGAAGAAGTCCTGACCGCTGCGGGCCTCGTTCTGCGGCTCGCCGGTTCGAAGGGCGTCGGTCAGGAAGCCCCAGAACGGGAACAGCCGGGCGTTGGCCATCTCGAGCATCCCGCCGACATAGGAGTCCTTGTTCCTGTCGAGAAAGAGATCCGACTCCGGGGTGTTCGAGTAGACGTCGCCGTCACGCTCCAGCATCCCCAGCGCGAGGAGGGCGTCGAGGAAGTCGCGCGCTCCCCGCGCGTGGAGCCCAAGCCCGGCTTGCAGTTCGTCGCGATCGCGGGGGCCAGAGCCGAGCTCGGTGAAGAGGCCAAGCTCGATGGCGCTCAGGAGCGTCTTCGAGGCCCAGAATCCGAGGCCCAACTTGAGGATGCCCTCGGGCGTGGCGTGCGATGAGTCGGCGTCGGTCTCGACGAGTACGTTCTGAGATGTCCCGGACATGAGTGTTCCAACCCCCGATAGAATATTTGCAATGCGCAAACAATACGTGAAAGTATTTGCGAATGTCAAGTAGTTCGGCGGGAGGGGAGGGCGAGGAGCTTGACCTCGCCGCGGCGCCCGAGCCGAATCCCTTCACATCGACCGAGTTCGGCGCCTGGCGTGGAATGCTGCGCGTTCACGCGACGATCTTCCGAGAGCTGGATCGGGCCCTCCTGGCCGATCACGGCTTTGGTGTGGATGCCTACGCGGTGCTGATCACGCTGGTGGGGGCTCCCGCGGGCAAGCTTGCGATCGGCGAACTGGGGGAGCGGATCAACCTCAGTCCCAGCGGGGTCTCCAGAGCGGTCGACCGGCTGGCGAAGAGCGGATTGCTGGAGCGGACCCCCAATCCCGACGATGGGCGCAGCCTGCTGGTGGGTCTGGCGCCCCAGGGCCTGGTGCGTCTGCGGGCAGCACAGGTCACCCACCACGAAATCGTGCGCCGCCTGTTGTTGGAGCCGCTGGCCGAGACGGACCTCAAGCGCCTCAGCGGAGTCTGGGAGAAGGTCATGCCAGGGTCGGTCTCAAGCCCCGCCTGGCCGCTCCCGCGGGAGTCCTGAGCCGCCGGCTCGTGAGCGCCGCGATCAGGCGCGATCCCTCCTGATCACGGCAGCTCTCTCGCCGGTCGTGGAGCTAGGCCGCCAGGCGGAAGGGCGGGTAGCGATCGGTGACCATGATGTGGGCGTAGGCGATCACGCGGTTCGTCCAGCGCCCCACGCCGACGAGGAAGTCGAACCACCCGCGCGGGAAGCGGCCCGTGAAGAGGATCGCGAACCAGGCTGCGATCACGACGAAGAACGCGGCGATGTAGAGGAAGAACAGCACGATGTAGTGGGGGATCGCCAACAGCCACTTGACCAGCGGCAGCCAGCGGTTCAGGTCGTTGGCCACGTCCGGGTAGGGGAACTCGAGATGGACCGCCTGGTGCTCGTCGGTGGAGGGGTAGCGGTCCTCCATCAATGCCAGGTAGACGCCGACGCGGGAGGAGAAGCGCATCAGCTCGAGGTTCCAGTCGAACCACCAGCGCGGGTACTTCTGGCGGAACAGGATCAGCAGCAGGGTGGGTACCACCACGAGGCCGGCAGCTGCGGCGGCCCCGCCTGACTTCCCACCGCCATACGCGTAGCCGCTGCCCTCGAGCAGGCCGAGGACGATCGCGATCGGGATGACCATGAACAGGCGGAAGAAGCTGGTCAGCCGGTTCAGCGGGCGGTCCGGGTAGTCGACGGAGTATTGGACCGGATAGGGATCCTCGGGGTTCATGCGTTGCCTTTCTGTGCGGTGTACGGCGTACACTCGTTGGTCCCCACTATAGGTATACGGTGTACACTTGTCAAGTCCGATGACAAACAGGAAGCCCACGACCCGCAGACCCCTCAACGGGGCACTCGTCCTGGAGGCCGCCGTTTCCCTGGCCGACACAGCCGGCCTGGGAGCCTTCAGCATGCGAGGCCTCGCGCAGGAGCTTGGAGTGGTGCCGATGGCCCTCTACAAGCACGTTGCCAACAAGGACGAGCTCCTCGATGGCATGGTCGACATGGTCTTCGGCGAGATCGAGATCCCGCCCGAGGACGTCGAATGGCGGTCGGCCATGCGGCTCCGCGCGATATCGACCCGGGAAGCCTTGGGGCGCCACAGCTGGGCGATCGGGATGATGGAGTCCCGTCACCCGGGGCCGGCGAACCTTCGCAACCACAATGCCGTGATGGGCTGTCTGCGCACGGCCGGCTTCTCGTTCAAGATGGCGATCCACGCCTATTCGGTCCAGGACG
>CAZFGJ010000062.1:0-9930 GCA_964518445.1 uncultured Solirubrobacteraceae bacterium
TGGACTCGATGGGGCTCGCCCTGGAAGAGGCTGCCCGGGTGCTGCGCGACGGCGGCGTCCTCTATGTCCAGGAGCCGGTGGCGGAGGGCCCGGCCTTCGAGCTGCTGCGCCGGATCGAGGACGAGACGGCCGTCCGGGCGGCGGCACTGAAAGCGCTCGAGAGGAGCCTCGATGGCCCATTCGAGCTCCTTGCCTCGCGTGAGATCGTCCTGACGGTCCGCCATGCCGACCTCGCTGCGCTGCGCGCCCACATGGTCTCTGTCGATCCCGCCCGGGCGGCGTCCTTCGACGCTCAGGAGGATGAGCTGGGCAGGGCCTTTGAGCGCCTGGGACGAGGAGCCGAGAGCGGTGGGCGCGAGTTCGATCAGCCCTTCCGGATCGAGCTGCTTCGCCGGCGGGACGCGAACACCGCCGCCTGACCCAAGAGGTCGCTCAGCCGACGGTGACGGACGCCGCGAGCCGCTCGACCGAGCCGGGATCGTGCGAGGGGAGGAAGACGGTGGGGTGCTCGCGGCAGTGAGCCAGGATCCGTTCGAGTGTTGCGACGTGGGCCTTGGGGTCGGGGCCGACGGCGTCGGCTCGCTTGGCCAACAGCTGCTCGAGCGTGTCGGTGACGTCGCCGGCGAGCATCACGTGGCGGCCCTCATCGTCGATGCAGATCACCGAGATGTGCCCGGGGGTGTGGCCTGGTGTCTCGACGGCGACGATGCGCCCGTCCGGGCTGAGCGAATGACTGCGGGCGAACGCCCCGAACGGGCCGCCGTCCAGCGCGAAGGGGACCGGAGAGAACCCCGGCGGCAGCGGCTGGCGAAGGACCCGGCGCATGACCGAGGGGAAGGCCTGTTTGAGGAAGGCGAGCTCGGTGTCGTTGATCCGGACGGGAACACGGGTGTGGACGAGGCCGTCGACGTGATCACCGTGGTGGTGGGTCAGGATCACCTCGGAGACGTCATCAAGCGAGAGGCCCGCGCCGGCCATTGCCCCCGGCAGCTCCTGCGTCGGTGATACGTCGAAGTGAGCGAACGGGATGTTGCGGGCCGTGGCCGTCTCGCCGCTGTCCACCAGCAGCAGCCGCCCCTCGTGCTCGATGGCCCAGCAGAGAATCGGCAGTGGCTCGGAGAAGGGACCCGGCAGAAACAGGTCGAGTTGGCGCCGCATGCCGCTGCTCGGGAAGAGAAAGGAGTGCTTGACGCGCACCGAACCGGTGGAGAGGGCGTGGATCCTCACGGGGGCAGCATCCCAGAAATGTGGTTTCCTGCGGATACTCCTGGCTGGCCGGCCAATTATCGTCGCCGGCGACGCGATGGCATTCAACACAGGAGATGGAACCCATGGCGAGCGTCGCACCCCTCACAGACAGCACCTCGAGGCCCGTCGAGCACGTTGACGTCCTGATCGTCGGAGCCGGCCTCTCGGGCATCGGCGCGGCGTACCACCTCCAGGAGACGCTGCCCGGCAAGAGCTTCACGATCCTCGAGGGCCGCTCGGCGATCGGTGGCACCTGGGACCTCTTCCGCTATCCGGGGATCCGCTCGGACTCAGACCTGCATACCTACGGCTACGCCTTCAAGCCGTGGACGAACGAGAAGTCGATCGCCGACGGTGACGCGATTCTCGACTACATCCAGGACACGGCGAAGGAGAACGGGATCGATTCCCACATCCGTTTCGCCCACCACGTAAACCGCGTGGAATGGTCCAGCGGGGACGCGCAGTGGACGGTCCATGCGCAGCGAACGGACACGGGCGAGGAGGTACGGCTGACCTGCTCGTGGCTCGTCTGTGCGAGCGGCTACTACCGCTACGACGCCGGGTACACCCCCGAGTTCCCAGGCGCCGACCGGTTCGAGGGGACGATCGTCCACCCGCAGCACTGGCCCGAGGACCTCGACTACACGGGCAAGCGCGTCGTGGTGATCGGCAGCGGTGCGACGGCGGTGACGCTGGTCCCGGCGATGGCCGGCCGGGCCAAGCATGTGACGATGCTCCAGCGCTCCCCGACCTACGTCGTCTCACTCCCCGAAAAGGACTGGGTGGCGAACCTGCTGAAGCGGTTCCTGCCGGCCGAGAGGGCCTACGACATCACGCGCCGCAAGAACATCTGGCTGCAGCGAACCGTCTACAACCTGAGCCAGCGCCGTCCCTGGATCATCAAGGGACTGCTGCGCCGGGGACTCGAGAAGCGGCTGCCCGAGGGCTACGACATCGACCGGCATTTCACCCCTGCCTACAACCCCTGGGACCAGCGCCTGTGCGCGGTGCCCGACGGCGACCTGTTCGAGGCGATCTCGCTGGGCACGGCCTCGGTCTTGACGGACAAAATCGAGGAGTTCACGAGCAAGGGAATTCGGCTCGCCTCGGGAACCGAGCTCGAGGCGGACATCATCATCACGGCCACCGGGCTGGACCTGATGGCCCTGGGAGGGGTCGAGGTCGTGATCGACGGTGCTGCGGTCTCGCTGCCGGACAAGCTGGTCTACAAGAGCGCGATGCTCAGCGACATCCCCAACCTGGTGTTCGTCTTCGGCTACACCAACTCGTCCTGGACGCTCAAGCTGGACCTGGTCTGCGACTACGTGTGCAGGCTCATCGCGCACATGGATCGGTTCGGCTTCGACACCTGCGTGCCGGTCAATCCGGACCCGGGGATGGAGACGAGGCCGTTCCTTGACTTTGGTGCGGGCTACGTCCAGCGTGCGGTCAGCAGATTCCCCCGCCAGGGAACGACTGGTCCCTGGCAGGTGCGGATGAGCTACGCGGCGGACCAGAAGCTCCTGCGCGACGGGACGGTCAACGACGGCATCCTGCGTTTCTCGCGGGCCGCCGAGCAGATGACCGACGCCGCCTGAGGAGCCGCGTCAGTCGAGGTTGTCGAGGATCTCGGTGGCTCGGGACCACTGGTCCTGGGGAACCACGAGGTAGATGTCGCCATGTCCGCGGCGGTCAAGCGGATAGTCCGAGACGCAGGCCGCGTCGACTCCCAGCGCCCGCAGCTGGTCGCGCCAGGCGAGGGCGTTGTCCTGCTCCTCGAAGTTGCCGACGCTCTCCCAGCCGTCGAAGCGCGGGTCACCGATCGCGACCTGCGGTTCCTTGGCGTTGCGCCGCAGAAAGCCGAACAGGGACATCCGGCTGAGCGTACCGCCGCGGGCGGGAATCCACGCCGGCGCTAGTGTGCGAGGCATGGCCTCCACGCAGCTGTCGCTGATCGAGTTCCCTGCCGACGACCCCGAGCGGGCGAGGCGATTCTGGGGCGGGCTGCTCGGAGCGGAGCTCGAGGAGCGCGGCGATGGAGAGGGTGGGGGCTGGCAGACCCGCTCGCCGGGACCGACCGTCGGCGTGCACGAGCGGGGCCGCGGTCCGGGTGACTCGTTTTCACTGCCCTACTTCGGTGTCGCCGACATTGCCGCCTCGCTCGAGCGGGTTGTGGAGCTCGGCGGCACGGTGGTTCACCCGGGCGAGAGGTGGGCGATCTGCAAGGACTCCGAGGGGAGCCCCTTCGCCCTGTCGGCCGAGTGACTCCGGCTGGATCGCCGGCCCGCCTCAGCTGCGCGGACCGGCGATCGTCGGGCCGGGGACTCAGTCGACGACGATGCCCGATGCAACGGCGCCCGCGGGCAGGGGCGTGGGCGAGCTTCCCAGCGGGCTGAGGCTGCCGCCGTTGACGTAGAAGGCCGCAACGACGTTGGCCTTGCTCCCGTTGACCAGGAGCGTCCGGCCATCGGGGCTGAGCCGTGCGTCAACCGCACCTGCTCCGGCTGAGCCGAAAGCGACGCTCCCAAGCAGCGTCAGAGAGCCGCCCGGCGTGATCGCGTAGCTCGAGATCGTTCCCGAGGCGGTGTTGACCGCGAACAGGTAACGGCCGTCATGGCTGATCTCGACCCAGCAGGGGGCCGTCTGGAGGTCGGCGAAGGGAGAGTTGCCGATCGAGCTGAGCACACCCCACTCGCTGACGTTGAACGCTGAGACGGACCCGTTTCCGGCGCCGTCGTGGGCGTTGGAAACGAACAGCTGCGAGGGATTCGTCGGGCGGAACTCCGAGCCGAATGGGCCGGCTCCCTGAGCTGCGAACGGTGAGCCCGGCGCGGCGATCAGATGCCCGTCCCAGCGGATGTGGAAGCTTGCGATCGTCGAGCTGTTGACGAGCGGCACGACAAGCCTCTGTCCGGTCGGGTCGATCACGACGTCATCGGGACCTGAGCCTGCGGGCAGCGCGGCTGTGGAGTGCGGCAGACGGTAGAGGCCTCCCCAGGGGGCAAGCCAAAAGCCCGTCACGTTGGGTTCTTCGCCACCGCCATTGGCGACGTAGACGCGGTCTCCCGAGACGGCGATGCTGACCGGGTCGATTCCACCGGAGGCGACAGGCTGCCCGACAGGCTGAGGGACCCCGTTGAAGTTGGTCCTGAGTACGGAGATCTGGTTGCTCCCGGCGTCCACGGCCAGCAGGAAGCGCCCATCCCTGGAGCGCTGGATGGCGCCCTGCGAGGTGAGGCCCGCGCCGGTGCCCGCTCCGCCGGCAGCGAAGGGTGAGCCGGGGATGGGGGTAAGTGACCCGTCGGCGTGACGGTCGAATGCGGCGATCGTGTTCGCAGTCGCGGTGTTGTCGTTGACGTAGGCATGCCCGACGATCCCGCCGGTGTGGCCATAGGCGCCGGCCCAGGATGTCGTGAGTGCCAGAAGGAGCATGGTTGCCGCGCTCCCTGCGATACCGAGGCGCTTCAGGTGTTTCTTGAGCATCGTTCTCTCCAGTTCGTTTTCGGGTAGGGGCGAGCGACCCGTTCAGGGCACACGAAGGCGCTTCTGGGAGTTGGACTCCGAAGGTTCCTGGCCGCTCACAGCTTCAGTCCGCCAAGGCGCCGGCCCGTTACACGCAGACTCTGATCGAGCCGTCGCAACACCTGGGCTGGGAATGCGGTTAGGCTGAACGCGGGAGATTGGGATGGGTCGCCGATGGGGCCGGAGGGGCCTCCGAAGCGCCGCCCGCGGACAGGAGGATGGGGATGAGGATTCAGCTGCGGACAGCCTTGATTTCAGGAGTTCTGGCGTTCGGTGTCCTGGCGTCCAGCGCGGGGGCCTCTCCGGTTCCCCACCGCGCCCCACGGGCTGCGCTGCCGCAGATCAACGTCAGCGAATCCGAAGGCTGCGAGTTCATCGCAGACCCGGGCAACTCGGTCTGCATGCTCCCCTTCCCGGACGACTACTACACGGTCGCCGACCCCACCAGCGCGACGGGCCGCAGGGTGAACTTCAAGACCGAAGGGCTTCCGGCGAACGTCGGTGGCGCCCACATCGAATCGGCTCCCTACAACGCCTCGGACGGCTTCAGCCCCGGCTCGGTGATCCTGCTCAAGGTTCCCGGCATCAGCACGACGGCCGACGTCCGCGCCTCGAAGGCCGTGCCGATCAACCACCTCGCCCGTTACACGCAGAGCACCGCACCGGTCGTCGTAATCGATGCCTCGACGGGCAAACGCTGGCCGATCTGGGTTGAGATCGATTCTTCGGTGAACAGTCGGGCCAAGGCCGCTCTGGAGATCCATCCGGCCGTCAACTTCACCTCGGGCCACCGCTACATCGTCGCCCTGAGGGACCTGAAAAACGCCGCGCATGAAAGCCTCGAAGCGCCGGCCGGCTTCCGCTATTACCGCGACAACGTCGCCTCCGAAAACGAAGCGATCAACGCCCGGCGCCCGCACTTCGAAGAACTGTTCTCGACACTCGAAGGTGCCGGGATCTCGCGTTCGAGCCTCTACCTGGCATGGGACTTCACGGTCGCCAGCGACGCCAGCAACAGCGGCCGCGAGCTCTCGATGCGCAACGACGCCTTCGCCCAGCTGGGAGACACGAACCTGGCCGACGGCGTTCCGCAGGGCGAATCGCCGGCGTTTGAAGTGACGAGCGTTGAAAACGAACCGAACCCGGGGCAGATCGCCCGCCGGGTCCAGGGCAACTACACGGTGCCCTGCTACCTGTTCCCGAACTGCGGACCGGGCGGGAGGATGGTCCTGGACGCTGAAGGCAACCCCACCCGCAACGGGAACTGGACGGCCAACTTCGACTGCATCGTCCCGCTGTCTGCCACCAGCGGCCCAGGCGAAGCAGCGCGCCCGGCGCTCTACGGGCACGGCCTGCTCGGCGACGCTTCGGAGGTCGCCTCCGGCCCTCAGCGCTCGCTGTCGCAGGAATACAAGATCCTCCAGTGCGCCACCGACGAGATCGGGATGGCCGAATCGGACGTCGAAACGGTCGTCGAAGCGCTGCAGAACGTCTCAGCATTCCCGGCGATCCCCGATCGCCTGCAGCAGGGCCTGCTGGACGAGCTCTTCCTGAGACGGGCCCTGATCAGCCCGTCCGGCTTCGCCACCGCACCGGCCTTCCATCAGGACGGAACGCTCTCGAGCGCCTCGGTGATCGACAGGAGCCGGCTGTTCTACAACGGCAACAGCCAGGGCGGGATCATGGGCGGGGCCCTGACAGCGGTCTCGCCGGACTTCACCAGGGCATCGCTGGGCGTGCCGGCGATGAACTACTCGGTCCTGCTTCCGCGGTCGGTGGACTTCGCGCCGTTCGGCGCCGCCTTCGACGCCTCCTATCCCGATGAAACAGCACAGCCGCTGGTGCTCGACCTGATGCAGATGCTGTGGGATCGAGGCGAGCCCGACGGCTACGCCGAGCGGATGACGAGCAACCCGCTCCCGGACACTCCGGCGCACCAGGTCCTGATGAACGTTGCCTTCGGCGACCATCAGGTGACCAACTTCCAGGCCGATGTCGAGGCGCGGACGATCGGTGCCTCGGCTCACGGCCCGGTGCTCTACAACCACCGCTGGCCAGGGGTCAACATCCTGTGGAACGTCCCCCGGCTGCACCGCTACCCGTTCACCGGGTCGGCGATCTACTACTACGACATCGGGCCGATCCGTGAAAGCTCGCCGGGCTCGGGCAAATCGATCGGTGTGGCGCCCCCGCCGCTGGAAAACATCCCCAACATCCTCGGCGAGGATCCTCACGGGGCGCCCCGCGGCGAGCCCGGCACCGAGCAGCGCCTGGTCTCGGACTTCTATGAGGGGGCAATCCCCAAGGTCGACAACTGCGAAGGCAAGCCCTGCTTCGCCGGCGGGTTCACCGGTCCCTGAGGGACGCTCGGAACTCCTGGACGGGGGTTGAGCCGACAGGCTCAACCCCCAACGTCCTCAGGCCGCCTCGGGCTTGGTGAAGTCGGGCGCCTCGTAGACACCGCCGGGGACACCGCCCAGAACGAGCAGTCGCACACCTTCGGGCCCAACCTGCATGCTGCGGGTTGCACCCGGGCCGACCCTGACGACAGTGTCGGAGTCAAGCGTCACGTTCTCGCCGTCGACCTCCATCTGTGCGCTGCCGCGCAGAACCACGTAGACCTCCTCCTGCCCGTCGTGCTCATGGTTGTGCGCGGGGTATTTGTCAAAGTTCGGCGGGAATTCCTCAACCTGCATGCCGAACGAGCTGACCCCCAGGGAGGCCCGCGCCAGGCGCATCGCGCCGCCGTGCAGGCTGTGCATCTCGTCGATCTTGACCGCCGTGTAATTGGACATCCTCTGCTCCTCTATTCGGGGCTCTGAGAGCCCTCTGTTTGCTCTGCTCTCTGCTTCAGCCCGTCCGCGAACTGCTGAAAGGACGGTCCGAGATCGGGAATCGATTTGAAGATCGGGCCGGCAAGCGCCCCGGTGTACTCCTCCCGCATCGTGAAGGTCGTCCCGTTCGCGGCACCCGCGAGCGTATAGGTGCGCTGGCCGGTGAACAGTCCCAGCGGCATGCCTCCGCGGAAGACCATCCGGCTGGGCTCCTCGATGGCCGTCACCTTGACGGGAAACGCGCGGCCCGGATTGGCCTCGACAGCGATCGTCAGCTTCTGGCCCAGGGCGAGATTCCCATCGACCTTGCTCACTCCCGAGTTCCATGCGGGCCAGGCGGCTGTGTCGCTGAGCACCTTCCAGACCTGCTCGGGTGAGGCGCTGATCAGCGACGTGGCTTCATAGGAGCGCATATCGGATTCCTTTCGTTCTCGGGTGTTCCGGTCGAGCCGTGGCGGCCTGGCCGGACGGCGGGCGAGACCCTATCACGGTGCTTGCAATGCACAAGTACGGTTGCTAAACGCGTGTGAGATGTCCTAATGGCAGCGTATCCTGAGTCCCATGGCTCGTAGCTACAAACAGCTCTGTGGCGTCGCCACGGCGCTCGATTTGGTCGGTGACCGCTGGTCGCCTCTGCTGGTCCGTGATCTGCTGCTCGGGCCCCTCCGTTTCACGGATCTGGCGGAGGGTCTGCCGGGTATCGGCACGAACACGCTCGCCGACCGCCTCAAACACCTCGAGATGGCCGGCGTGGTGCAGCGTCGGCTGCTCCCGCTGCCGGATGGCGGGACGGTCTACGAGCTGACCCCGCTGGGCCGTGAGCTCGAACCGATCCTGATGGCCCTCGGGCGGTGGGGGACGAAGAGCATGGGAAGCCTGCCCCCGGATGTCGCGACGCGGTCGCGATGGCTGGCCGCCGCCATGGTCGCCTTCCATGACCCCGGAGCGTCCCTCAAGCGTGCAATGACCTGGGAGCTGCACCTCAGCGACGGCCCGTTCACGGTTCAGGGGAAAGGGAGGACTCTCACCGTCACCGCCGGCGCCCCTGAGGATGCCGACCTGGTGCTCTGGACCGACGACGCCAGCTGGCACGGCCTTCTCACCGGCCGGATCAGTCCGGCGCAGGCGCAGGCGACGGGCGCCCTCAGGATCGAAGGCGACCCTGGCGGGTTGACACAGCTACTCGGCCTGTTCGCCTTCCCCGGCCTGGCGGCGGCGTCCTAGCAGCCAGTGGCGCCCCCGTGGCGCCTACTGGAGGTAGTGCTCGACGGTTCCCGGATCACGCGGCTCGGCCGCGTCCGGGTTGGCTCCCGCCTCACGCAAAGCGCGTCGCTGGCGCAGCAGATCCCAGCACCGGTCCAGCTCAACCGAGACGGCCTCGAGACGATTGCGGTCTTCGGCCGGGTCCTCGCCGTGGGCTGCCTCGTCCTGCTCCTGAGACTGGAGTTTGTGCTCCTCTGCGACCAGCGACTCGATGCGGGCCAGGATCGATTGATCGTCCATGGAGATCAATTTAGCGAGTCGCCCGCCGGCTGCGGGGATGGCGTTGATGCGTTTGCGAGCTCGGCGCGGACGAGCGGCGCAACCTTCGTCCCGAACAGCTCCATCGAGCGCATCACGTCGTCGTGGCGGACGGCCCCGACGCTCATCTGAGCGATGTAGCGGTCGTTGGCGAACAGGCGGTGCTCCATCAGGATCTTCTCGGCCACCTCCTCGGGCGAGCCGACCGCTAACGCGCCATCGGGTGTCCCGAGGGCTTCGTACTGCTGCCGCCCGGCCGGCGGCCAGCCGCGCTCGCGGCCGATCCGGTTCATCATCTGCAGGTAGGGGGCCGCGAAGGCCGAATCGGCCTGTGCCCGGGTCTCGGCGACGAAGGCATGCGTGTTGATTGCGACCTTCCCCACCGAGGCGTCATGTCCGCTCTCCTGGAGGCTCGAGCGGTAGAGGTCGATCAGCGGCGCGAAGCGGGCCGGCTGGCCTCCGATGATGGCAAGCGTCAGCGGCAGTCCAAGGGCTCCCGCCCTGACGACCGACTGCGGCGAGCCGCCGACGGCGACCCAGACGGGGAGCGGCTTCTGCACCGGCCGGGGCCAGACGGTCGTGTCCGTCAGCGCAGCCCTGTGGCGCCCGGACCAGTTCACCGGCCCCTCCTCGCGCAGAGCCAGCAGCAGCTCCAGCTTCTCGCCGTAGAGCTCGTCGTAGTGATCGAGGTCGTAGCCGAAGAGGGGGAAGGACTCGGTGAAGGAGCCCCGTCCGGCCATGATCTCGGCGCGCCCGCCCGAGAGCAGGTCGACCTCGGCGAACTGCTGGAAGACGCGAACCG
>CAZFGJ010000062.1:9940-15170 GCA_964518445.1 uncultured Solirubrobacteraceae bacterium
GGGTCCTCGGAGCTGAGGACCGTGACAGCGCTGGAGAGGCGTATGCGGTTGGTTCTGACGGCGGCCGCACCCAGGACGACGGTCGGCGAGGAGATGAGGAAGTCTGGCCGGTGGTGCTCGCCCAGACCGAACACGTCCAGGCCGAGCTCCTCGGCGAGCTCTATCTCCTCCATCAACTCTCTCATCCGCTGCTCGGGGCTGATCCCTCCGGCCATGTCGGCGAATGTGGCAATGCCCAGTTCCATCACTGGATCATACCGCATAGTTGCGCTAGCAACTATTTTACGGCTATGGGCAGCGAGGAGCTGAGGCGGTGCCCGACGGGGGTCTGGGCCCGGTAGTAGAAGGTGGCTCCCGCACCGGTGGCCGGCGCGGGAAGGAGGATCTTGATCACTCCCCTCACCATGGGCTTGCGCAGGACGACTTCGCTCGTCGTGCAGCCGGTCTGGCGGACGATGGTGATCAGGTGAGTTCCCTTCCCCAGAGGGCCCGAGCCCTTGAAGGTGACCAGTGTTCCCCCGGCCGCCGCCCGTTCCCCGACCAGCAGCAGTTCGCGGCCGAGCTTCTGTGGGGGAGAAGCGTGGCCGGCGACCTTGGCCGTGTAGAGGGCCGCAAGGGCCTGCGGCCCTCCGGGGCGCGGGAGCTTGAGCGCAAAGCTTCCGTTGGCGGAGACGGTTGTTGTGCCACCCCTGCCGGCCGCGAACCTGCGGGGGATGCCGCTGAGCGAGATCGTCACCCTCCGCCCGGCGAAGCTTCCAAGCGCCACACCCCCCAAATAGACGGAGTGGCCACTGAGGAGAACGCGGGTCAATTCGATCGGGCGGCTGGAGCAGCGCAGCGCCAGCGGCGCAGCCATGGCGATCGTCACGGTGGTGCTCTTCGCGGGCAGTCCGGCTCCCGACTGATTGATACCGCGAACCACACAACCGATTGCATGCTTTTCATCTTCGGAGGTGACCACGTAGGAGGAGCTCACGGCGCCGTCGATCGCCAGTCCGTCCCTGGTCCATTCGTAGGCAAAGCCCGTCGAGGCCCGAGTCCAGCCGCCGGGTGAGCAGGAGAGCGTCGATCCGATTTCGGGGTGGCCGGTGATCCGGGGAGCCGAGGTGTTCACAGGTACAGGAATGTTCTGGATGACCGCCGTCGGGGCCGAGGCGCTCGGGCCACCCACTCCGCTCTGGTTGCTCACGGATTCGACCACGCGGATCGTGTGGCCCGCGTCAATGGGTCTGGTCGTGTAGGTCTGTCCGGTCGCGCCGCCAATTTCGGTGCAGCCGCTACCGGAGATCGAGCACCGCTCCCACTGGAGGCTGCGGTCTTCGACGTAGTTGAACCAAGAGCCATTGGCTGCGCTGAGCGTTTCGCCAACAAAGGTGCCCCCCGTGACGACGGGCGGGAGATCCGCTTCGGGCTGGCCTGGAGCGACGATCATCGCCTCGATCGTTTCTTCGGGAAACAGTGTCTCAGCGGTGACGCCCAGCCCCCGTTCCAGCGGAGGGCTGGCCTGGGTCGTCGAGAAGCCGTTTGAGATGGCTTCGGTGTGGGTGATGACTCGCAGCATGTCCCCCGCGGCGGCCGTGGACAGGTAGCCGGCTGTTGGCATGAGAGTGAGCGTTCCGCCGAGCGAGACCTGGCCCTCGACATCCAGTACCGAGTACTGCAGCGCTTCCTTTCCTTCCACGTAGATGCGCAGCGTCCCGCCTTCTCCCTGGACGTAGTCGCCGCCTTCCACTTTGAGTGTTCCCAGCGGGGCACCTGGAGCCACCGTGCCACCCGTGTTGGTGAGTTGACCCTTGATCGTGCCGGTGCCTGAAAGGAGACCGCCCGTGAGAGTCGTCGGCGCGGTAAGTGTCCCGTTCAGGATAAACGTCCCGCCTGAGATGCTCAGACCCGCGAGCGTCGGTTCTTCGCCGCTCGAGAGAGTCAGTTCGGCGCCGGTGGCAAGGCAGGCGACTTCAGCTGGTTTGGGAGGCGTGCCGTTTGACCATCCCGGTCCGCTCCATGTGCCGGACCCGGTGAAGGTGTCCTGGCATTCGGGCGGAGCGCCCGACGCCGCGGAGACCGGAAGGACGCTGGCCACCAGCGCGACGGCGACGGGAAGTGCGAGCCGAACGGGACGCACGTCAGGCGATCGCCGGAGCACCCGCTGGGGCTCGGGCGATCAGGCCGCCCACGAACTCCAGCTTGCGTTCAACGGCCGGGCCGAGGACGAAGGGATAGAGGTCGAGGGCGCCCATGCTTCGGTTGATGGCGTTCAGCGCGTAGGTCAGAGGGATCCAGGCCTCGAGCATCTCTCCCACGTCTCCGCCGACCGCACGCGGCTGGGACTCCAGCGGCGCGAGATCGGCGGTCGCCACCGACGGCCCGTCGACGCGCACCCCGTAGGCGGCCGCCGTCTGGAGGGTGTCGCGCACGTGTAGATAGTGGGCGAACGTCTCAGCCCAGTCCTCCCAGGGGTGCATGGTCGCGTAGGCGCTGACGTGCTCGCGCTCCCACCCCTCCTCGGGGCCGTTGGCGTAATAGCGCTCCATGGCCGCCCTGTAGTCCTCGCGCTCATCGCCGAACAGCTCGCGGCAGCGAGCCTCCTCGGGCGATCCGGGTGGGACGAGGACGGTCTGGTAGTAGTGGCCGATCTCGTGGCGGAAGTGTCCGAGGACGGTTCTGTACGGCTCGCCCAGTTTGACCCTCAGGCGCTCGCGATGAGCGGGATCCGTCTCAGCCAGGTCGAGCGTGATGACGCCGTCGGCGTGGCCGGTGCCGACGGGTTCGTGCTCGCTCGAGAGCAGGTCGAAGGCGATCCCCCCGTCGCGTTCGCTCCAGCCCACCACCGGCAGGCCCATGTCGAGGAGCTCGAACAGGAGACGGCGTTTGGCCCGCTCGGCTGCAGCGAACCCGCCCAGCCCGTCCTCGTCGTTGTCGTTGGGACGCGTCCTCGTCAAGGCGCAGCTGAGGCACAGCGGGTCGTTCTCGGCGGCAAGCCAGTTGCAGGCGGCGATCTCCTGGTTCGAGCAGCGCGAGGCTCCTTCCGCTCCGGCGGCGGCCGGGCGCATGGTGCGCCGTGCCGGATCGAAGCCGATCTCGCTCGAACAGTTCAGGCAGCGGACGCTCTCGAACGTCACCAGATGGGCGCAGACGGGACAGCTGAAGGCGATCATCGGCTTCTCCGGGGCATCGCCGCAGCTTAGCCAGGGACTCCTGGGGCACTCGCCGGTGGCGCGCTGTCATCTCCCCCGGGGTAACATCGGTTCGAGGGGGGAGCGCGCGCCAGGCGGCGCGTGGAATGCTGACCGTTTGGAGTCGAACAGTGATCCTGAGGATCATGAACCGAGGTATGAGCCGCGAGGCTTACGAGGCGATGCGCGCCGAGCTGGACATCGACCGCAAGCATCCTCTGGGGCTGATCATGCACGGCGCCAGCGAAGAGGATGGCGTCATCCAGGTCGCCCAGATCTGGGAGTCGGAGGAGTACGCGCGCCGCTTCGACGAGGACATCCTGCTGCCGGCGCTGGAAGCTCACGGACTCCCGCTGAAGGCCGACGTGAGGGTCTTCCAGCTGCAGCATCTCGTGACCCCCTGAGGCGGGGGCACCGGCTCACCTCCCAAGAACTGCGGCTGGACGTCTGTATCACCCGTCACGTCCAGCTGACACATGGACATTCCCGCCGTGGTATGTTCGCCCGACCGACCCCGAGGTGAGGTTGTGCGGGCGAGAAGCAGGAGGGGATCGCCGGCGCGAGGGTCGCTTACATACCTTCGCTTTTCAAACGCAAGGAGATCCAGGGATGAGACGGACGACGGTCGTGATCGCTCTGGCGATGAGTGTTCTGACGGTGGGGCTGCTGGCGTCGCCGGCCTTTGCCGCCAAAGAAAAACCGGTCTTCGGGAAATTCAAGGCGTCGGTGGCCGGATCGGTCAAAGGCATCGGGGAAGCCGGCGAAATGGTCCTTGGGCCCTACAAGTTCGAAGAATGTGAAAAAGAACTCGCGTCGACTGGCTCGGTGACGCTGGGCGAATCGGAAACGTTCTTCCAGGAAGTCAAGTTCCGCCAGTGCGTGGCGAAGCGCTCGCTGGGCGGGGGCCTTGAAGAATCCGTTTCGGCGAGCTTCACGCTGGGGATGGAATTCCACTCCAACGGCTCCTTCAAAATCGGGCCCTCGGCTGTGACCTTCGGCCCGACCAACAGCACCTGCGAAGTGACGATCCCGGCACAGTGGGTGCCGAGCGTCGCCGAAACCAAGCCCGAACGGACCTACGAAGCTTCCGAATACGCCACCGAAAAAGAAAAACTGGAAGGTGGCCCTGCCAAAAAATTCGGCGAATTCCGCGAACGGCTTGACATCGAATGGGAAGCCAAAGGCATCACCTCGACGGTCAAACTCACTCCGTTGTGCAGCTACAGCGGGACGAAATTGAACCCGGCCGGGGAAGCAGAATTCACGAACGGCCGCATGGAAGGCGAACTCGAAGAAGTGACCCTCGCCGGCGGCAACCTCAGCTTCGTCCCGCCCGGGATCTGAGGACCACGGAGGGCAGCTAGACCAACAGGGTCCCCGACGAGCCCGCTTCGGCGGCCGTCGGGGACACCTGTTCGACATCCTCCATCGTCGTGTGCAGGTGCCCTTCGGCGCCGATCAGCAGCTTGAGGTCGTGGGGTCGCGTGGCGTAGTGCATCGCGTCCTCCATTGAGACGATTCCCGCGCGGAGGGCCTCATAGAGGGCCTGGTCGAAGGTCTGCATCCCGTAGTACTGGCCCTCGCCGATCACGTCCGTCAGCTCGCCCGTGCGCTTGGAGTCGAGGATCAGGTCATGGACCCGGCCGGTCATCGTCAGGACCTCGGCGATGGCGATCCGGCCAATGCCGTCGGCCCTCGGCACGAGGCGCTGGGAGATGATCCCCTTGATCGTCCCCGCCAGCATCGCCCGCGCCTGCTGGTGCTGGGTGGGCGGGAAGAAGTCGAGGATTCGGCTGATCGTCTCGGGAGCGTCCATCGCGTGGACCGTCGAGAGGACCAGATGGCCCGTCTCGGCAGCGGCCAGGGCCGTGCGAACGGTTGTCTCGTCGCGCATCTCGCCGATCAGGATCACGTCGGGGTCCTGGCGCAGAACCCGGCGAAGAGCGATTTCGAAGGAGTCCGTGTCGCTGCCGAGCTCGCGCTGGTCGATGGCCGACTTGCGGTCGCTGTGCAGGTACTCGATCGGGTCCTCGATCGTGACGATGTGCTTGAAGGCC
>CAZFGJ010000063.1:0-15164 GCA_964518445.1 uncultured Solirubrobacteraceae bacterium
TCGAACGGCGCACGATCGTGATCGTCGACGACGTGCTCTACACCGGCCGCACCGTGCGCGCCGCGATCGACGCGATCTTCGACTACGGGCGACCCGCCCGCGTGCAGCTCGCCGTCCTCGCCGACCGCGGCCACCGCGAGCTGCCGATCCGCCCCGACTACGTCGGCAAGAACCTCCCGACCTCGCGCTCCGAGCACGTGCATGTGCGGCTGCGCGAGCTCGACGGGGTGGACGAGGTCGCGATCGCCGGCCCGGTGGGCGAGATGATGAGCGAGGTCGGGGCATGAACCATCTGCTGTCGATCGAGGAACTGGACCGGGCGGGAATCGAACGGATCGTCAGCCAGGCGGAGCGGTTCGCCGAGGTCTCCGACCGCGAGATCAAGAAGGTCCCGGCTCTGCGGGGCCGGATGGTCCTGAACCTCTTCTACGAGGCTTCAACCAGGACCAGGAGCTCCTTCGAGCTGGCGGCCAAGCGCCTGTCGGCCGACGTCGTCAACTTCGCCGCCAGCGGCTCGAGCGTGGAGAAGGGCGAGTCCCTCAAGGACACCGTCCTGACGCTGAGCGCCCACAAGCCCGACGCGATCGTCCTGCGGACGCCCTGGGCGGGCGCCTCGGAGCTCGTCTCGCGCTGGTGCAGCGCCGCGATAGTCAACGCCGGAGACGGCAAGCACGAGCATCCGACGCAGGCCCTCCTGGACGTCTACACCCTGCGCCGCCGCCTGGGTCCGATCGACGGGGCAAGCATCTGGATCGTGGGAGACGTCGCGCACTCCCGGGTGGCGCGCTCGAACATCCTGGCCTTCCAGCGAATGGGCGCCAAAGTGACCGTCGCGGGACCGCCGACGCTTCTGCCCAGGGGGATCGAGGAGCTCGGCTGCGAGGTCCGGTTCAACCTGGACGAGCTCGACGGAGCGGACATCGTCTATGCGCTTCGGATGCAGCACGAGCGGATGAACCAGACCTGGGTCCCCTCGCTGCGCGAGTACGCCTCCTGGTACCAGATCAACGGCAGGCGCCTGAACCCCCGCCAGGTGCTGATGCACCCGGGGCCTGTCAACCGCGGGGTCGAGCTCTCGGGCGAGGTGGTCGACTCGCCCCAGGCAGTCATCACGGCACAGGTCGAGGCGGGGGTCGTCGTGCGGATGGCCGTTCTCTACGAGCTTCTCTCGGGCACCCGGCCGGCGGTCGAGCCCCCGGCGGGCCGGCCGGAGGGCGAGAGCAGCGCGGGCTCGCGCCCCGACGGGGCGAGCATGGGCGGGGTAGCGGCGAGATGAGCCGCCCCGCACCGATGGTCGGCGGCCCCGAGACGCCGGCTGAGCTGCTCCTGCGCGACGTGGTTGCGCTCGACCCGAGGGCCGGGATCGACGGGCGCCTGGATGTCCGTCTCCGTGAGGGGATGATCGCCGAGTTGGGCGAGGCCGGGACGTTGACCCCGTCCGAGAACGAGGAGGTCATCGAGGGAGAGGGGCGCAGGCACCTCCTGCCGGCCTTCTTCGACCCCCATGTTCACCTGCGGACGCCCGGCCAGGAGCACAAGGAGGATCTCGAGACGGGCACCAGGGCGGCGGCCGCCGGGGGATACAGCGGAGTGATCGCGATGCCCAACACCGACCCGGTGCTGGACTCGGCGCCGCTGCTGCGCTCGCTTCGCGACAGCGCCGTTCGCCAGGCGCGGATCCCGGTGGGCTTCCTGCCGGCGATAACCCGGGGCCTCGGAGGCGAGCAGCTGACCGAGATGGCGGAGCTCTCCCAGGAGGGCGCCCTGGGGTTCACCGACGACGGGCGGCCCCTCGCAAGCGCCGGGATGCTGCGAAAGGCCCTGCAGTACCAGCGCCTCTGCGGGGGCGTTCTGGCCCTCCACGAGGAGGACCCGACCCTCTCGCGAGGGGGCGCGATGCACGAGGGCGCCGTCAGCGCCGCCCTTGGGATCGGCGGGATACCGACGATCGCCGAGTCGACAATGGTCGCTCGCGACGTCGCCCTGGCGGGGTATGAGGACGGGCGGATCCACTTCCAGCACCTCAGCTGCACAGCCTCGGTCGAAGCTGTGGCCACCGGCAAGGCGCAGGGCTTCCGGGTCAGCTGCGAGGTGTCCCCGCACCATCTCCTGCTGACCGAGGAGGACGTCAGGGGGATGGACACCCGGATGAAGATGCACCCGCCGCTGGCGATGGAGTCCGATCGCCAGTCGCTGATCGAGGGCCTGCGCAGCGGGACGATCGACTGCGTCGCGACCGACCACGCACCCCATGCCCGTGATGAAAAGGAGGTTCCCTTCGAGCAGGCGCCGATGGGCACCACCGGGCTCGAGACTGCCTTCGGGGCGATCTACACCGGCCTGGTCGTGCCGGGCATCCTCGAGCTTGGGCTGGTGGTGGAGCGGATGACGGCCGGGGCGGGCCTGTTCGGGCTCCCCAACGCCACCATCGAGGTGGGCAGGGAGGCCAATCTGACACTGGTGGACCTGGATGCAGAGTGGGTCGCCGGCGAGCACGGCTGGGAGAGCCGCTCGGAGAACTGCTGCTTCGCCGGGCGCCGGCTCAAAGGACGGGTCCTCTTGACGATCGCCGCGGGCGGAGTGGCACATCGCGACCGGGCCACGGCCATGGTGGAGGGCTGATGGGCCTGCTCTCGCGCAACCGTGCGCTGCTGGTCGTCGTGGACGTCCAGGAGGGCTTTCGCTCCTACCCGACCTTCAGCGACGTGGCGGGGCAGTGCTCGAAGTTGGTCGAGGCCGCCCGGATACTGGAGGTTCCCGTGCTGGTCAGCGAGCAGTACCCCAAAGGGCTGGGTCACACGGCCCCCGAGGTGGGCCTCACCGATGAGCGGCTGATCGAGAAGACGGTCTTCTCGGCCGTCCGGGCCGAGGGCTTTCGCCTCGATGGCCGCGACCAGGCGATCGTCTGCGGGATCGAGGCCCACGTCTGCGTCAGCCAGACGGTCCACGATCTGCTCCAGCGCGGGGTCGAGGTCCACATCCCGGCCGATGCGGTCGGCTCGCGTCACGAGCTCGACTACACGCGGGGCCTGGAGCGCCTGGATCGCTCGGGCGCCGTCGTGACCAGCGTCGAGGCGGTCCTCTTCGAGCTGCTCGAGCGTGCAGGGACACCTGAGTTCAAGGCGATACAGGCGCTGGTCATCTGAGATGAGTCGCGAACAGGGCTACGTGCTGCTGGAGGATGGCGCGCGCTTCGACGGCGAGGTCTGCGGAGCCGAGGGCCACGCCGTGGGCGAGGTCGTCTTCACGACGGGCATGTCGGGCTACCAGGAATCGATGACCGACCCGTCATTCGCGGGACAGCTGATCTCGTTCACCTACCCCCACATCGGCAACTACGGCGTCAGCGCCGAGGCGATGGAGTCCGACCGGGTCTGGGCACGGGCGGCGATCATGCGGGAGGCCTGCAACAACGAGGATGCCCCGACCGCCGAGCGGGGCTGGCTCGACTGGCTGACCGACTGCGGCGTGAAGGCCATCAGCGACGTCGACACCCGTGCCCTGGTCCGCCACATCCGCGATGCCGGTGCGATGCGGGGCGGCGTCTTCGGAGCCTCGGTGTCCGAGGCCGAGGCCCGCGAGCTGATCGCCGCCGAGCCACCGATGGCAGGCCAGGATCTGGCGCGCGTGGTCACTCCCGAAGCGGTCTCGAAGCATGGAGAGGGAGGGGATGGGCCGCTGATCGCGGTGATCGACACGGGTATCAAGGCCTCGATGGTCCGCGAGCTGGTCCAGCGGGGGGCCCGCGTGGAGCTTCACCCCTGCACCAGCGCCGCCGAGGAGTTGCTGGCGGGCGATCCGGACGCGATCTTCCTGGCCAACGGCCCCGGCGACCCGGCGGCCCTGTCCTACATCGTCGAGACGGTCCGCTCGGTCGTCGGCAAGAAGCCCGTCTGGGGAATCTGCCTGGGCCATCAGCTGCTCTGCCGGGCCGTCGGCCTCGAGACCTTTAAGCTCCCCTTCGGTCACCGTGGCGCGAACCATCCCGTCCGCGACCTTGCGACCGGCCGGGTCGAGATCACATCACAGAACCACGGCTTCGCGGCGCTGGGCCCCGGGGGCGGGCGCACGATCGATGTTGACGAGCCGGTGCGCTGGGAAACAGACTTCGGCGCGGCGGCGCTCTCCCACGTGAATCTCTATGACCGGACCGTCGAGGGGCTCGAACTGCTCGACGTGCCGGGCGGGACGGTCCAGTACCACCCCGAGGCCGGTCCTGGACCGCATGACAGCCTCTATCTGTTCGACCGTTTCCTGAGCCGGATCGGCGAGGCCGTCTGAGCGATGCCCCGCCGCGATGACATCCAGAAGGTCCTGATCCTCGGCTCGGGGCCGATCGTGATCGGGCAGGCGGCCGAGTTCGACTACTCGGGCGTGCAGGCATGCAAGGTGCTGCGCGAAGAGGGATACGAGGTGGTGCTGGTCAACTCCAACCCCGCCACGATCATGACCGACCCCGAGTTCGCCGACGCGACCTACATCGAGCCGCTTCTCCCCGGGCCGGTGCGCAAGGTGATCGAACGTGAGCAGCCCGACGCGCTGCTGGGAACGCTTGGCGGGCAGACGGCCCTGAACCTGGCCAAGGCGCTGCACGAGGACGGCACCCTGGAGAGCCTGGGGGTCGAGCTGATCGGCGCCAACTACGAGGCGATCAACTGCGCCGAGGACCGCGAACTGTTCCGCGACACGATGGACGCCGCCGGTCTGCGGATGCCCCGGAGTGTCATCGCGACAAGCATGGAGCAGGCACGGGCGGCCCTGCCGGAGCTGGGGCTGCCCTGCATCGTGCGGCCGGCCTTCACCCTGGGAGGCCGGGGCGGCGGCATCGCCCGCAGCGAGGAGGAGTTCGAGCGGATCGCCTCGCACGGACTCGACGTCTCACCGATCTCGCAGATCCTGCTCGACGAGTCGGTGATCGGCTGGGGCGAGTTCGAGCTCGAGGTGATGCGCGACGGCGCCGACAACGTGGTGATCGTCTGCTCGATCGAGAACATCGACCCGATGGGCGTCCACACGGGCGACTCCGTCACGGTGGCTCCCCAGCAGACGCTGACCGATCGCCTCTACCAGCGCCTGCGCGACCAGGCGATAGCGGTGATCCGGGCCGTGGGAGTCGAGACGGGCGGCTCGAACGTCCAGTTCGCCGTCAACCCCGAGACCGAAGAGATCATGGTCATCGAGATGAACCCCAGGGTCTCGCGCTCCTCTGCGCTGGCCTCCAAGGCGACCGGCTTCCCGATCGCGAAGATCGCCGCGCGCCTGGCGGTCGGCTACCGCCTGGATGAGATCGACAACGACATCACAGGCGTCACGCCGGCCTGCTTCGAGCCGACGATCGACTACGTGGTGGTCAAGTGGCCGCGGTTCGCCTTCGAGAAGTTCCCCGGCACCGACGTGACCCTCTCGACGCACATGAAGTCGGTCGGCGAGGCGATGGCCATCGGTCGGACCTTCCAGCAGGCCTTCGCCAAGGCCCTGCGCTCGCGCGAGCTCGACAAGCCGCCCTCGCTGGGGGATCAGAGCGACGAGGAGCTGCTGGCCGACCTCGAGTCGCCCCGCGCCACCCGCTACGAGGTGATCCTCGAGCTCCTGCGCCGCGGGAGGACGATCGAGGAGATTCAGAAGATCACCTTCATCGACCTGTGGTTCCTGCGCGAGCTGCGCGTGCTGGCACTCGATCCCGAGGCCCCCTTCGCCGGCGAGCGCTCGTTCCGCTCGGTGGACACCTGCGCGGCCGAGTTCCCCGCCCGGACGCCCTACTACTACTCCGGCTGGGAGCGTCCGGCCGGCAGGGGCGAGCCGGCACACGAGGTCGAACGGGGCGAGCGCGAGTCGGTGATCATCCTGGGCGCCGGCCCGAACCGGATCGGGCAGGGAATCGAGTTCGACTACTGCTGCGTCCATGCGGCAATGACGGTCCGCGAGTCCGGCCGCGACGCGGTCATGTTCAACTGCAACCCCGAGACGGTCTCGACCGACTACGACACCTCCGACCGCCTCTACTTCGAGCCGCTGACCCTCGAGGATGTCCTTGCCGTCGTCGAGGTCGAGTGCGGCGAGGGCGCAAGCCTGGCGGGCGTGATCGTCCAGTTCGGCGGACAGACCCCCCTGAAGCTCGCGGCCGGCCTTGTCGAGGCGGGAGTGCCGCTGCTGGGCACCAGCGTCGACTCGATCGACCTGGCCGAGGATCGCGGGCGCTTCGGCGCGCTGCTTGCACGCCTGGGCCTGAAAGCCCCCGCCTACGCCACTGCGCGCTCGGTCGATCAGGCATTGCGCTGCGCCGGTGAGGTCGGGTTCCCACTGCTGGTGCGGCCCTCGTACGTCCTTGGCGGCCGGGCGATGGAGATCGTCTACTCACACGACGGCCTGGCCGACTACCTGCGCCGCGAGGCGGGGGAGGGGGGCGAGATCTTCCTGGACCGCTTCCTCGAGGACTCGATCGAGGTCGACGTCGACGCACTCTGCGACGGATCGGACGTCTGGATCGGCGGGATCATGCAGCACGTCGAGGAGGCCGGGGTCCACTCGGGGGACAGCGCCTGCGTCCTGCCGCCCCATTCCCTGGGGGAGGAGATGCTCGAGCAGATCCGGGCCGCAACGAGAGACATCGCCGTGGAGATCGGGGTTGTCGGGCTGATCAACGTCCAGTACGCGATCCATGCGGGCGAGCTCTACGTGATCGAGGCGAACCCGCGGGCCTCGCGGACGGTTCCCTTCGTCTCGAAGGCCGTCGGCCTGCCGCTGGCCAAGCTGGCCTGCCGGGTCATGCTGGGCGAGCGCCTGGCAGACCTCGAGCTGCCGCAGGAGCGTCAGGGCCTGGGCTTCGGCGACCACATCTCGGTCAAGGAGGCCGTCCTGCCCTTCGATCGCTTCGAGGGCTCCGATGCGGTCCTCGGCCCCGAGATGCGCTCGACCGGCGAGGTCATGGGCATCGCCCGGGACTTCCCCACGGCCTTCGCCAAGGCGCAGGCGGCAGCCGGGGTGCCGCTGCCCAGCGAGGGGACCGTCTTCATCACCGTCACCGACGCCGACAAGGCCGGGGCGCTCTACATCGCACAGACGCTCCACGACTGCGGCTTCCGTGTCGTGGCGACCCGCGGGACGGCCCAGGCGCTCGCCCGGATGGGCGTCCCCGTCGAGACCCTCAACAAGATCGGGGAGGGCTCGCCCCACGTGGTCGACTGGATCGAACGGGGCGACGTGGACCTGGTCGTCAACACGCCCACAGGGGTCGGGGCCCGGACCGACGGGCACGAGATCCGCCGGGCCGCCGTTGCCCATGGCGTCCCCTGCCTGACCACACTCGCGGCCGGACTCTCGGCGGCACGGGCGATCTCGAGGGCCCGCCAGGACGGCGAGCCCGAGGTCCTCTGCCTGCAGGATCTCCACGGGATCGAGCGCAGGGCACCCTCGGCTCCTCCCGGCGGAGCCGTCGTAGCGTGAGCCTCCCCGGACCGGCGAGCGCCCCGTTCGGGCGCCGCCAGCTCGAGGTCACCGGGATCGATCAGCTCGGGGTCTACCGGGTGCTTCGGGTGGCCGACCCGGATTGCCCGCCACCGGCGGCCGGCCAGTTCGCGATGCTCGCGGCAGCCGAGCGATGGGGTGGAGGGGATGCCGAGCGGCCGTTCCTGCCGCGCGCCTTCTCGATCGCCCGGATCCGCGACGGCGAGGCCCACTACCTGCTCGAGGACGTCGGCCCCGGGACCCACCGGCTCTGCGAGCTTGAGGCGGGCGATCCGATCCACGTCACGGGCCCACTGGGCCGCGGCTTCACCGGGCCGCAGGAGGGCCGCCGGGCGATCCTCGCCGGAGGAGGCGTGGGCATCGCACCACTGGCGATACTCCAGGACCAGCTCGAGGATGAGGGAATCGAGACGACAGTCCTACTCGGCTTCCGAGACGCCTCGAGGCTCCCCGGCGCCGATCTGCTGCGGGGCGCCCAGATCGCCACCGACGACGGCTCCTCGGGCCACCACGGGCTGATCACCGACCTGCTCGAGGCGGAGCTGAAGCGCGACCCGGGTGCGGTCGTGTACTCCTGTGGCCCCGCAGGGATGCTCGAGGGCGTGAGGGCCCTCTGCGAGGACGCCGGTGTTCCATCGCAGCTCGCCCTGGAGGCCGGCATGGCCTGTGGGTTCGGGGCCTGCTACGGCTGCGTGGTGCCCAAGCGGGGCGGTGGGTACCTTCGCGTCTGCGTGGACGGGCCGGTGATCGACGGCCACGATCTCGACCACGTCGAGGCGCATGCCGGTGCCCCCTCATGAGCGTCGACTTCTGTGGCCTGACCCTGGCCCACCAGGTGATCAACGGCTCCGGGACCTTCGATGCGATCGCCGCCCGGAAAGCCTTCGGCGATGAGCTCAAGGACAGCTTTCCCTTCGCCGCATACGTCTCGAAGACGATCACCCTGGAGCCCCATCCGGGCAACCCTCCGCCGAGGCTTTGGGAGACACCGGCTGGGTTGATCAACTCGATCGGCCTTCCCAACAGGGGACTCGAGGCCTACCTGCGCGATGACCTCCCTGAGATCTCGGCGATGCGAAGCGATCCAACCTGCTCAGCGGACGGACTCGCCCATCCGGTGGCGCTGATCACCAACGTCATGGGCTCGACGGTCGAGGAACTCGCGGCCCTCGTGGAGGCCTGCGATGAGCGCAGCGAGATCTCGGCGATCGAGCTCAACGTCTCCTGCCCCAACGTCAAGACGGGCCTTGACATCGGCGCCGACCCGGCGCAGCTCGAGGCGGTCGTGGCGGGCGTCCGCGGCCGCACGGCCAAGCCGCTGATCGTCAAGCTGACGCCCAACGCGGCGGACGTTCCCCGCTGCGCCGAGGGCGCCCAGGCGGGCGGGGCCGACGCCGTCTCGCTGATCAACACGCTACGGGCGATGGCCCTGGCACCCGGCTCGAGCACCGGCGAGCCCTGGCTCGGAGGCGGGACGGGAGGGCTCTCGGGCGCGGCGATACGGCCCGTGGCGCTTGCCCAGGTGGCCGCCGTGGCCCGGCGAGTGGAGATCCCCATCGTGGGAATGGGCGGCGTCCAGAGCTCTGGCGATGCGCGGCAACTGCTCGATGTGGGGGCCACTCTGGTCGCGGTTGGCACGGAGAGCTTCCGTGATCCGGCGGCGGGCGGCAGGGTCGCCAGAGGGCTCCTCTGAAGAGCCTAAAAACCCCTGCAAACATTGATTGGCACCGTCCAGCAACCTCGATTCACCTATACCTGAAGCTGAGGTCGAGGTGAATTCGGGACTTTTTCTTGATCGATGCTCTCCGGTGTGTAGACTCGCCGCCCATGGTGACGGCGACCGGCCCGACGGGGTCCACGAGCAATTCGACTACCCCAGAGCGGTCCCTCAACCAGAGGATGGACGCGCTCGCCCGGGCCAACGAGATCCGTATTCAGCGCGCACAGCTGAAGCGTGATCTGAAGTCAGGGCGCCGCTCGATCCACCAGTTGCTGACCGATCCCCCCGAGTACGTGGAGACGGCAAAGGTCTTCGACATGCTCCTGGCCGTCCCCAAGTACGGGCGCGTCAAGGTCAACAAGATCCTGGTCCACTGCCGCATCGCGCCGAGCAAGACCATCGGCGGCCTCTCCGAGCGCCAGCGCTCGGAGCTCATCAGCCTCCTCCACCACTAGGACGGCGGATGCCGGCGCCGGACGGCGTCCTCGATCGCTCGCCTGCTCGCGCAGGCCACGCTCGCTGCCTGTGCCCCGAAGGGGTACGTCCTTGCCCGGCTTGGCCTCCGACGCCCTAGACGCCGAGCACCCAGCCAACGGGTCCCTTGCCGCTCTGTTGTGCGGTTTCCGGGTTTCCTCCGCCCCGCTCACTAGGGTCCTCTGCCCGTGGCGCGCGTGTTCGTCATAACCGGACCCTCCGGGGTCGGCAAGGGGACCCTCATCAGGGGCCTGCGTGAGCGCCTGCCGCAACTCGAGCTGTCCGTCTCCGCGACCACCCGCGGTCCACGGCCGGGCGAGGAGGACGGCGTCGACTACCACTTCCTCAGCCGCCAGGACTTCGATCGGAGGGTGCAGGAGGGGGACTTCGTCGAGCATGCCGACTACGCCGGGCGCAGCTACGGGACGCTCCGCTCCGAGCTGGACCGCCGGGTCAGCGACGGCGTCCCGATCGTCCTCGAGATCGAGGTCCAGGGCGCCCGTCAGGTGCGGGCCGCCATGCCCGAGGCCGTCCAGGTGTTCATCGCCCCACCCTCGCTCGAGGCCCTGCGCACCCGGCTCGTCGGCCGGGGGACGGACGACCAGGACGAGGTGGCACGCCGGCTGAGCGTCGCCGAAAGCGAGCTGGCGGCGCAGCCGGAGTTCGCCCATGTGGTCGTGAACGACCGCCTGGAAGATGCCCTGGACGAGATCACCGGGATCGTTTCGGCTGAGCTCGACTGACAGCGGCAGCTAGACTGAGACTGCACCCACCCGGACAGAGAGGCGCACCCGAAACATGATCTCCCCCCGCATCGACCTCCTTCTCGAGCAGGTCGACTCGAACTACGCCAGTGTGATCGTCGCCGCCAAGCGCGCCCGGCAGATCAACAGCTACTACCACAACCTCGGCGAGGGCACGTTCGACGAGTTCCCGCCCCCGATGATCGAATCGGGCTCGAAAAACTACCTCACGATCGCCCTCGAGGAGGTAGCTGCAGGAAAGATGAAGTACCACTACCGGTAGCCGCGGGCGCGGCGCGCTTCGGCGTCCTCGCGCGCTCATGTGGGGTGCACATTTCGCTTGCTGCGTCCTCGAATCGCTTGGCCCGGGACCACCGGTCGCGAGTGCTGAAGAAAACCGGTAGCCGGCCCGCCGTCGGGAATTCCACGGCGGGCAATCGCCGACCCGGCGGTTGCGCTGGCCCTCTGAGGGCTCTACAACCTGAGATATGAGGATTCTGCTTGGCGTCACCGGTGGCATCGCCGCCTACAAGGCGCTCGAGTTCGTACGCCTTGCGACGGCCGACGGGCATGTCGTCCGCGTCATCCAGACACCGACCAGCCAGAAGTTCGTCGGTCCTGTCTCCTTCTCGGCTCTGACCGGCGCGCCGGTCCTGGTCGACGAGTTCACCCGCGACCCCATGAGGGGCGCCTTCCCGGACCAGCCGCTGGCGGATCACGAGCCGATCAGCCACCTCGAGCTCGTGGGGAACGCCGATGTGATGCTCGTCGCTCCGGCCTCGGCCAACACGATCGCCAAGCTCGCCGCGGGCCTGGCTGACGGGATGCTCACCAGCAGCGCCCTGGCCGCCCGCTGCCCGCTGCTCGTGGCGCCGGCCATGAACAACCACATGTACGAGCACCCGGCAACCCGGGCCAACCTCGACACGCTGCGCCGGCGGGGGACGACGATCATCGACCCGGGGGAGGGCCGCCTGGCTTCCAAGGGCGAGCATGGCGTCGGCCGGTTGGCCGAGCCGGCGGAGCTGCTGAAGGCCTGCGAGATCGCCCACCTGGAAGGCGGGCAGGTGACGACAGGAGCCCTCAGCGGACTGAACGTGCTGGTCACGGCAGGGGGGACCCGCGAGCCGATCGACAGCGTCCGCTACATCGGCAACAACTCCTCGGGGCGGATGGGCCTGGCCCTCGCCGAGGCTGCCCACCGCCGCGGCGCGAGCGTGACCCTGATCGCCGCGAACGTCGCCATCGGAGGGCCCCACGGGGTGGCGCGGCTGGATGTGCGGACGGCCGCTGAACTGGGGGAGGCCTGCGAGCGTGAGTTCGCCCGCTGCGACGTTCTGCTGATGGCCGCCGCCGTCGCCGACTTCGCGCCCGCCCAGGCCGAGGCCGGGAAGATCAAGAAGCAGGGCAGGAGCGAGCTCGAGCTGCGCCTCGAGGCGACCAAGGACGTGATCGGCAACCTTGCCTCGCATCGGCGGCCCGGCCAGACGCTTGTGGGCTTCGCCGCCGAGCACGGCGAGCAGGCGATCGAGCACGGCCGGCTGAAGCTGTCCGGCAAGGGTCTTGACGCGGTCGTCGTGAACGACATCTCGCGCAGCGACATCGGCTTTGACTCGTCGCACAACGAGGTCACCATCCTCACCGCTCCCAACGGGAACGGGACCGGCGAGCGCCATGTGCCACGGGCCGGGAAGGAGCAGGTCGCCTCAGCCATCCTGGACACCGTTGAGGGGCTGCGCCGAGCCCACTAGAGTTTCCCCGATGGAGGGCGTATACGAGCTCTACCAACGCGGTCGCACCCTGCTCGAGAACGGTGACCACCAGGCGGCCATCGTGCCTCTCAAACGGGCGCGCGATCTCGAGCCCGACAAGGCCTCGATCCGCGAGGCCCTGGGGCGGGCGCTGTTCCACGCGCAGCACTATGAGAGCGCCGCCGCCGAGTTCGAGGCGATCGCCGCGGAGTCCCCGACCAACGATTACGCGCTGTTCTGCCTGGGACGCTCGATGCAGAAGCTGGGGCGCCACCGGGAGGCCTGCAAGCCCCTCGCTCTGGCCTCGTCGCTGAGACCGGAGCGCGAGGATTATCGGCGCTACCGGGACCTCGCCCGCAGGGACGCCGAACGGGCCTGATCATGCACCGGCAATGCGCGCCGATGCTATGCTCGGCGGACAGCTTTCGTGTCGGTACGCAGGTGCCGGCAGCAGGACCGAGAGTGGGCGCCCGCCCGCTTTTTTTGCGTAAGGACCCAAAACGGAAACGCCCATGACCCAGCTTCAGACAGAGATCGAAACCCGGCTCGCGACCAATGAGCCCGACGTCGAGGTGCTCCTCGCAGAGGTGCTCGGCGGCCGCTGCCTGCGCGTGTTCATCGATCATCCCGACGGGGTCACACTCGAACTCTGCGAGCGCGTCACGATGCTGCTCAACGACATGCGCGAGCGCTACTCGCTCGAGGTCTCCTCGCCGGGCAGCGAGCGCCCGTTGACGAAGCCGGCTCACTTCCGCCGCTTCGTCGGCCGCAAGGCCCGCGTGCGGACCCGCCACCCGCGTCCGGTGGGGCCGCCCAGCGACCCCGAGGCGCGTGCCGCTAGAAGCTTCACTGGAGAGCTCGTGGGAGCTTCCGAGGACGAGGTCACGCTGGCCGCCGACGGGGGCGTCATCGCGATCCCCTACTCGGAGATTCGACGCTCGAACCTGATCGAGGATTAAGGAGCCGTTCCGGACATGTCACGCGAAATCCTTGAGGCCATGCATGCGCTCGCCCGCGAGAAGGGGATCGAGCCCGAGAAGTTGATGATCGCGCTCGAGGACGCGCTGCTTTCGGCCTACAAGAAGCAGCCCGGCTCAGCCAAGTACGCCCGCGTCGAGATGGACCGCGAGACGGCCGACTTCAGGGTTATCGAACTGATCATCCCGGAGCGCCTTGAGGCGCACCTGATCGTGGAGACGATCGACGAGGAAACGACGATCGACCCCGAGACGGGCGAGATGCGCGAACCCGAGGAACCGGAAATCGACCCGAAAAAGTTCGCCGAATACCGCGACCAGATCGAGGAGCAGGACGTCACCCCGGACGACTTCGGCCGGATCGCCGCCCAGACCGCCAAGCAGGTGATCCTCCAGCGGATCCGCGAGGCCGAGCGCGACATGATGTACGAGGAATACCGCGACCGCGTGGGCGAGCTGATCACGGGCATCGTCCAGCAGTCCGACTCCCGCTACACGCTGGTGCAGCTGCGCGAACGCGTCGAGGCGCTGCTCCCCAAGTCCGAGCAGGTCGACGGGGAGCGCTACGACCACTCGCAGCGGATCAAGGCCGTCATCAAGGAGGTCTCACCCTCCACCAAGGGCCCCGCCATCATCGTCTCGCGTCGCGACCCTGAGCTGATCAAGAAGCTGTTCGAGCTGGAGGTCCCCGAGATCGCAGACGGTCTCGTCGAAATTGCCAACGTCGCCCGTGAGCCGGGCTACCGCTCGAAGATCGCCGTCGTCTCGAACACCGACGGTGTCGACCCCGTCGGCGCGTGTGTCGGTCCGCGAGGCTCGCGTGTGCGGATGGTCGTCTCCGAGCTCCGCGGCGAGAAGATCGACATCATCCCCTTCAACGAGGAGCCGGCCAGGTTCGTCGCCAAGGCGCTCTCGCCGGCCCGCGTCCGCGAGGTCCTGGTCGACGACGAGGCCAAGCAGGCAACGGTGATCGTTCCCGACGACCAGCTCTCGCTGGCGATCGGCCGCGAAGGCCAGAACGCACGCCTTGCCGCCCGCCTGACCGGTTGGCGCGTCGACATCCGCTCCGAGACCGAGTTCGCAGCCGAGGAGGCCGAGCACGGTTACGAGGAGGAGGAGGTCCAGGGCCGCTGCGCGGCGATTCTCTCCAACGGCCGACGCTGCCCCAACGCCGCCCTGCCCAATTCCCGCTACTGTGGCCTCGAGTCGCATCAGGCCCTGGCGGGGATCGACAGCGACAACATCGCCGACCTCTCGGCAGCCCAGGGCGGCGACGCACCCGACCCGCCGAGCGCAACTGAGCCCGAGCAGCCGCAGGAGACCGCGGCGGCCGAGCCGGAGCAGCCGGCCGAGACGGCCGTAGCCGAGGCCTCGCCAGAGGATGATCTGCCGATCGAGAGCACCGCGGTCCCATCCCCGGTCCTCGCCGAGGAGCAGGCGCAGGCACCCGAGCAGGCGCACGAGGACGCCGCCGAGGAGCAGACGACATAGCCCCCCGGCACAGCCCTCCGGGCTGCCGGCCGCCACGACGCAGATGCGTTGGATGTGGAGAGGTCGCGCCTAAGCCGGAGCTGATCCGCATCGCGCTGTCCCCGAGCTCCTCAGGAGCACCGGCCACCGCCGTACTCGATATCCAGAACCGTATGGACGGCCGGGGTGCCTACCTGCACCGTTCCGCCGGTGCGGATCTCCCCAGCCAGGAGTGCCTGGCCGAAGCAATCAGGCGTGGCGGCATCCCGCGCGCCCTGCGTGCCAAGGTCTCACTTGACAGCAAGCTCGTAGAATCGATAGGTCGATGAGTAAGAAGCGCGTACATGAGATCGCCAAGGAGCAAGGGCTCTCGAGCAAGGAACTGCTCGAGAAGCTGAAGGCTGCCGGTATCGAGGCCAAGGCCGCCGCGTCCTCCGTCGAGGAGTCCGCCGCGCTGAAAGCACTCGGCGTCGGCGGCCCCGCATCGAGCAACGGAGCTCCCGCACAACCCGCCGCCGAGCAGCCGCCCGCGGCTCCGGCCCCGCCTGCAGCCTCGGCTCCGGCC
>CAZFGJ010000064.1:0-14905 GCA_964518445.1 uncultured Solirubrobacteraceae bacterium
TCAGATTCGGAGTGGCCATTACCTCATCTCCCTGTTTGCGCCGAGTCGCACTTGCCTAGACGTTCAGGACAAGCCTATCCCGCCCAAATACCCGCTTCAAGTGGGCCTCAGGAAAAGGCTTGCGATTCGGCTTGTACACAAAGTACAGGACCGGCGAGGTTTTTTGGGACAACTGCCCCTTGCACGCCCTCCGGCACTGAACATAGGTTTCCCGTACCTTTTCGCAACAAACCGCATGAGCACCCACCCGTAACTACGAGAGGAGCCTTGATGGCAGCCGGAGACGTCGCCGCATCAGGAACATCGGGCGTGATGGACAAGGGGCTCAAAAAAGGCGCCCTGGGTTACGTCTCGAACGTCGTCATCGGCGTCGCGTCGACCGCGCCCGCCTACTCGCTGGCAGCCACGCTGGGCTTCATCGTCGCCGTCAAGGGCGTCGGCGTCCACGCGCCGGCGGTCATGATCGTCGCCTTCATCCCGATGCTGCTGGTCGCCTCCGCCTACAAGTACTTCAACAAAGCGGATCCGGATGCCGGCACGACGTTCGCCTGGACCACCCGAGCGTTCGGGCCGATGACGGGCTGGGTCAACGGCTGGGCGATCTTCCTTGCGGATGTGATCGTGATGGCCTCGCTGTCGGACATCGCGGCGATCTACACCTTCAAGCTCTTCGGCTTCACCGAACTCGGCGAATCGAAAGCCGCCGTGATCATCGTCGCGGTCCTTTGGATCGCCCTGATGACCTGGATTTGTTACCGCGGCATCGAGCTCTCGGCGAAAATCCAGACGATGCTGCTGGGGATCGAGGTGGGGATCCTCGGGCTGTTCTCGGTTGTCGCGTTCGTGAAGGTCTACGGCAGCAACCCTCCGGCGGGATCGATCAAGCCGTCGCTCGACTGGATCAACCCCTTCGCGATGAGCTGGGGTGATCTGGCGGTGGCGGTCCTTGTGGCCTTCTTCATCTACTGGGGCTGGGATTCGGGCGTGGCGGTCAACGAGGAGTCCGAGGATCCGACCGAGGGACCGGGCAAGGCCGCTGTCCTCTCGACGATCCTGCTGGTGCTGATCTACGTCGTCGTCACCGCGGCGGCACAGTCCTTCCACGGCGTCGGCTTCCTGACCGCAGAAGGAAACGAGGAAGACGTCCTCAACGCGCTGGGCACGGGAGTGCTTGGTGGCACCCTGAACAAGCTCTTGGTGATCACGGTGCTCACCTCGGCGTCGGCCTCGACACAGACGACGATCCTGCCGACCGCGCGAACGACGCTCTCGATGGCTCACTGGAAAGCCGTCCACCGGATCCTTCAGCGCGTCCACAAAAACTACCTCACGCCGACGGTCTCGACGCTGGGCTTCGGCGCGCTGTCGATCATCCTCACGGTCGTCCTGCTGCTGCTCTCCGAAAGCGTCCTGGAAGACTCGGTCGCGGCAATCGGCTTCCCGATCGTCTTCTACTACGGCTTCACCGGCTTCGCCTGCGCCTTCTACTACCGCAAGGAGCTTGGGAAGAGCGCGCGCAACTTCATTCTCCTGGGCCTCGGGCCGTTCCTGGGAGGTCTGCTGATGTGGGCCGTCGGCGTCAAGGGCGCGATCTACTACGGCAAGACCGAAAACGTCTCCTCGAAGCCGATCCTCGGCATCACCCTGCCGCTGTGGATGGGCATCGGCGGGTTGATCCTGGGCTTCATCCTGGCGGTTATCTCGCGGCCCTACTTCAAAGAGTTCTTCTCGCGCAAGCGTGAAGTCGCTCCTCCGGGAATCCTCGATCATCCGTTGGAGACGCTCCCGCCGCAGGTGGACTTCTAGTCCTCACTCCGAAGCTCCAGCGAAGCGCGCGCCTGTCAGGGGCGCGCGCTTCGTCCGTTCCTGATGCTCAGAGTCCGAGTGGAAGGCGCCTCACGCCGGCGAGCACATCGAAGCCGCGGTCGAAGCTGAACACCTCGCTGATCTCGTGACGGCGCATGACGGCAGCGTGGAGCGCGTCGCGGGCAGATAGCCGCGGATGTGAATGGATCAGGTCCTTCGCCGCGAAGGCGTCGGCTCGCTCGACCGCGAGCACATCGTCGACCACACCCTCCAGGGCCTCGAAGGCGGGCTCGATTGCATCGCGTCGATCGATCGAGACGTAACGGTGGAGCATCTCCTGGAACACCTCGCTGCTTGTGACCAGCCGTCGCCGTTCGAGAGCCAGTTTCTCAAGGAGCGTGTATGCCTGGTGCTTGTGGGCGTGTGTGCCGCCGATCAGATACATCGGGACGTTGGCGTCGATGAAGATCAAGCTTCGTGCGGGCGCTCGGGGCTCGCGGCCAAGGCGCCGAGATAACCCGCCTCCGTCTCCTCGAGCATCGTCTCGATGTCCACTTCACGGCCGGACGCTCCGTGGCTGACAGCCCGACGGATAGCGGCCAGCTTCGCCTCCACATCGCCACCGGACATTTCGCGCTCAGCGACCCGCAGGGCCTGACGGGCCCATTCCGAAAGGGAGAGTCCGGCCGCCTGGGCAGTGCGGGAATAGCGCTCCAGGTCTCCGTCTCCCAACACCACCTGGAGCCGCTTACTCATGCCAGTAGTATAACCAACTACCGACGGGGCAAACTAGGAGGCGTCGAGCTCCATGACGCCGTGAGGCGAGCCGTACTCGGCGAGTAGATCGAGGAACGGCTGGGAGGCGAAGGCCTCGGGGCCGAGGACGCCGGCGCCCTTCCAGTCGCCACGGTCGAGCAGCTCGAGGGCGACGGCGGGGTTCACGGCGGTCTGCCAGACGACGGCCTGGCTTCCGTACTCGCGCATGGTGGTCTCGTTGTCGACCACGTGGTAGAGGTAGGTCGAGCGGGGACTCCCATCCTTGCCGGTGCCCCTGACCCATGTTCCGGCGCAGGTCCGCCCGCTCATCCGCTCGCCCAGCGTGGCGGGATCGGGGAGGGCCGCCGCGACGACGTCGCGCGGGGAGACCGGGTTGCCGCGGACCATCACCGGGTCCGTCGAGTCGAGGCCCAGTTTGTGCAGGGTCGAGAGCACGTCGATGAACTCCTGCCCGAGGCCGTACTTGAAGGTCACCCGCTCGCACTCGACCCAGCGGGGAATCAGCACGACCTCCTCGTGCTCGACGTTGACGCATTCGACGGGACCGATCCCCTCGGGGAAGTTGAAGATCTCCGGCTCGGAGAAGGGCGGCGTGGTGTAGAAGCCACGCTCGCGCTCCCAGATGAGGGGCGGGTTGAGGCACTCCTCGATGGTCGTCCAGATCGAGAAGGTCGGAGCGAAGTCATAGCCCTCGACGACCAGGTCGGCTCCGTCGCGGACACCCACTTCGGTGATGCTCGAGAACATCTCATCGGCCGCGTGGCGGGCGAAGATGTCCGACAGGCCGGGCTCGACGCCGATGCCCACGAGAGCCAGCAGCCCCGACGCCTCCCATGCCTCGTGCTCGGCCAGCTGCTTGTCGCCCAGCATCTCCCCTGGAAGCTCCAGAGGCTTCTCCGGGTGGGGGTGGGACAGGGTCATGGCCATGTCCAGGTAGGTCACCTTGGCGTCGTAGGCGGCGGCGAAGATCGGCTCGTTGAAGCGCGGGTCGCAGGCGTTGAGGACCGCGTCGGGCTTGACCCGCTCGATCAGGTCCACCAGCTCGGAGCGGCTCGAGGCATCGACCCGCTCGCCACTGAAGCGGTCGGGCTCCCCCAGCCGGGCGGCCGCCGCGTTGGCGCGCTCGATGGCGACGTCGGCAAGGACGACATGCTCGAACACAGGGCGTCGCTGAGCGATCGCGGCAAACGCCGCGCCGACCCCTCCTGCACCTACAACCAGAACCTTCACTGGCCGCAGTCTGACGCAAAGCGCGGCGACGGGACGGCACAACCGTCTCGCCCCCGTTCGCCGCAACGTCTCAGGCGCCTACCGTATGCTGCGCCGATCCGCGTGGCCCCCGACACCCGCAGGCCGTGAGCGCCGGCCCCCCCAGTCTTCCCAGCACCGCTCCCGGCTCCGGCGAGCCGAGCGTCAACGGGACGACCGGCAGCATCCCGAGCCCCGCGATCGCGCAGGGCGCGAGTTCGCGCGAGCCGGCCCGCTGGGCTCCATCGCCGTCATTCACCCGCCGGGAGGTGCTCCTGGTCATCCTCGCCGGCGTCCTGCTGGCGATCCTCACGACCTGGCCACTGATCCTCCACATGCAGAGCCGGATCGCACCCGACCTGGGCGATCCGATCCGCACGGCCTGGGAGATCGCCTGGGTCGGGCACGCGATGCTGCACAACCCGCTGCACCTGTTCGACTCGAACGCCTTCTACCCCCACCCGCTCAGCCTTGCCTTCTCGGATTCCCTGCTGGGCTATGGCCCGGCCGCCTTCTTCGGGTCGGGAACGGTCGCCGCACTCGTCCGTTACAACCTGCTGTTCCTGTTCGCCTGGACGCTGTCCTTCGTGGGCGCCTACCTGCTGGCACGGGAGATCGGCCTGGGCCGCCTCGGGGGAGCCGCGGCGGGTGTCGCCTTCGCCTATGCCCCCTACCGGGTGACGGAGGCGGGGCATCTTCACGTGATCTCCTCGGGCGGGATCCCGCTGGCGCTGTTCCTGCTCCTGCGCGGCTACCGCCGCAGCTCGCTGGGGTTCGTCATCGCGGGCTGGCTGGTGGCGATCTGGCAACTCAGCCTCGGCTTCACCCTGGGCCTCCAGTTCTGTTACCTGTTGGCCATCCTGGGACTCGTCGCGGTCCTGCACTGGTGGTTCAAGCAAAGGGATCCCGCGGATGCGAGCGCCGAGACCCCGCCCGCCGGCGAGGGGGCAACAGGCGCCGGGAAGGAGCGCTCCGACGGCCCGGCCGAGGCGATCCGCTCTCGCGGGCCGTTCCTGCCACGCCGGATCCTGCTTGCCACGATCGCCGGCGGCGCCCTGCTGCTGCTGGTCGGCGTCTACCAGGCCCGCCCATACCTGAAGATCTCCCAGGAGTACCCGACGGCCAAGCGGACGCTCAAGGAAGTCAAAAACTACTCATCGGGACCCGCGGCGCTGCTGTCGGCGTCCTCCGAGAACAGGGTCTGGGGCGATCTCACCTCCCCTGCCCGCGACCACGTTCACTCCAAGAACGAGGATGTCTTCTTCCCCGGCGGGCTGATCCTGGTGCTGACGATCCTGGGGGTCGCCGGAATCGGCGGCTCGCCGCTCACAAAGCGATTGCGGATCGGATTGGTGCTGGGCATCCTGACCGTCTCGATCCTGGCCATGGGCCTCGGACTGACCGGAAAGGGCTATCCCTACCGGCTGTTGTTCGACTACGCGCCGGGCTGGAACGGGGTACGTGTGCCGGGCCGGATATTCATCACGGGAACGCTCTTCTACGCGCTGCTGGCAGGAGCCGGAGCCGAGTGGCTGGTCGGACGCTCACGGCGCTGGGGCCGGCAGCACTCCTTCAACGCCCTCGGCGGTGTGGTCGGCGTGGGTCTGCTGATCGGGCTGCTCGGCGAAGGAGCCGGACATCTGGCCCACCCCGTCGCGCCGCGGCCGACGAGCGCCGAAATCGGCCTGCCCGGCCCGCGGATGGACCTTCCGACCAACGGGGTCAACGACCGCGTCTGGCAGTACTTCTCGACCAACGGCTTCTACAAGATCCCGATCGGCAACAGCACCTTCGACATCCCGGCGGTCGATGACCTGCGCGGCGGGATGAACGGCTTCCCCGACAAGGCCAGCATCGAGAAGCTCCGCTACTACGGGATCAGGACGGTCGTCCTGCACCTGACCCCCTACCCCGGCCTGCCGCCGGAGCACGGCCTCGAGTTTCCCGAGCCGCCGAACCCGGTCGCGGCGGCAGCCAAGCCGATCGCCGGCCTGGGCGTTACCCGCCACGTCGCCGGGAACTCGGTCATCTATGAGATCGGCCCCGGCCCGGCGGCGCTGCACGGAACCAACTGATGAGCGGCCCCGAAGAGCAGGCCGACGCGCCGCCTCCCGAGCAGGCCGCGGCGAAACCCAAGAGCGCCCGGCGGCGCCTGATCCCCGGCGGTAAGCGGGGGCGTCTGGCGCTGGCGGCGATCCTCCTGGCGAGCCTGGCGGCCGCCGTGATGCTCCAGAACTGGTCGGACAACCAGAGCTCGCACTACGACCTGATCAGGGCGCTCGATGCGGGGCGCGAGACGATCGACGCGGGCCCCTACCAGACGAAAGACAAGGCCGAATACAAGGGCCACTTCTATTCCGCCCGGGCGCCGGGGCTGGCGATCTTCTCGGTTCCCTTCTACGAGGGTCTCACGGCGATCGACGCGCCCCGGCTGGCGCGTTCCTCCCAGGCCCTGCGAGGCGAAGACGAGGTCATCGACTTCATCGGGTGGTGGGGAGCGGTCCTGCCGGGCCTGATCCTGATGCTGCTCGTCTGGAGGGTCGCCGAGGCGTTCGAGCCGGGCTACGGCGTGGCGGCGGCGGTGACGGCCGGCCTGGGAACGCTCCTGCTGCCCTTCTCCACGCTCCTGTTCTCGCACGTCTTCGGCGCCATGCTCGGCTTCCTGGCCTTCGCGATCCTCTTCCGCGAGCGAGCCGGGCCTCAACGGCTGCTGCTGGTCGGGGCGGCCGGCCTGGCGATCGGCTACGCGCTGAGCTCCGAGTACCCGCTGGCCTTCGCGGCGGTGGTGCTGGGCCTCTACACGCTCTCGCGCCGCGATTCGCTGCGTCCCGGCCCGATGGCCATACGGGCGGGCGTGCTGCTGCTGGGAGCCCTGATCGGGATCATCCCGCTGCTGCTCTACAACCACGCGGCCTTCGGCTCCTGGACGCACATCGCCTACGCAAACATCAAGCAGCAGCAGCAGGGCTTCTTCGGCATCTCAACCCCCCGCCCGAAGGTGCTGATCACGCTGCTGTTCGACTCGCGGGGGATGTTCACCATCTCACCGGTCCTGCTCCTCGGCGGCGTCGGCACCTGGCTGCTCTACCGGCGCGGCAAACGGGCCGAGGCACTGGTCATCACGGCGATCTCGCTGATCTACCTGATCTACAACTCGGGCTACTACCTGCCCTTCGGCGGGGGCTCGCCGGGGCCGCGCTTCATGATCACCATGCTGCCCTTCCTGGCCTGTCCCCTGGGCATCGCACTCAAGCGCTATCCCGGGCCCACCATCGCGCTCGCCGCCGTCTCGATCACCACGATCTGCATCGCCACGGTCACCCATCCGCTGGTCGGCTATGAGAACGAGACGGTCGTCTGGGCACGGCTGCTCAGCAAGGCCGAATTCCAGCCGACGATCGCCTCGGCATTCGGGCTGGGCCGCGGCTGGGGGGCGATCTGGCCGTTCGTCCTCGCTGTGGGCGGCGCGGTGGTGGTGGCGGCCGCTGCGATGCCCCGCCTGGCCCTGACGTCACGCCAGATGGGCGCCGGGGCCCTCGCCCTGGGGGCATGGGGACTGTTCGCGGCCCTCGGGCCGACGGTCCTCGGAATCGACCACCAGGGACTCCTGAGCATCAGGGGCGCCGGAGACATGACGGCTCTCAACCTGACCCTCCACGACGGCGCCCGCTACCCGCTGGACCGGCTTGTCATCTACGCCGTCATCGCCGGCCTGGCCGCGCTCGGGGCGATGTGGGCGCTGCGCCGCGAGGCGCCGCCGCGGGGCGAGGGCCGGAGCTCGGCGGCTCACCCCACGCAGGTCGCCGGCACCGCCTGAGGGCGCGCCGCTCCGGCGCGCCGGACGCTCGCGGCTAGTTGCTGGCCGTCTTTACCGAGCAGGCCGAGCCGTGCAACTGGCGGCAGACAATGACGTAGCCCGCCCGAGGCTGATCCTTGGCGTTCGTCAGCCCCGCATCGAAGCGGGTCGAGGCGACTCCGCCACTCCAGTCGTAGATGTAGAGCCGCTTGATCTGGGAGTGCGCGGCGGCAAGGGAGAACATGTACTTGAGCACCTTGGCTGCACGCGTCAGGCCCGATCCGTGCTTGTTCTTGAAGTTCGGGCCGAACTGGACGATGCCGCCGGTCTCGGTCAGCCAGACCTGGCCGCCGAAGGCCTTGATCAGCTCGCGGGTCCGCCAGCTTTCCAGGCGGTTCACGTCGGAGTAGTTGTGCAGCCCCCAGATCTTCGGCATGGCCGTGTGCAGGCGGCGCACCTGGCGCTTGAATTCGGAGATGTAGCGCAGCGTGGGAGTGATGTTGGCGGCATCCAGCACGTCCAGGCCGATCGCCGTGCAGCCTTTGCAGACCCGCACCAGCGCCTGGTAGTACTTGGCCGCGCCGGCGGCCGACGGGCTGGACAGGACGTGGGGGATGTTGCCCCGGTTCGACTCGTCCCAGGACTGGTACTGGCGCACGTTGGGGAACTCCTTGACGAAGGCCGCCACATCCTTCTGGTAGGTCGCGACACTTGGCATCTTCGTCGGCGTGTGCTCGGAGTGGTAGAAGGCGATCAGGACCTGCTCGTGCTGAGCTTCGGCGTCGCTGATCCATTCCCGTGCCTTCCCCAGCATGTCGCCACGCACCGCTGCGTCATAGGGAGCGATGTAGCGGGCGATCTTCGTGTGCAGCTGCTGGTAGAGCGGGTTCGAGAACATCGTCGTCTGCTCGTCGCCGATGCCCGTCAGGTAGGAGGAGCTCGCGTGGGCCCGGGGCGCTACCGCTCCGGCGCTGGGCAGCGCTGCCAGCAGGGCCAGGGCAACGGTCGTGGCGGCGAGGCAGATCAGGCGGAGGCTACGTGCGGGGGGCTTCATGTATCTCCTCAGAACAACACTGGTGTGGTCGGGTTGCGGCTCGCAGGAGATCTTTAGGATCCGCGCCCGGCGGGCGGAGCCGATCCGGCGTCGATCGCCGGTGCCCGCACACCTTCGCCACTCTCCCCCGCGAGTCCTCCACGTTTCGAGGACTCTTCGGCGGGGGGCGGCGCGGAACGCAAAGTCGGATCGGTGACAATCCGCACATCGACTCCTGGGAGCCCGTCCAGCAGACGGGATAGCAGGTCCGGGCCTCGCCCCAGGCGTCCCAGCCGGCCCGTCCGGCGAGGCGTGCCCAGCAGGATGTAGGTGGTTCCAATTGCGCGAGCGACGGTGATAGCCGCGGAGGCCACATCCTCGGTCTCCTCGACCCGCAGGCGGGCTCCCAGCATCGAGACGAGCCGCCTCAGCTCCTCGACGTGGCGGCGATCCTCAGGGCTGGGCGGGCGCCCGGGCGGGCGAACCAGGAGCACGTCCAGCTCGCCGTCGAGACGCTGCGCGGAGCGCCATGCCCGGCGTACCACGCGCTCGGAGTCGTCTGTCAGCTCCACGATCGCCAGCAGCCGCTCGGCGATCGCCTGGGGGACCGGCTCCTCCGAGAGTGGGTGTCCCTCCTCGTCGCGCCGGACGATCGGGGTGGGCTCGCGGACGAGGCGCTTGACCTCGACGTCCTCAGCGACCTGGCGCAGGGCCGTCTCTCGCAGGGCGGACAGGTTCTCGATCTTGAAGAAGTTGCTCAGGGCCGCCTGGACGCGCTCGGGGCGATAGACCTTGCCGGCCCGCAGGCGGCCGATCAGGGCCTCGGGGGTGAGGTCGATCAGGACGACCTCGTCGGCAGCCGAGAGAACCTCGTCGGGGATCGTCTCGCGGACCTTGGCTCCCGTCAGCTGGGCGACCTGGTCGTTGAGGCTCTCGAGATGCTGGACGTTGACCGTCGAGAAGACGTCGATTCCGGCTTCGAGAACCGTTCGGACGTCCTCGTAGCGCTTCTCGTGCTCGACCCCGGGCGCATTGGTGTGAGCCAGCTCGTCGATCAGGCAGAGCTCCGGCCGCCGGTCCAGAACGGCCGGCAGGTCCATCTCCTCGAGGGGGGTCCCGCGGTAGGAGAGGCTCCGCCGGGGAACGATCTCGAGCCCCTGGGCCTGCTCGAGGGTCTCAGCCCGGCCATGTGTCTCGAGGTAGCCGACCACGACATCGCGCCCCGTGTCGGCTTCGGCACGTCCCTCCTGGAGCATGCGGTAGGTCTTCCCCACGCCGGGGGCCATGCCGATGAAGACCTTCAGGTGTCCTTTTTCGCCGGTCATCTCTGAGCCGTATGGGACGCTACAAGAGTGACCTCCTTCGAGACCGTGGCCATCGTCTTCGGCGGCCTGCTTATGCTCGGCGCCCTCCTGTCCGGCCTGGCCAATCGGAGCATGCTCTCTCTGGCGGCCGTATTCGTGCTCGCAGGCTTCCTGCTGGGCCCGGGAGTGGCGGATGTGTTCGACTTCAGCGCCAGCTCCGGCTTCGTCCGCGACCTGGCCACCGTGGCCCTGATCGTGATCCTCTTCCGCGACGGCCTGGAGGTCGATGGCGAGCTCCTGCAGAGCCACTGGAGCCTGCCGCTGCGCAAGCTGGCTGTCGGCATGCCGATCACCGCGGTGATCGTCGCCGCGCTTGCCCACTGGCTGGTCGGCCTGACGTGGACGGAGTCGCTGCTGCTGGGGGCGCTGCTGTCCCCAACCGACCCGGTTCTCAGCTCGGGGGTCGTCACCGATCCGAGGGTTCCCGGGGTCATCCGTCACTCGCTGAACCTCGAGTCGGGTCTCAACGACGGCCTGGCACTCCCGGCGGTCCTCGCCTTCGCGGCGGCCCTGGACCCGAACACCCAGAATTTCGTCTGGTGGCGCTTCGTCCTGCAGGACATCGGCTTCGGCTTCGGCTTCGGCCTCGTCCTGGGGCTGATCGGATCGCTGATCCTGCCGAGAGGCCTCCCTGGGGACCGGGGCGCCTCGATCCCCGAACACCAGCGTGCCCTCTACGGGGTGGGGCTGGCCTTCGCGACCTACGGCCTGACCGTCCTGCCACCGCATGGCAACGGCTTCATCGGGGTGTTCGTCGCGGCGATCGTGCTGGGCATTCGCCGCCCCGACCTGCGCGAGCAGTACGCCGCCAACGCCCAGGAGATCATCGAGATTGTCAAGCTCGGGATCTTCACGGTCTTCGGCTCGCTGCTGACCCTGCACGGCCTGTTCTCGGGAGGATGGGCCGCCGTCGGGGTTGTCGTGGGGCTGTTCCTCCTGGCCCGCCCGATCGGCGTCTGGGTTGCCCTGACGGGAACCGAGCTGACCACGACCGCCAAGGCCTTCATGGCCTGGTTCGGCCCGAAGGGAGTCGCCACGATGGCGTTCTCCCTGCTGGTGCTTTCCCGTCAGATCGCGGCCGGGCCCGAGATCTTCGACATCGCGGCACTTGCCGTCTTCACATCGATCCTGATCCACGGCCTCACCGACACGCCGGGGACCAACTGGATCGCCGGGCGCAGTGCCGAGGAATGAGCTTCGGCTCTAGGCGGCGATCGCCTCGGCGGTCTGCCAGACGGCCAGGGCGTCCTGCACTTCGCGGGCGACCTCGGTCACGGTGCGCGGGGCCCAGGAGTCATAGAGCGGGCTGAAACCGTCGCGGACGAACTCGTTGGCAAGGACCATTCCCCGCGGGCTGACACGGGCGGCAAGTTCGAGCTGGTCGGCCAGGTCGATCAATGCGGCCCGCCCGAACTTGACGGCCGGGCGCTGGACCATGACGGCGGACAGGGGGCTGGGCGCCGCGTCGCGTTCGGCGTAGCGGACTGTCCGCCTGATGCTCTGGGCGAGTTCTCTCCGGGTGTGCGGGTCGGTCAGCTGGCGTACCCGCAGGGCGAGCTCGGGGCTCTCCTGCGGGTCGCAGCCGGCGAGGATCCGGCGGTCCAGCCGGCGCTGTGCCATCAACGTCCGGAGCCGCACTGCGAGGGGGGTCTGTTGAGTCTTCATCGTTCACCTCCGAGTCAATGTGATGAGACTCTTCGAGTGTTCCACCGGGCGAATTACGCTCGCATGACGATCCGCGGCGGGGCATAACGATTGTGTGAAGGCGCCGTGGAGGTGCCTCTGGGCGCGCTAGATCCAGCCGCGGCGCCTGAAGAACATCAGCATCCCCACGCAGGTGGCGATCATGCTGCCCAGGCCCAGGACGAAGAACGTCCAGGTGTCGTTGATCCCCTTGGTGACGAGCCAGGCGAAGTTCATGCCGAAGAAGCCCGTGATGAAGGACAGGGGAAGGAAGATGCTGCCGACGATGGCCAGCTGCTTCATGACCTCGTTCTGGCGATTGGAGACCGTCGAGAGGTAGAGGTCGGTGGTGCTGGAGAGGAGGTCGCGGTAGGAGTCGATCAGATCGGAGATCCGGATCAGGTGGTCGTAGACGTCGCGGAAGTAGTCGCGCTCGTCGAGATCGAGGCCGGGCAGGTCGGCCAGCTGGTCGATCGAGCGGGCGAAGAGATCCCGCTGGGGGGTGACGACCTTGCGCATGGTCACCAGCGAGCGCTTCATGGCGAAGAGACGCTGGAGCTGAGCGTCGGTCGGGCCCTTCAACACGGCCGCCTCGAGCGCGTCGATCTCGTCGTCCATCTCCGCCAGCGGCGGGAAGAAGCTGTCGGTCAGGGCGTCGAAGACGCGGTAGAGGAGGAACTGCTCGGAGTGGAGCATCGCGCCGTCCAGCTGCTCGAGCTGCTCGTCAAGCGCCGGGAGCGGATCGCGATGGAGCGTCACGAGGCATTTCCCGGAGATGAACATCTGCACCTCGCGCAGATGCCCGCCGTCGGAGTCGGGCTTCTCCCCGGCCCCGTAGAAGACGATGAAGACGTACTCGCCGTAGTGGTCCAGCTTGGGTCGCTGCCCGAAGTGCAGGGCGTCCTCGAGGGCCAGCGGGTGAAAGGCGAACAGCTCGTGGAGCTCTTTGATCTCGTCCTTTCCGGGCGAGCTCAGGTCGAGCCAGAAGAAATGGTCATTGGCCAGGCTCCGCTCGATCGCCGGGCGGTCGAGCTCGGTGAAGCAGGGCACCGAGAAGGTGTAGCCCGTCCCGTGCGCGTGATCGGGATCGTGGTGTTGCGCCTTGCCGACGGTCATCCCCGATGAAACATACGCACCGGGCCGGGCGGCTCAGAAATGCCCGCTGACGGCGCCGCCGGAGATCCGGCGGGTGTCCTCGGGGGCGGGGCGCAGGATCAGAATCTCGGCGGGAACCCGCTCGAGCAGCCAGCGCAGGTCCTCGTAGCCCAGGCCGGCTCCGGAGTCCTCCTCGGCGGAGACGATGATCCGGTCGAAGCTCTCCGCTTCGATCAGTTTGCGCAGGGCATCCCGAGCCGAGCGGCCCCTCCCCACGCGCGAGTCGACGGCAACCCCCTGCGACGAGGCGCGCTGCTCGATCGCCTCCAGCAGGGGCATGCCCCGGGCACACTGCAGCGGCAGAGCGCTGTCGATGGGCAGGTTCATCGGCACGGTGGCCAGGAAGGCAGGCATGATCATGGCGTCCTCGGCCTTGGCCAGGCGCACAGCCGCCTCGAAGGCGCGCCTGGAGATCTGCTGGCCACTGAAGGGAAGCAGGATGTGGCGGACCGGACGGGGCCGTTCCCGCAGGGCCAGACGGCCGTGGGGCGGCAGCCAGTAGCCGGCGCCGATCCCGAGCAGCATCCCGCCGGCGGCGATCGCGAAGATCGTCCAGGGGCTCATGGGGCGTCCCCGTTGCTCCTGCGCGAGCGGTCGGCCACGATTCGCACATCCACCCCGGGGAGCAGCTCCATCAGCCGCTGCGGCAGGGGCACCCGCAGTCTGCCCAGGCCGCGAGGAGGCGGCGAGTAGCCCAGCAGGATGTAGGTGGTGCCGCGCCGCGCTGCGACCTCCCTGATCGCGGCGGCGAGGTCGTCGGACTCCTCTTCGACCATCCGGGCGCCCAGCACCGAGGCGAGCTGCCCCAGCGCCGCCAGGGAGCGCTCCTGCTCGTCTGAGAGGCTCCGGCCGGGCGGACGCACCCAGAGGAGGTCAAGCTCGGCGCCCAGGCGCTGTGCTGAGCGCCAGGCCCGGCGGACGAGGCGCTGGGCACCGGGGTCGGGCTGGATCAGTGCCAGCAGCCGCTCGCCGACGGACTGCGGGGCGTCGGCGGCCAGCGACTCCTCGCGCGAGCCCATCAGCTCGGTGGTCAGGCGCTTGGAGCCGACCTCCTCGGCAAGCAGCCGCAGCGCCACCTCGCGCAGGGCCGAGAGGTTCTCGATCCGGAAGAAGTTGTTGAGGGCCGCGTCGACGCGCTCGGCCGGGTAGACCTTGCCGGCCCGCAGGCGGTCCAGCAGCGCCTCGGGGGTGAGGTCGATCAGGACGACCTCGTCGGCCCGGCCGAGGACGGCGTCGGGGATCGTCTCGCGGACCCGGACACCGCTGAGCTCGGTGATGTGGTCGTTGAGCGACTCGAGATGCTGGACGTTGACGGTCGAGAGCACGTCGATCCCGGCATCGAGGATCTGCTCGACGTCCTCGTAGCGCTTGGAGTTGGCGCTGCCCGGGACGTTCGAGTGGGCCAGCTCGTCGATCAGGCAGAGACCGGGGGCGCGGCTGATGATCGCCGCCACATCCATCTCCTTCATCGTCGCGCCGCGGTAGACGACGCCGTTGCGTGGGATCACCTCGAGGCCCTCGGCGACCTGTCCCGTCTCGGCTCTGCCGTGGGTCTCGAGCAGCCCGATCACCACATCCCGCCCGGCCCGCAGTTCGGCGTGGCCCTCCTGCAGCATCCGGTAGGTCTTCCCGACGCCGGCGGCCATGCCGATGAAGACCTTCAGGCAGCCTCGGCCCTGGACGGGGGAGCTCACCCTCCGAGGAGGTTGTGCACGACCAGGTCGATCAGCTTGATGCCGATGAACGGAGCGATCAGTCCGCCCAGGCCGTAGATCAGGAGGTTGCGCCGCAGCAGGGCGCTGGCGCCGATCGGCCGGTAGCTGACACCCCTCAGGGCGATCGGGATCAGCAGGGGGATCACGATCGCGTTGAAGATGATCGCCGAGATGATGGCGCTCTGGGGGGTGCCCAGGTTCATGATGTTGAGCACCGCAAGGGGGCCTTCTTCGCCGGGTTTCGTGGCGTAGGTGGTGATGAAGACGGCCGGCAGGATGGCGAAGTACTTGGCGACGTCGTTGGCGATCGAGAAGGTCGTCAGGGCGC
>CAZFGJ010000065.1:0-14903 GCA_964518445.1 uncultured Solirubrobacteraceae bacterium
TCCCTGACGAGCGGACAGTCCAACCCGGCACAGGTCCTCGACTACCTCCGCGCCAGCGGTGGATCGGTCAAGAATCTCGGCCCAAGCGTCATCCGGGGCACCAGGACGACACGCTACGGCGGAACGATCGACATCGCCAAGGCCGCCGGGAAGATCAGCGGGACCGGCGCCTCGCAGCTGAAGTCATCGATCGAAAAGCTCGTCTCCGAAGGCGGCAGCGCCACGATCCCGGTCGAAGTCTGGGTTGACGGGCACAACCTCGTCAGGCGGATGACAATGACCCTGGGCGAGACTCCCGCCGGGCACCACTTCAAGGTCGCCATCACCCTGGAACTTTTCAACTTCGGGGCCACCCCGACCGTGAACGTCCCGCCGGACAGCGAAGTCTTCGACGCCACCAGGACGTCGCTCGCCGGCCTCTCGGCAGCAGGCTGAGCGCGCAGGGCGCCGCGCATGGATTCGCCCACCCTCGACAGTTGATCGGTCAGGGAGTCTAGGCTTGACGCAGCGGAGGAACGTCGGCGGCGGGCCGGCTCCACCGCGCAGGCATATGCGGGGACAAGCCAGCAGAAAACCGGGTGGCGCACGACGGGGCGGGGAAACACGCCTGGCCGTCGCGAGCGCCGCAGGGCTCTACGTGATCGGCGCCGCGCTGATCGCGACGACCTTCCTGCTGCCCGAAGTCAGCTCCCCCGCCGGCGCGGCCGGGGTCGCGGGCACGGCCCTGCTCACGGCGCTGGCACTGATCATCTCCGTTCTCCGTGCCCGCCCGGGCCTGATCGTCGCGTGGATCGCCGAGCTGTGGGGGATTGTGATCATCGCCGTCCTGTGCGCCTCGACCGGTGGCGCCAACAGCCCATTCGCCCTGCTCTACTTCTTCGCGATCGGTCACGCCGCCGCCTTTCAGCCGCGGTGGCGATTCGAGCTCACGGCGGGGATCGGACTGCTGGCCTTCCTCCTGCCGCTGGTCTACTCGGAGGTCTCGACCAACTTCGCCGCGATCGCACTCGTCGGAGCGGTTCTCGCCACGCTCACGACGGCCGTCATGCATATGGCGCTCGAACGGATGCGGGCCGACCGCCGGCGGCTGGAGCTGCTGATAACCGCAACCGCGAAGCTCGACAGCTCGCTCGACCCGCAGCAGACCCTTCGAAGGATCGCCGGCACAGCGCTCCCCGAGCTGGCCGAGCTCTGTGTGGTTGATCTGGTCGACGAGGAGGGCACCGTGACGCTCAGCGTCGCAGCCTCGGTTGACCCCGCGTTGGCGACGCGCGTCGAAGAGATCCGGCGCGAACAGCTGATCGAGCCGCTGGGCGAGCACCCGATATCGCGCGTCCTCGCCAGACGTCGGCCCCATGTCCTAGCGGACCTCACCGAGGCGCCTGCGCTGCTCGAGGCGATCCGCGGAGCCGGGGAGCAGTCATGGGATCTCGCGGCCGGCTCGGCAACGATCATCCCGATGGTGGCGCGCGGGCGCATGCTGGGCGTGCTTTCGTTCGTCCACGGCGGCCGGGCCGAGGCCGGCCAGCAGCGCGTCCTTGAGGATTTCACCGGCCGGGCCGCTCTCGCCTACGACAATGCCCGTCTCTACGCCGAGCGGGCAACGGTCGCCCAGACCCTCCGGCGCAGCCTCATGCCGGCGGCCCTGCCGCGGGTCCCGGGCCTCGAACTCGAGAGCTATTTCCGCCCGACCGGGTCCGGCAGCGAAGTCGGCGGAGACTTCTACGACGTGTTCGGCGATGAGAAGTGCTGCTGGATGGTCGTTGGCGATGTCTGCGGCAAGGGCGCCGAGGCAGCCGTCCTGACCGCATTCCTGCGCCACACCACCGCCGCCTACACCCGTGACGGGAGCGGACCGGCAAACGTCCTCGAGCGGGTCAACGAGGCGATGATCAAACAGGACTTCGAAGGCCGCTTCGCGACGGCCATCCTCGCCCGGCTGACGTTCGGGACGACCGGTGTCGCCCTGACGGTGGCGGCGGCGGGTCACCCATCGGCGCTACTCCTCAGAGCTGACGGCTCAACTGAGGAGCTGGGCGAGAACGGCACCCTGCTGGGGGTCTTTCACGATGCGAAGATCGGCGAGACCTCGACGGTCCTTCGCCCCGGAGACGGGCTCGCCCTCTACACCGACGGCCTGCCAGAGGCCCAGGCGCCCACTCGCCTGCTCAGCTCCACGGAGATGCTCAGTGCGCTGGAACGAGACACGCCCTCCTCGGCACGGGACACCGTCGGAGCGCTCCTGGGTCTCATCGACCTCACCCAGGGCGCCCGGGATGACATCGCGATCCTGGCTGTCCAGGTCGAGGGAGCGGCGCTCAGCGACGCGGAGGCGGCCTGAGAGCTCCGCCTCAGCGAGTCACGCGCAGCACAGCGTGCATGCCCAGCTTGGCGTGTTCTGGCAGCGAGCACCACAGCCTGTAGGTCCCCGGAGCGAGGTGAACAACGGCATCCCAGCGCCGGCCCGGGTTGAGCAGCCTGCCGTAGATCGTGGAACCGCCGCCTTCGCGGCGCAGCCGCAGGTCATGAGGGTCAGCCCCGCCGTCGAGCTCCTCGAGGTTGAGCGTCCCCGCTCGTATCGCGCCACGCGAGAGCACCAACCGGTACTCCAGCTGAGTCACCTGCAGGTGCGACGGGAGCGCCGCGCTGCGAGCCGCGACGGTCGAATGCGCCTCCGGGCTGCCAGAGGCGGGCCCCAGGCCGCCCGCCAAGGACCCCCCGACAACGACCAGCGCGACAGCCGCGGCGCGTCTCATCTCACCACCACCGGCCGCGCGAAGCCTGCAGCTCCCGGGATGATCGGCGCGGCTTCGTGTCCCAGCCACTGCTCGATGATCGAGCAGTAGAGGCCTCGGAAGTCGGCCGTCGCTCGGATGTTGCCCAGTTCGTCGAGGCCCCCGGCGAGACCTGGCCATTCGCCGATCATGCGCCCCGCCGAGCGGGTGCCGATGACGAAGGCGCACCCCGCCGCGCCGTGATCGGTGCCGGCCGAGGCGTTCTCCTGCGCGCGGCGACCGAACTCGGACCAGACGAGCGTCAGGACCCGGTCGGCAAGTCCGCGCCGTTCGAGGTCGCGCTGAAACGCAAGGAGGGTCTGGGAGACCTCTTCGAGCCCCGTTTCCAGCGGCTTCACCTGACTCTCATGGGTGTCGAATACCGATTGGGTGGAAACCGAGACGCACTGCAACGGGAGGCCCGCGCCAAGCAGCTGGGCGATCGAGGCCATTCTCGAGGGGAAGTCATCGGTCGAGCTCGGGTACCCGGCGGGAGATCCCGAAGAGCCTTCGGACTGAAACGGAAGCAGCTGGCGGCGCAGGGTGCTGGACATCAGCGCCGCGTTGCCGGCCTTGGCCATCTCGGCGTCTCGGGCTCCCGCCCCGATCCGGCCCAGGGAATCGAAGTAGTCGTACATGATCTCCTGAGGAGGGCCCCAGACATCTCGCGCCCAGAAGGCGTAGGAGGAGGGCTTCTCGATCGTCGCCACGGGGACCCTGGTGGTGGCCAGTGCGGGCTGCAGCGACTCGTCCAGGCACAGCCCCTGAAGCGGGTTGTCGGCCGTCCCCGCGATGTCGAGGTAGCGGCCCAGCCAGCCACTCCGCAGATCGGCCTGCGTCGCTCCGACCTCCCAGTAGTGACGGCTGGTGAAGTGCGACTGGTCCGGGTCCGTGTAACCCACTGCCGGCATCACGCCGACCTTGCCCTCGCCGTGGAGCTGGGCCAGGGCAGCCGCCTTGGGATGCCAGTGCAGCCGAGGGTCCTCGGTGAACGCCGGTCCGGCCTCCGCGCTGAGGCCCAGGACCGGGCGGTACTTGCCGTAGAGCGGATCTCCCGCCGGGTAGAGGACCGACATCGCGTCGATTCCACCCTGCAGGTAGACGCTGACGATGACCGGCTGGTTGGAGGCCTCGGCGGCGAGCGCGATTCCCTCCTCGAAACGGCTCGGATCCAGGATCCGCCCGGCGCCGTAGACCGAGAGGGCAAGGCCCGCGGAGCCCAGCAGGAACCCCCGTCGCGAAAGGCCCGTGCCGGCGGGCGTCGGCATACCCGGCTCGATCGCAGGAAGGCCCTGCCCGGGCCTGGCGGCACTCCGCCTGAGCGCCTCGGTCCGGTTGAAGTCGTGACAGGCGCAGGCCGCCGATGGATTCTGGGTGCCCATCAGCTGGTCTGGTAGTCGGGGCTGGCGGTTACGAGCGCTCGTAACGCCCCCTCGGCCAGCAGGGGGTACTGTTCCCGCTCCCAATCGGCGCTGGCGGCGTCCACGGCGGCCGACTTCGCGTAAGAGTTCAGCGCCCGGATCGTCGCCTGGCCGATCGTCGGGTTGCCCCAGAAGGCGAGCGCCCGGCGCGTCAGAGCGGACGGCTTGACACGAGCCGGCTTGGCCGGTTTCACCTTGGGCGCCGTGATCTTCCGTGAGTCGTCAATCATCTGCGCCGTCAGGTTGAAGCGAGCAAGCCAGGTGCCCGTGTTGAGCCACCGGTCGGCTTCCCAGCCGGCGACGTTCGGCGGATAGAAGGGGGTCTGGCCGACGAGGCTCGACTCCCATACCCAGGCATCCGTGTCGATGTGGCGCCCGATCGCCCTGAGCATCCCCGCGATCTGAACGATCGGCGGCTTGACCATCCGGGGTCCTGAGTGGATCAGGGGGTGCATCAGCATCGCCTCGACAACCGGCCTGATCTGCCTGCCGCTCGAGAGGTAGAGGTGTTCGGCGGCCCGCTGATGGGAGGCCGGCAGAGGCTCGGGGCAGAAGTAGGACCAGAGCCTCGTGACGAAGTGGCCCGGATGATTTCTGTGGGACAGGACCAGGCTGATGCTGTCGGTCCAGCCGAAGCGGCCTCGCTGGCCGTAGATCACCTTCACCCCGTCGTCGTGGAGCTTCGGCTCGAACCGGAAGTTTTCGGCCTGCCCGGTGGCGTTGTTCCAGGTGTTGGTCCAGCCCGTCAGCGCCCGCGCGTGTTCGCGGACATCGTGCTCGGTGTATCCGTTGTCGACCCCCAGAGTGAAGAGCTCCTGCATCTCGCGGGCGTAGTTCTCGTTCGGCGCTTCCTTGGTGCTTCCCGCTCCCGAGAGCCACATCAACATGGCCGGGTCGGTCGTCATGGCCTTCAGCATCCGCGGGAAGCTGCCCAGGCACAGCTTTCGCTGAGTCTGGTTCTGAGCGATCATCAGCCGCTGCGAGTTGACCGTCTCGTTGCTGGTCGCGAACCAGTCGTGCCAGATCAGCGTCATCCGCTCGATCAGGGGCGAGTTCGTGCGAACCATCCGGTCAAGCCACCACATGACGTCGTTTCCCCAGGCGTCATAGGGAGCGATCGGCTGGCCGTTTTCGAGCACCGGGGCAGGGCCGACGAGGCGCCGGCTGTGAGGGCGGGTCAGGGAAAGGACAGCCCCGCGCATCCCAAGGCGGGCCAGACGGCTCGCCTGTCCCGGCTTCGGGCCGAAACCCGCACGCCAGAGCAGACGCTCGGCCTGGGCCTTCCCGAAGTGCCCCTTGTACACCGGCAGGCTCCCCGCCGAGGCGGGCAGGCGTCGCCGCGCGGAGGAGCGGGCATGCGCAGCTGACGCCGAGGAAGCGGACACCACCTCAGTATTCGGCAGGTGCCCCCGGCGCTTGATCCGTAGTTCGCCTACTGGACGTTTTGGCGATCCCGCTTTGTGGCGAGATATCTGGCCAGTCCGGCGTAGCTCTGCTCGGGGGGTGTCGCCTGGAGATAGGTGCCGGGCGGCGCATTCGCGGCCGTGCGGGCAAAGCGATCCGACAGGGCTGCCGCGAAGCCCGCCTCGTCGAGGCTCTCCGCCATCGACTCGACCTCCTCGAGGTACTCCCGCAGCTCGGTCAGCTGGCTCTGGACATCCCGGTGGACCCCGAAGTGGGTGATCGCCAGGGCGTCCGGTCGCCACGCCTCGAGCAGTTCGATCGACGAGCGCCACGCGGGGAGGTCGATATCGGGCGGAGGCGTCGGAGCGATCGTCGGACCCGGGGCGATACGCACTCCGCCGACGTCACCCGTGAAGGCCCAGTTGGTTGGCTCATGCAGATAGGAGACGTGATGGCCGGCATGCCCGGGCGTGTAGGCGACCCTCATCGGTCCCAGCGTCTCGCCACCGGTCAGGATTCGCAGGCGCTCCTCGGGCACCGGAAGGAACTCGCCCCACAGCCGATCCATGTTCTCGCCGTAGAGACGGGTGGCGCTGGCCAGCAACCTGGTGGGATCGGCCATGTGGCGCGCACCTCGCTCGTGCACCCACACCTCTACTTCGGGGAAGCGCCTGACGAGCGAGCCGGTCGCCCCCGCGTGGTCGAGGTGGATGTGGGTGAGGGCGATGACCCTCGGAGGATGCTCTTCGAGCACGGGGAGAAGCTGCTGCAGGCAGGAGGCCGGACCGGGGTCGACGACGATGTCCCCCACTCGCCAGGATCCGATGACATGTGCCCTGCCCAGGTGAAGCAGGTCGATCAGCTGGGGCTCTTCGCCCGATTCCAAGGCCATTGAACCGGACCTCAGGCGCGTTGAGCGCCGTATCGAAGTCCGTCCATCAGGAGTGACAGCAGCCGCCCGGCCCGCTCACTCCAGTCGTCCCCGTCCGCGACGAGCCAGATCCCGCTCATCAGTCGCAGAACGTCCTCGGGCTCGACATCCGCGCGGACGCTGCCGGCCTCCTCGGCGGCGCGGAGCAGCATCGTGATCGCACCGACCATCTGGCGGCGCGCGTCGGCGTAGAGCTCCGAATCCGACGAGGAGATCACCGATTGCAGCATGTTGGCCATGCTCCGCTTGGCGGCCACGTAGGTGACGAAGCGGTCCATCCACTCCGCAAGGGCGTCATCGGGAGCCTCCGTGGCGAGCAGTGCGCCGGCCGCATCGCAGAGTCGTCGCACCTCGTTGCGGTAGGCCGCCTCGGCCAGCGCCTCACGCGTGGGGAAATGCCGGTAGAGCGTTCCGATCCCGACGCCCGCCCGTTCCGCGATCGCCTCGAGCGGGACGTCCTCTCCCGCTCCGGCAAACAGCTCGACAGCCGCCAGCAGCAGCTTTTCCCTGTTGCGCCTCGCATCGGCGCGCATCGAGCGTCCCGGCTCGATCGTCTGGGCTGTCCTGGTGTCAACGGTCACGGGCTGTTACGGAGGCACCCTCCGCTTAGCCGGACACTACCTGACGTCTCCACCGGCGGAGCAGCTCAGGGGAGCGAGCGGCCGAATCGGCCCTGCGGGCGGAACGGCTGGGTCGAGCAGTGGAAGAAGAACGGGAGTTGCGTGAGCTTGGCGGCGATCGTCTGGCTACGTGGCCCCACCACTTCAAGCCCGGTTTCGGGACTCCTCCAGCACCCGGCGGGGAAGTAGACGTTGAGCGAGCGGGCATGCTTTTCGACGACCGGCGCGACCAGCACGTCCGGACCGAGCAGCCACTCCTGTTCCTGCGTCGCCGCCTGTGGGTCTTCGGGATAGGCCAGGTAGAGCGGGCGCGTCACCGGGATGCCTGTTTCGTCGGCCTCCTTCCAAAGGGCCGTGATCAGCGGCTCGGCGGCCATGTGGAGCTTTGAGAGTTCGCGGTAGGCGCCCACCGCATGGATGCTCGACGCCCAGGGTGTGTGCTCTTCGATCAGCGCGCCATGCAGGCGGAACACGGGCGACAGGGCGGCCCACTCGGCCCAGCGCATGAACAGTTCGCGGGTGGTCCGAGGGGTCGAGACGTCGTAGTAGCCGCCGATGTCCGTGCCGAAGCCGTATGCGCCCCCGACAGCACGGTTGAGCATGTCGGGAGCCAGCGAGGCCAGGCCGGACGCTCGGCCCCAGTCGGTTGTCTCATCGCCCGGGAAGTTGGCGTTCTCATACGCCGCCGTGCCGGGTGTCCCCGTGTAGCCGCTGCGGGTGAAGAAGAAGAGCGTGCGCCCCGGATGAGCGGCTTCGTATTCGTCGAGGGCCGCGCGCGTCACCTGCTGGTAGACGACCGGAAAGCGGTTGTGCATCTGGGCGCCCGTCGATCCGTCGCTGAAGCGCATGTCCGGTAGGACCTGCTCCCCGAAATCGAGCATGAAGCCGTCGATCCCCAGTTCGAGCGCCGCGTCGATTCGCCCCTTCCACCAGGCCGCCGCTGCCGGATTGGTGAAGTCGATGAGAGCCGCCGGCTTGCCGAAGTTCGAGCTGAAGATGTAGGGCTGGCCTCCAGGTGTCCGCGCGACGTAACCGTCCTGAACGGCCGTTGTGAACTGCGCGGGGTCATCGGTCCCGGGGTCTTCGCCGACGAAGGCCCGGAAGTAGACGAGGGGATGGATCCCGAGGGTGTGGAGTCGTGCGATCACCCCTTCGAGGAAGCTCTTGCTGAGCATCTGCCAGCCCTCGATCCGGTATGCCTTGACCGGAATCCGCCGAGCAACGATTTCATGGAGGTCTTCATTGACCTGCTGTTCGTAGCGGGCGGGGCTCTCGTTGACGACTTCGACCTCACGGTCGAACATCGGGCCCAACCCCCAGGACGGCGGCGTTCGCTGGCGACCGGTCAGCGAGGTCAGAGTGCCGGTCGCCTGGGCCATGGTTCCCGGCGCGACTACGTAGTCGAGCGCCGGGGCGCCGGCCTGCACCTGCCACGCGTCCGGCCGGTCGGAGTCAAGGCGCCAGCGCGAGAGCTCGTTGCGGTCGAGCAGGAAGCCATACCCCTGATCGGAGAGAAACGAGGACTGAACGTAATAAGCCGCCTGAGGCCCGTTCGGTTGAAGCGTTTCGGGTGAGCCGCCGCCGAGGTTCTCCTGGTCGAGCCAGTTGTAGAAGTCCTGCCCGTGCTGGTCGAGCGCGTTGTGGCGGCCGCCGAAGCCATGAAACGCCTCGGCCGCTGAGGAGCCGAAGGAGTCCGCCATGGCTGCAACCCCGGCGGGGTCGCTGGGGCGCGCCGTAAGGCGCATCGCTCCCTGTCCGTCAGGCTCGACGACAACGGTGAGCGTGCGCCCGCTCGGATCGTCTGTGGAGAGCTCGAGTTCCACGCCTTCCCCCTGCGGCGTGGCCGCGATGACCGCCTGAGCCGAGTACTCGTGGCCGGATTCTTCGACCGAGCGCAGGTTACCCTCGTCCTGACCTTCGGTGTAGGCGACCGGCCGCTGTTCGCCAACCAGATATGCGAGCGGCGCATAGAGCGCCGGGCCTGTCGGTTCGCTGGGCATGCCCGCGATTGCCGGAGGCAGCGTCAGACCCCCGCCCGAAGGCGCGGGAAGCTCGGAGAGGACGGTGTGGCCGGCTCCGTCCTGGAAGGTGATCTGAAAGGGGCTGCGCGTGATCACAGCAGACGCCCCGGCACCCTGGACACGGATCTGGGTTGCTTCCAGCGTCGTCGAGCCCGCGGCTGAGCCTGAGCCCACGGCGACGAGCAGGGCCGTGATCCCCGCAACCGCTCCCGTTCTCGCCCTCCCTGACGCTGTCCCCACGGGCAGAACGTTACGCAGACCGGCGATCCGCGTCAACGAGCAAGCGGCGCAAGCGCGCGCCCGGATATGCGTCCAGGGGCTTGTGTGAATCGGGGTAGCAGCCGATAGAAGGAGGTGTGAGTCCCTCGTTGGACAAGCTGAGGCTGAACAAACGGCTCATGGCCTACACCGCCGCCGCAATGTACGGCGGCGCGGCCTTTGACGGCTCGATCGAGGGCTTCCTGCCCGGCGACCCCAGCTTCGCGATCCTGCCGGTCCTCGTCTCGATCGCCATCACGGTCCTGCTGGTCGTCTTCGGCCCCAAACTGCCGCGCTGGGGACTTGCACCGCTGGGAGGCCTCGGCGTTGTGCTGATCGCCTACGCGCTGACCGCGACGACCGGCGCCGGGGACGGGGCCGTGCTCTACATGTGGCCCGTTCTCTGGGCGACCTTCTTCTTCGGCCGGCGCGGCGCCATCTCGATCGTCGCCTGCATCGGCGTGTCCCACGCCGTCACCCTGCTCCTGCTGCCGGCCGCTAGCTCCTACCCGGGCCGCTGGGTCGACGTGATGGTCTCCGTATCCGTCGTCGCCGTGGTCGTGCTGACGCTCGTCCACCGCAACGACCTGCTCCTGACACGACTGGGCGAGGAAGCGCGCACGGACGCCCTGACTGGACTCCTGAACCGCAGGGGCTTCGAGGAACGCGCTCTGCTCGAGCTTGCCCACGCCCGCCGGGAACAGCGAAGCGTCGCGGTCGTCACGTTCGACATCGACTACTTCAAGCGGATCAACGACGAGTGGGGACATGAGATCGGCGATCGCGTGCTGGCCCGCATCGGGCACCTGCTGGAGCGCGAGTCGCGGGATATCGACGTGGCCGCCCGATTCGGTGGCGAGGAGTTCGTGGTCCTGCTGCCCGGCTGCGACAGCGCGGACGCTCGTGGCTTCGCCGAGCGGGTCAGAGGGGCGCTCGAGGGCGAGCCCAGCGAGGGCTTGCCGAAGGTGAGGATGAGCGCCGGAGTATTGGCGGCGGTTGCTCCGTCGAGCATCGATCTGATGCTGCACGGGGCAGATTCGGCGCTTTACAGCGCCAAGCGCGCGGGCCGCGACCAGACCGTGGTCTCACAGCACTCCACCCGGGAGAGCCGCGCGGCCGTCCTCAGCTGAGTCGGTCGCATACGGCTGTGCCACCCGCCGGGCCGCCGAGACGCTGATGGTCTCGACGGCCGGCCGGAAGGCATTCTCAGCTGCTCGCTACTTCTTCTTCGGCGGGCAGGGGGACTTGTAGGTCTTTTCCACCGTCTGGGGAGCCAGGCCGCCGAGACCGGCGAATTTGATTTCGGTCTTCAGCGGGAATCCGCCCTTGGGGCACTTCGTGGGAAGGCGGCCGTAGTAGGTCGTCTTGCCGTTCTTCTTGATCGCCGAGCCGACCTTGACGGAGATCGATGTGATCGAGGCGTCCTGCGCGCCGGGCACCGTTTCGACGAGCGGCACTTCGGCGATCAGCTGCTTGCCGTAGAGGCCGCTGGAGTTGACGTAGTGGCCTTTGGAGATGATTTCCAGGATCGTCGGTTCGTGGCCGAAGGTGAAGAACTCGATCCCTCCGCCGGGGGCGTAGAACGATTCGAGCGTTGCCGTCTCAGGCACGATTTTCGAGCCGAAGGCAACCTGGCCGTGGACCGTTCCGACCGGACCGGCTTTCGACGCCTTGGGGCAGGCCTTGGGGCCGGCACCTGTCGGTTCAAGCGTTGAGACGGGGCAGGTCGGGAAGCCCTTGGGCGTCAGGACGGTGCCTTTGGGCAGGTAGAAGTTGATGCCTTCGACCGGGGGCGGGTATCCGCCGTATTCCGTGCCGGAGATCGTGTATTCGGCCTGGACGGCGGCTCCTGCTCCAAGGATGTTCCCCGTGTGGGGGAAGCCCGGAATCGGGACGGCCTTGGCTTTGAACGTGACCACCGGGGCGGCCGAGGCGAAGCTGGGCAGAGCCAGGACAATCGCCATCAGGCCGAGCGCGGCGAGACAGACTGTAGGACGGCGCATGTTTTTCAGAATCCTCCTGCGGTTGAACAGCTTTGGCAGCGTCGCGCGTCGGCACGAGCCGCTCACATCCGACCAGTACCCGGATCTTCAGGACGCCACTCGCCCAAACCGGATCAGGTGTGCAATCTTCGGAACACCATGAAGGCCCGATCGGAGCGCAACAATCCCGAAAATATGGCGATCCGGGTCGTGCTGGGCGGCAGGGTCCAAAACGTCGGGTTCCGGGAGGCGACCCGCCGCGAGGCCCTCCGGCTGGGTATTCAGGGCTGGGTCCGGAACGCTGCCGACGCGACCGTGTCGTTACACGCCGAGGGACCCACCGAGGCGATCGAGGAGTTCCTGGCCTTCCTGAAGACGGGCCCACCGGGCGCGGCCGTCGAGGCGGCTGAGATCGGCGAGGTCCCCGTCGAGGGCCATGAGCAGTTCGCCCTGCGCGGTGTCAGCGCCGGTCTGTTCGTCGTTCAAGAGCACTCAGCCTCGACGCACCATTTCGATCTCCGCCTCGAGGTCGGAGGGGCGATGCGCTCCTGGGCTGTGCCGAAGGGGCCCTCGATGGATCCGGCCGTCAAGCGCCTGGCCGTCCAGGTGGAGGACCACGAGCTCGCACACAACGCCTTCGAGGGCCGAACCGGGTCGGGCGGCGTCGCGATATGGGACCGCGGCACCTACGAGCAGGGAGGTCGCGTTCCATGGCCCGAGGCGCTTGACCGGGGCCATGCCGTCTTCGTCCTCCACGGCCAGAAGCTGCAGGGCGGCTTCGCGCTGCAGCGAACCCGTCCCGGTGGGAAACCTCAATGGCTTCTGATCAAGCGCCGGGACGAGCTCGCAAGGCCCGGCTCGGATGTCGTCGCCGAGCTGCCCGCCTCGGTGGAGAGCGGCCGGACGCTGGAGGAGATCACGGACTGAAGTCGGGGCGGCTGAAGCCCCAGACCTCCTCGACCCAGTCCGGAACGAACCCGGCCAGACAGCGCTCCAACTCGCTGCCGAGACAGTCGTCGACGACCCACCAGGAGACGACGACATCCACGTCTTCCCGATCTCCCGGCGGGTCCAGGTAGACACATCCCACGAGCCGCGACTCTTAGCCGTCCAGCACCGCGTAGTTGAACGACTCCCCCGTCTGCATCTCGAGCTCGTGACGTTCCAGGTCCTCGAGATCCTGCTGGTAGGTCATCGTGGCCGGAGGCCAGCCCCAGGCATCTCCGTACTTCGCCCAGAGGCGCAGGCGCGAGCCCATCACCGCGGGGTAGTCGACCTGGACATCCTCGCCACGGATCGGGCGCATGTGGTGACCGGTCGGCAACTCGACGAGCCGAGGCGGCTCGAAGCCGTCGCGTAGCCACTTCTCGCCCATCGGTCCAGCCTAGTCACCCGGGCACCTACTCGCCGCTCGGGAAGGCCTTGCTCTACCCCGCGGCGATACCGCTCTCGGAGTCGATGATCACAGGCCCCAGACCGATGACGTCAATCTCGGTCAGCGGCGCGCAGACCGCGATCTTCGATGACTCGTCACGGAGTGTCCTGCGCAACCCGACGAAGGCCGCCGCACCCAGAATCGCCGGGACCCACAGTGCGATCGCCCGGTATGCCAGGACCGCCGAGGTGGCTGCCGTGAGTTGGACCTTGTAGAGGACGAGCGTCCCGACGAGCCCTGCGTCGACCCCTCCGATTCCGCCTGGTATGGGGATGAGCCCGCCCAGCTCGCCGATCAGATAGGCCATCCACATGATCGCCAGCGGGGGCGCCGCGCCGAACGCATGGAAGGTTGCCCAGAGGATCATCACGTCGAAGGCCAGGTAGGCGATCATCCCCGCCAGAAGCAGGAGGTTGCCCTCGCGCAGGAGGATCACCGCCTCCTCCACCCCGTCTCCGACAGCCGCGAGGCCGTGGTAGAGGAGCTTCCCGCGACGCGAGAGCTCGTGCGACCCCTCGCGCTCCAGGTGAGCCGCCCAGCGCCGGGCGATACGTCCAGAGAGCAGAGCGATGACGATGCCCCCGAGCGCGATCGCCGCAGGGACGGCGCTCAGGAGCAGGTTCCCCTCGCCCGAGACGAGACCCGTAGCCAGGGCGCCACCGATGATGATCACGCCCAGGACATTGGGGACGCTCGTCAGCAGGAAGAAGGCGACCGTCCGTCGGGCGATCTCGGTGCCCTCCATGCCGCCCCGTTTGAGCGCCCAGGCACCCAGGGCGAGCCCGCCGGCGCCACCGGTCGGGAACAGGGCATTCGCCCCAAGCTCGGACATCCCGACCTGGTAGCTGACGCGCCAGCTCATCCGCCGGCAGAAGACCATCTTGAAGACGGCGACATAGCCAAGTCCCGAGAGGAACTTGAGAGCCACGCCCACCGCCAGCCAGACGGGATCGGCGTGAGAGAGCCGCGTCCGCAGCGCCGCCAGGCCTGGGAGAAGGGTGATCAGCAGAACGACCAGCACCACAAGCCCTACGGCGATCAGCAACCGGGATCGCAGTCTGCGACTGCTCAGCTCGTCCGGGACCGCGAGATCGCCCGCGGCGACCCGCGCCGTGCCCCGCCCCGGGTACTCGGCCACGATCCGCTCCTGCCCGGTGTCTGTCGCCTCGGCCACGTTCACCACCTGTGTTGCCCGGCGAAGCTCGGATGCAAGCGCCGGGGCCATCACCGTAGCGAGGTCCGTCAGGGCATACGCTTGCCTGCGAGCGATCGATGGCAACCCGTTCCCGAGGCCGGACAGTGACCCTCCGCGACGGAGTTCGCGTGAGACTGCGCCCCATTGCGCCCGACGACCGGGATCTCCTCGCGGCGAGCTTCGAACGCCTGAGCGAGCAGTCTCGCTACCGGCGCTTCCTGACCGCCAAAAGCAAACTCTCGACGAACGAGCTCGACTACCTTGTCGATGCGGTGGATCACAGTGACCACGAGGCGATCGTGGCGATCGAGCCCGCGACCGGAGCGATGTTGGGGATCGCCCGGTACGTCCGGTCGAAGGCCGACTCCGAACTCGCCGAAGTCGCCGTGACGGTCGCTGATGACTGGCAGCGCCGGGGCGTCGGCCGGGCGCTGCTCGATCGGCTCACCTATCGGGCTCGCCGCGAGGGGATAAGCCGCTTCACGGCCCTCGTGCTCAGCGAGAACCGTCCGGCGCTGGGCCTTCTCGAGGATGTCGGGGAGACCCGGCGGCGGCGAAGCGCCAGCGAGGTTGAGCTGCTCATCGAGCTGCCACCCTCGCGAGGGATCGGCTCACAGCTGGCGAAGGCGCTCCGTGCCGCGGGGTCGGGCAGCCTGGTCCCAGCCCGGACGCTGGCACAGCGGGTCGCGGTGAGCACCCCACACGCTCCACCCCATCCCGGCCGCCCGATCCGGAAGGTCGTCGTGGGCGTCGCCGGTGGGCAGAGCGGGCAGCGGACGCTGGACGCGGCGATCGAGCTGGCGACGGTGGGAGGCGGCTCGCTCCACCTCGTCCTCGCCTACCGTGACCGCCGAGGGCTCGG
>CAZFGJ010000066.1:0-14898 GCA_964518445.1 uncultured Solirubrobacteraceae bacterium
TGTTGGCGATCTTGATCATCGGGTTGATCGCGGGGCCTGCCGTGTCCTTGTACGGGTCGCCGACGGTGTCGCCGGTCACCGACGCGGCGTGCGCGTCGGAGCCCTTGCCGCCGAAGGCGCCGTCCTCGATCAGCTTCTTCGCGTTGTCCCAGGCGCCGCCGCCAGCGGTCATCAGGACGGCGAAGAAGAAGCCGACGACGATCACGCCGATCAGCAGGCCACCCAGCGCCTGGACGTCGATCAGGCCGACGATCAGCGTCAGCAGGATCGGCAGCAGCGACGGGAGGATCATCTCGCGCTGGGCCGTCTTGGTGACGATGTCAACGCAGGTCGCGTAGTCGGGCTCTTCGGTGTAATCCATGATGCCCGGGTGCTCGCGGAACTGGCGGCGAACCTCCTCGACGACCGCACCACCGGCGCGGCCGACGGCCTCGATCGACATCGAGGCGAACAGGCAGACCATCAGGCCTCCCAGGATCAGGCCGATCAGGACAGGCGGTTCGTTGATCCCGAAGCTGATCGCGTGACCCAGCTTCGTTTCGATTTCTTTCTGGAAACCGGCGAACAGGACCACGGCGGCCAGGACGGCCGAGCCGATGGCGTAACCCTTGGTCACGGCCTTGGTCGTGTTCCCGACCGCGTCAAGGCGGTCGGTCACCTTGCGGACGTCCTCGGGCAGATCGGCCATCTCAGCGATTCCACCGGCGTTGTCCGTGATCGGGCCGAAGGCGTCCAGTGCGACGATCAGGCCGGTCAGCGAGAGCAGACCCATGACAGCGACACCGATGCCGTAGATACCGGTCACTCCGCCGCCCGCGAGCTTCCAGGCGCCGAGCACGCCCAGGACGATCACGATCGCCGGCAGAGCCGTTGCCTGCAGGCCCGATGAGAAGCCCTGGATGATGTTCGTGGCGTGTCCTGTGACGGACGCTTTGGCCGTCTTCTTGACCGGATTGAAACGGGTCGAGGTGTAATATTCCGTCAGTCCGAACAGCAGCGCCGTGACGACGATTCCGATCAGCGTGCACAGGTACAGGTGCCACCATTTCGGCGTGTTGACTGCGTTTCCGGCCTGAAGGAATGTCAGGTTGCGCATCAGCCAGTAGGTGATCGGCGCGAAGACCGCAGCGGCGATGACGCCCGAGACGGCAAGGCCCTGAAGCAGTGCCCGCTCGACGTTCTCCGTCTTGGTCCGCACCGCGTAGGTGCCGATGATCGAGGCGATGATCGCCGCGCCGCCGATGACCAGCGGGTACAGGGCGACGCGAGTCGCCTCGTGGAATGTCAGGACCCCCAGCAGGATCACGGCGACGGCCGTCACCGCGTAGGTCTCGAACAGGTCGGCCGCCATGCCGGCGCAGTCACCGACGTTGTCACCGACGTTGTCGGCGATCGTGGCCGGGTTACGCGGGTCGTCCTCGGGGATCCCTGCCTCGACCTTGCCCACCAGGTCGGCGCCGACGTCGGCCGCCTTGGTGAAGATCCCGCCGCCCAGACGAGCGAAGACGGAGATCAGTGAGCCACCGAAGCCCAGGCCGATGAGCGCGTCAACGGCCGTCTTGGGGCTGTCGTTGAAGAACGACGTCAGCGCCCCGTAGTAGCCGGCGACGCCAAACAGCGCCAGGCCGACAACCAGCATTCCGGTGATCGCGCCGCCGCGGAAGGCGACCTTCAGCGCCGGCGAGACGCCCGAGCGGGCCGCCTCGGCGACACGCGCGTTGGAACGGACCGAGACGTTCATGCCGATGTAGCCGGTCGCCCCTGAGAGCAGACCGCCGATCGCGAAGCCCACCGCGACCGCGATGTTCTGGATGAAGATCAGGGCGATGAAGAGGATGACGCCCACGACCGCGATCGTCGCGTACTGCCGGTTCAGGTAGGCGCGAGCGCCCTGCTGAACGGCCCCCGAGATGCTCTGCATCTTCTCATTGCCCGGTGACAGCGCAAGCAGAGCTCGCGTTGTGAACAGGCCATAGGCCACAGCACAGGCTGCGCAAACGAGGGCGACGACGACCCCATGGTTCGTCAGAAAGCTGCTCAAGAAAAATCCTCCGCGGTCTGATTGGAGTGCCGCGCGAGGATTTTCGCGCGCACGCTTGCCGGCTCGGATTGCTCAGCGCGAGCGTAATCCGGCGCAAACGCGGGCGCATCGTATCGCGCTTGTCGGCCGAATGCCCTCTGGTAAGCGGATTTGCCGCTCCAGAGCGCCTCGCGAGGGCTCCCCGGCGGGGTTCAGCGGCCGGGCACCCAGAGGCGGCCGCTGGACTCCGCGGGACCCGGGCCCGACTGATCCGGCGCCTGATCTGCCGGCGGCGGGGCCGCCTGCTCGGTCGCCTCCGGCTCGCCGGCCGGCTGCTCTGCGTCGCCCTGCGCGGCCTCGGGTGCGGGGCTCTGGGAGCGGCTGCTCTCGGCCGCGTATGCCATCTGCAGGCGAGAGAGCGCGTCGCGCAGGGGCGTCAGCTCGTTCGGGATCCGGCGCTCGAGGATCTCCAGCAGGGCCCTGGCGCCATCGATCGCGTCCCGCGCCTGCTCCAGGTCCTGCCCCACCGGCGCCTCGCCCTCCGCCGCGGGTGGGCCGCCCATGCGGTGCGCGCCGATGTTCAGCAGCGAAACCGCCGCCTGAGCAATCATGTCGGTGGCGCTGATCCGGGCGAGTTCGGCCTCGTAGGCTGCCCTCAGCTCCTCCTCGGAGGGAGCTCCGCCGGCGGGATTGCCCTGCGTTGACGTCGGGTCGGCGTTCATACGGGAACCTCCTGGGAGTAGGTCTGGCGTGTCTCACCGACCGATGCCGCGAAGACCTCCTCGCGGCTCGCGCCGGCCTCGATCATGCGGCGCTGGCGCTGTGCGCCGTTGCGCTCGGGAAAGTTCAGCTCGATGCCCAGCTCGGCGCGCACGGGAGCCGTCCAGGCCGCCAGCTGCTCGATCGCCTCTCTGGCCGGATACTCGCGGGCGCTCGTCAGGTCGATCAGCCGTCCGTCAAGGCCGTAGCGGATCGCACGCCACATGTTCTCCTCGATCAGCCTCGGTGCGTGATCCTCGAAGGGGACGCCCTCGTCGAGGTCGCGCATCGTCTGGGCTATGCAGGCCACCATCAGGCTCGCCAGCGCATCTGACTCGTTTGCATTGGCCTGCACGTCGCATATGCGCACCTCGACGGTCCCGAAGCTGAAATGCGGACGGATCGACCACCAGACCTGTGTGAACTCGACGATCGAGTTGGTCTGCAGCAGGAATTCGATGTAGCTCCTGTAGGCCTCCCAGCCGCCGAAGGCATCGGGGATGCCACAGCGCGGGAAGCTCTTGGTGAAGCTCTGGGTGCGGGCCGAGTGCAGCCCGCTGTCGCGCCCGTCGAGGTACGGGGAGTTCGCCGAGATCGCAAGAAGCTGAGGCAGGACGGGACGGAGCCGGTCGCAGACCCGCACCGCCCGGTCGAGGTCCCTGACGCCGACATGCACGTGAAGGCTGAAGGTGTTGTTTCGCCAAGCCACGTATTTGAGACCGTCGGCGACCCGGTGATAGTGCTCCGTGTCGATGATCGGCTGCTCGCGGTAGTCCGCCCAGGGGTGCGTCCCGGTGGCGCCGAGCGCCACCTTGTGCGCCTCGGCCAGAGCGAACAGCCGTCCCCGGCGCTCCCGCTGGCTCTTCAGGGCCGCCTGCAGGGTCCGCCCGGCACCCGAGATGACCTCGATCTCCGAGGAGATCAGCTCGCCCGCCACCCCTTCGCGAAGCAGCGGATCGCCGTCCGCGGCGCGCCGGAGCTCCTCGTAGCGGGGAACCAGTTCCAGGGTCTCCCGGTCGAGGATCGAGAACTCCTCCTCGATGCCCACCGTGAAGTCCTCGGAGGTGGCGAACCGATCGACGGCTCTGTCTAGATCCAGGATGTTCATGTCGGTGCTTGTACGCGGTTTGTCGTGGGTTCGGCGAGCTGCGTTGCCGTGATCCTCGGCAGGCTCAGGTCAGATAGAAGTAGAGCGCGTAGAGCAGATCGACTGCCGGGCTCGAGGTGTGGACAGTGACCTCCGGGGGCACGTCCAGCAGGGACTCCGAATAGTTGAAGATGATCTTGACCCCCGCCTCTACGAGCTCGTCGGCAAGACCCTGTGCCGCCTGGTTGGGAACCGCAAGGACGCCGACGACGATGTCCTCGTCCTCTACCACCTGGCGCAGGTCGGAGATGTTCCTGACCGTCTGCGTACCGACCAGCGTGCCGACCTTCCCGTCGTCGTTGTCGAAGATCGAGACAACCCGAAAGCCGTGATCGGCGAAGATTTCCGAGGAGGCGATCGCCTTGCCAAGGTGGCCCGCCCCGATCAGCGCGATGTTGTGCTGGCCGGCCGTCCGCAGGATCTTCCGAATCTGCGAGACCAGCGCCTCGACGTTGTATCCCACCCCCCGCTTGCCGAACTTGCCGAAGCCCGAGAGGTCACGCCGGATCTGTGTCGAGTTGACGTGGGTGTAGTCGGAGAGCTCCTGCGAGGAGATCGTCTCCTTGCCCATCTTCTTGGCCTGCGTCAGCACCTGGAGGTAACGCGAAAGGCGCGCCGCCACCCCCAGCGAGAGGCGCTCGCTGGACGGCCCCCCGCCATCACGATCGGCCTGCGCGGCCCCCGCCGTCGTCTCGCTGTAGCTCATCGTCGTGACTCTAGACGCTCGCGCAGGACAGACTCTTCCACGAAGTATTCGCAGAGCTCCTCGCCATCGAGGAGCACGACCGGAATCCGCTCGAAATAGGCGCGGTGGAGCACCTCGTCGGTGGTGATGTCGACCTCGCTGAGCTCGAAGCCGAACTCCGGCTGAACCCGCTCGAGGATCGCCATGGCGTCGACGCAGAGATGGCAGTCGGGCTTGGAGTAGACGGTGACGGCATGCGCGCTGGATCCCGGCATTCCTGGATTATCGGGGTCGCTCTCGCGGCCTAGGCCCGTCCTTCGCCGGTTGCGTAGGCATCCAGACCGAGATAGGCCGGATAGGAGAGCCTCCTCGAGTAGCGGGCTGCGCTGGCGATCATCGCGGCGTTGTCGGTGCAGAGCAGTCGTTCTGGTATGTGCACCGCAACCTCCAGCGCTTCCAGGCGCCCCCGCAGCGGGCCGTTCGCGGCGACCCCGCCGCCGACAGCGAGCCGGTCCAGCCCGGCCCGCTCAAGGGCACGTTCGGTGCGCGAGGCAAGGCTCTCGACGATTGCTGCCTGATAGGACGCCGCGAGATCAGCGCCCTGTGCGGCCAGCTCCTCTGGTGAGAGCTCCCGCGTCGCATAGAGAAGCGCCGTCTTCAGGCCGGCGAAGGAGAAATCAAGGCCGTCTGCGAAGGCCTTGCGAGGCGCCCCCCGGCGCAGCTCACCTGGCGATCCGGGAAACGAGAAGGCCGCAGGATCCCCGTCGGCCGCCAGGCGCTGAAGAGCCGGCCCACCCGGGAACCCCAGGCCGAGCATCCTGGCCCCCTTGTCGAAGGCCTCGCCCGCCGCATCGTCGAGCGTCCGCCCGAGGATCTCGAAACCGTCATGCTCCTCCACTCGCGCCAGGAGGGTGTGCCCGCCACTGGCGATCAGACAGAGGAAGGGCGGCTCGAAGGGCGCTCCCTCGGGCCCGTCTCCCAGCAGGAAGTTGGCCGCCACGTGGCCCTGAAGGTGGTCGACCGGGGCGAACGGCAGCCCCCGCGCCGCGGCCAGACCCTTGGCGGTCGACAGGCCGACCAGCAGCGCGCCGATCAACCCGGGTCCCTGCGTTGCGGCGAGGAGCTCGATCTCATCGAGGTTGACCTCCGCCTCGCGCAGTGCCTGCCCGACGATCGCATTGATCTGCTCGAGATGGTGACGGGATGCGATCTCGGGGACGACACCACCGAACGCCTCGTGGGCCAGCTGCGACGAGATCACGTTCGAGAGCACCCGGCCCTCACCATCGAGCACCGCCGCGCAGGTGTCGTCGCAGCTGGTCTCCAGAGCGAGGATCGTCATACCGGGCCGGGGTTGGGAACGTCGTCGAGCGATCCCGCGAGCGTCGCGGGGGTGCGCCACATGACCAGGGCGTCCTCGCCGTTGTCCTGGTAGTAGCGCCGCCGGGTGCCGGCCGCTCGGAAGCCTTCTCGCTCGTAGAGGTGGATCGCCACGGCATTGGAGCGGCGCACCTCCAGGGTGAAGCGGGCACCCTCGTCATCGACCCGCCGGTAGAGGTCCGCCAGCAGCGCCGAGGCGATCCCGCGCTGCTGATGGCCGAGGTCGACGGCGATGTTCATGATGTGCCAGACCGTGTCGTAGCGCGAGCAGATCATGTAGCCGAGCAGCCGTCCCCGCTCGACAGCCGCTAGACAGATGCCCGACTGCTTGGAGAGCTCGAGGACGAACATGGCAAGCGACCAGGGAGTCGGGAAGACGCGCCGCTCGATCGAGATCACCTGCGGCAGGTCGGGGTAGCTCAGCGGACGGATCTCGATCCCCGGGGACGTGGAGCTCGGCGCCTCGACGGTGACGCGCTCACTCATCGCTCGCCCCTCCTCCCCCCGCTGCCGCGACGAGCGCGATTTCAGCGTCCGGGCGACGGCGATAGTCCGGGAGGACATCGACGGGTCCGCCGAGCGAGCCCCGCTCAGCCGCCAGCTCGCAGATCGCCCCGCCTCGCAGCGCGTGCCGCGGGTCATCCCCTGCCGGGACGGCGACGCCAATCGCCTCGAAGGCATCCCGGTAGCGGAGCGCCCCGTCCCCCACTGCCGTCCAGGACCCCACGGCGGCTCCCAGTGCCGCCAGCGTGTCTGCGAGCAGCCCGGGCGCGATGGGCCGGGGCGCGAGCAGTTCGTGGCCCTCCCCGTCGTAGGCGGCCACGAAGACCTCGCCTCGCCGCGCGTCGATCACCGCGAGGACGCCGGCCCCCCGATCGGAAGAGGAGACGCTTCCCCGCGCGCCCAGGGCCAGCGCGCCAAGGCTGGACACGCCGGTCAGAGCGAGCCCCAAGGACTGGGACAGGCCGCGGGCGGTCGCCACCCCGACACGCAGGCCGGTGAAGGTCCCCGGCCCGACCCCTACGGCGAGCATGTCGAGCTCGCTCCATCCCAACCCCTCCTGCTCGAGCAGCCCTGCGGCCATGCTCAGCAGCTTCGTGGCGTGACCGGGGTGAGCTCCAGCCGGCGGATCGTCGCGGGCCTCGAGCAGCCTGCCGTCGCCGAGCATCAGCCCGACGGCCGTCGCGCTCGTCGCGGTGTCGAAGCCGAGGACCCTCACGCGGGACTCTCCGCGCTTGCGACGCGGGGCCGCTCCTCGATCTCCAGCACCCGGCGATCGCCGCCGCCATGACTGAGGGTGATCAGCATGCGGGCATCGGCGAATTCAGGGTCCCGGAGCTCGGGCCACTCGACGAAGGCGATCCTCCCCGGCCCGAGGTAGTCGGCCAGCAGGTCGGGGTCCTCGCTCTGAAGCCCCCCAAGCCGGTACAGATCGAGGTGGGAGACGGTGATCGCACCGCCGCGGTAGCGATGCCCGATGCTGAAGGTCGGGCTGGTCACCGGGTCCTCGACTCCCAGGGCGCGAGCCGCGCCGCGCACGAGCGTGGTCTTACCGCTCCCCAGCTCGCCGCGGATCAGCACCAGATCTCCGGCGTTCAGCGTCGAGGCCAGTTCGGCGCCGAGCGATTCGGTCTCCGAGGGGCCCGAGGTTTCCAGTCTGCGCGCGACCACCCCGAGAGCCTAGAGCCTGTCCCGAGAACGTTCGCAGCACCCCTGTCAGGGCAAAAAAAGACCGGCCCGCGGGAGAATGGGTCGCGGGCCGGTCGTTACTCCTGGAGGGATGGAGACAGGATCTTCATCGGCAGCTTGTGCTGCTGACTTGAGAACCTGGGAACAATTCTTCGCCAAATTCCCCGAAACCCCTCTTTTGCAGGGCTTTTGCCGCTGGACACCGTCTAGAACAGGCCCAGCTGATCGTCCGCCGCGGCCGGCGGATCCATTCCGGGGGCCGCCGCCGGGGCGTCCGGCTCGGCGGCCGGCGCCGGAGGCTCCTCGGCGGGAGGCTGCTCGGGGGCGCCAAGGGCCAGCAGCTCGGGCAGCCGCTTGAAGTCCTCGCGCAGCGTCTCGAGCATCCGCGGGGTGTAGAGCGCCGCCGCCGGGTGATAGATCGGGTACAGCCGCACGGTCCTCCTTCCCAGCACGAGGATCTCCGGCTGTCCGTGCAGGCGGGTGATCCCAGTCGGGTCGTCCCGCAGCAGCTTGGTTGAGAAGTTCCCCAGCGTGCAGATCACCGACGGCTCGATCAGCTCGACCTGCCGGCGGAGGTAGTCCTCGCAGTTGGAGATCTCGATCGGCTGGGGGTCGCGGTTGCCGGGAGGCCTGCACTTGAGCGTGTTCGCGATGAAGACCTCCGAGCGGCTCAGGCCGATCTCCTCGAGCAGCGTCTCGAGCAGTTTTCCGGCTCTGCCGACGAACGGCACGCCCTGCTCATCCTCGCTGGCCCCCGGAGCCTCACCGACGAACATCAGCTCGGCATTCGCGTTGCCCGCGCCGAATACGACAGTTTTCCGGGTCGCCGCCAGCTCGGGGCAGCGGGTGCAGGAACGGGCCTGGGCAAGCAGGCCCTTGAGCGCCTCTCTGCGCTCGACGGCCGTTTGGCTTGGCTCTGCGGCGGACACGGGGCGGATGGTAATTGCTCCATGCGAGATGATCTGCGCCATGAGCTCCGAGGACAGCTACGAGATCACCGCCCCCTTCTCGGGCGTGGTCGTCTCGATCCCCTTCGCCAGGCAGGCCGCCGTGGGTGCGGGAACACCGGTCATGGTCCTCGAGGCGATGAAGATGGAGCACGAGGTGCTGGCCGAGAGCGCAGGGGTGGTCGCAGACCTGGCCGTGGATGTCGGGGATGCCGTCGAGGAGGGCCAGCTGCTGATGGTCCTGGGCCCGTTCAACGGCGACGCCGCGGCGGCCCGGCCGCTCGAGGCCGAGAGCAGCGGCGGCGAGCGGGAAGACCTGAGAGCCGTCCGCGAACGCCACGAGGTCGGCCTTGACGCGGCGCGCCCCGACGCGGTCGCCCGCCGTCACGAGCATGGGCGCAGGACGGCGCGAGAGAACCTGGAGGACCTGCTCGACGAGGGCAGCTTCGTGGAGTACGGGCCGCTCCTCTTTGCCGCGCAGGAGCAGCGGCGCACTCGAGAGGAGCTGATCGCCCGCACCCCCGCCGACGGGCTCGTCGGCGGCCTGGGCGAGCTGGCCGGGCGTCCCTGCGTGGCGATGTCCTACGACTACACCGTCCTGGCCGGAACCCAGGGGATGCGCAATCACATGAAGAAGGACCGGCTCTTCGACGTGGCCGAGCGCCGCCGGCTGCCGGTGGTCCTGTTCGCCGAGGGAGGCGGTGGGCGGCCCGGGGACGTGGACATGCCGATCGTGGCCGGACTGGACTGCAGGGCCTTTGAGCTGTTCGCCTCGTTGAGCGGCCTGGTGCCGCTCGTGGGAATCGCCTCGGGCTACTGCTTCGCCGGCAACGCGGCCCTGCTGGGCTGCTGCGATGTGGTGATCGCGACCGAGGACTCGAGCATCGGCATGGGCGGCCCGGCGATGATCGAGGGAGGCGGCCTTGGGGTCCATCATCCCTCAGAGGTGGGCCCGATCGACGTGCAGCATGCCAACGGGGTGGTCGACCTGCGCGCAGCGGACGACGCGGAGGCTGTCGCCCTGGCCAAGCGCTACATCTCCTACTTCGCCGGGCCTCGCCCGGGCGGCACGGTCCCCGACCAGACGCGCCTTCGCGAGCTGATCCCCGAGCAGCGCAAGAGGGTCTACGACGTCCGGGCGGTGATCGAGACCCTCTTCGACGAGGATTCCGTGCTTGAGCTGAGAGACGGCTTCGGGCCCGGCATCGTCACCGCCCTGGCCCGGGTGGACGGCCGCCCGCTGGGTGTCGTCGCGAACGACCCTACCCATCTGGGAGGAGCCATTGATGCCGACGGGGCCGACAAGGGTGCGCGCTTCATCGGTCTCTGTGACGCCTTCGAGCTCCCCGTCCTGTTCCTCTGCGACACGCCGGGCTTCATGGTCGGCCCGGCCGCCGAGCAGACCGCGACGGTCCGCCATTTCGCCCGTCTCTTCCTCGCCGGGGCGAATCTCAGCGTGCCGACGGGGACGATCGTGCTGCGCAAGGGCTATGGCCTGGGAGCGCAGGCGATGGCCGGAGGTGGATTCAAGGCGCCCCTGTTCACCGTCGCCTGGCCGACCTCGGAGTTCGGCGCGATGGGCCTCGAGGGCGCCGTGAAGCTGGGGATGCGCCGCGAGCTCGAGGCGATCGAGGACCCCGAGGAGCGCGAGCGGGTCTATGAGCAGACGGTCGCCGCCGCCTATGAGCGCGGCCGCGGCGTCAACATGGCCGCCTATGGGGAGATCGACGACGTGATCGACCCGGCCGACTCACGACGCTGGATATCGACGCTGCTCGACGATCACAGCGGCGCCTGGTGGGAGCGCAAGTCAAAGAAGCGTCCCTACGTGGACGCCTGGTAAGGGGGATCAGATGCTGAAGATCGTCGCCGGGACTCAGAATCAGGCGCAGGCCGAGATGATCGTCGCGCGCCTCGCTTCGATCGGCATCACAGCCATCTCGCAGCTGTCGCTGGGGAATCCGGAGATGGGCGGTGGCGGAGGGCGAATGGTCTACGTCGAGGAGCGCGATGTCCAGCGTGCCCGCGAACTCCTGGCGGAGGACGAGTCCCCCATCAGCGACGAGGAACTGGCTCGTCTGGCCGAAGAAGCCGGAGGACCGCCCGCCGGCGGCTGACGAGACGGCTCGTGTGAGCCTCGTCACACAGCTGAAGGCCCCTTGCGGAGGGCCAGAACGGGAGTATCATCTGCCTCAGGCCGTCACCGGCGATTCCCGGGATGGACCTTCGAGAGACACCGCCTCACATCTGACGTCGCGCCGGTATCCGAATGGAACTGGACCGAATCCGATGAGCCCCCACCAACCAACCCCCTTCTGCGCGTGAAGTCACTGCGCACGGTTGCCGATCTCCGCAGCGAGCTCGCCCACTCGCGCCGTGCGGGACTGCGAATCGGCCTGGTTCCGACGATGGGCGCGCTGCACGAGGGCCATCTCTCGCTGATCCGGGCCGCGCGTGAGGCGTGCGACGTGGTTGTCGTCTCGCTGTTCGTCAACCCGGCCCAGTTCAACGAGGCCGCCGACCTCGAGCGCTACCCCCGGAGCGAGGCCCGCGACAGCGCTCTGGCGGCGGATGCCGGAGCGGACATCCTGTTTGCCCCCTCCGTCGAGGAGGTCTACCCCGCCGGGTTCTCGACATCGGTCGAGGTGCTCGGTGTGACGGAGCGCCTCGAGGGAGAGGCCCGCGGTCCCGAGCATTTCCGTGGCGTCACGACGGTCGTCGCCAAGCTGCTCGGCATGGTGCAGCCCGACGTGGCCTTCTTCGGCCAGAAGGACGCGCAGCAGGTGATCGTGATCCGCCGCCTTGTGGAGGACCTGAACCTTCCCGTTCAGGTCGAGGCGCTGCCCACGGTTCGCGAGCCGGACGGCCTGGCGATGTCCAGCCGCAACGCCCTGCTCGACCCGGAGGACCGCGACCGGGCGCTGTCGATCCCGGCGGCATTGAAGGACGCCATCGAGCTTGTCGGAGACGGCGAGCGTTCAGCCGCCGCCCTGATCGAGAAGGCCCGCCGCACGCTCCTCGAGGCGGGCGCCCAGGTCGACTACGTCGCCCTCGTCGACCCGAGCACCCTCGAGCCCCTCGAGCGACTCGACGGCGAGGCGCTGCTCGCGATCGCCGCGCGCGTCGGTGCCGTCAGGCTGATCGACAACACCCTCCTGGCTACGGCCCCCAGCCCGGGGACCGCTCAACCCACGCATGGAAAGGCGATCGCCGCGTGCAACGCGTAATGCTCAAGTCCAAGATCCACCGCGCGACGGTCACCGACAGCGACCTGCACTACGTCGGGTCGATCACGATCGACCCGGACCTGCTCGAGGCCGCCGACATCCTCGAGCACGAGCAGGTCCATGTCGTGGACGTCGACAACGGCGCCCGCTTCGAGACCTACACGATCCCCGGCCGGCGCGGCTCGGGTGAGATCTGCGTCAACGGCGCAGCCGCAAGGCTGGTGCACCGGGGCGACACGATCATCGTCATCTCCTATGCCTCCTATGAGGAGGCCGATCTCGAGCACTACGAACCGCGGGTCGTCCACGTCGAGACCCGGACCAATCGCATCGTCACGATCGACGACGAGGTGGCGACCCTCCTCTCCTGAGGGCGTCAACCGAACCGTCAGAGAGGAACACCGATGTCAAGCCACCCGAGCCCCCAGTCCACCTCCCACCCGGTCCCGCCGACTCACAGGCTGCCGATGACGCTGCCGCTGCTGATGGAAAAGAAGCGTCTGGGCGACCCGATCGTGATGGTCACCGCATACGACTACCCCAGCGCCCGCGCCGCCGAGGCAGCCGGGGTCGATCTCGTCCTGGTCGGGGACTCGGCCGCCACGACCGTTCTCGGCTACAGCGCCACAACCCCGGTGGAGCTGGGCGACATGCTGGTTCTCGCCCGGGCCGTCCGCCGTGGCCTCTCCACCCCGCTTCTGATCGGCGATCTGCCCTTCGGCTCCTACGAGGTCTCAGACGAGCAGGCCATCACGACCGCCATGCGGATGGTCAAGGAGGCCGGCTGCGACGTGGTCAAGCTCGAGGGCGGCGGCGAGGCATCTGTCCGCCGGGCCCGGGCGATCGTTGGCGCAGGGATCCCCGTGATGGGCCACGTCGGCCTGACGCCTCAGACCTCCACCGCCCTGGGCGGCTGGAAGGCCCAGGGCCGCACGGCCGGAGCGGCGGCGAAAATCGCCGCTGAGGCACTTGCCCTTCAGGAGGCCGGCTGTTTTGCCCTGGTGTTCGAGGCGATCCCATCGGGCGTCACGGACGAGCTGATGGGCCTGATTGAGATCCCCGTGATCGGGATCGGCGCGGGCCCCTCGACCGACGGCCAGGTGCTCGTCTTCCACGACCTCCTGGGCATCCGCGACGGCCTGGGTCCGCGCTTCGTCAAGCGCTACGCCAACCTCCAGCAGGAGATGAACGACGGCGTCACCGCCTACGCCGAGGATGTCCGGGCACGGCGCTACCCGGGCCCGGAGCACACCTACAAGATCGACGCGGCCGAGCTGGCGGAGCTGCGGGCCCAGCTGCAGGAGGGCCCCCCGACGAGCTGAGGAGCGGCGCCGACCCCTCGGGCGCCGCAGGGCACGGCGCGGGGCGGGCCTCAGGCTAGAGGCTCGCCCCAGCGCTCGGAGAAGGCGAACTCCGAGACCGGTTTGCGAGCCAGTTTCGTGGGCCAGGGCGCGGCCGGGAAGCCCACCCCGACATGTGCGGCAAGGGCGATCTCCTCGGGGATCTGAAGCATCGGCCGGACGTCCGCCTCGGCGGGAACCAGCAGAGTCGTCATGGCGGCGGCCAGCCCCTCGGCCCGCAGCCCCAACAGAAGGTTCTGTACGAAGGGGTAGATCGATGCGCCGCCGACGATGCTCTGCCGGGGCAGGCCCGCGTCCGTCACGGCCAGGTCCTCAAGGCGCACCCCGATGACAAGGTGCATCGGCACCTCGTCCAGATGCTCGGCGTAGTCGTCGGCCCGTTTGACCATCCGCACGCGGCGCTCGTCGAAGTCCTCCGGCTTGGTCAGCATCTGGGCGGCGCCCGTCTGCTCGGTGTAGGCCCGCCAGGTGGGGAGATAGAGGTCGCGCAGGGCCCTGCGGCGCTCGGCATCCTCGATCACGACGACCCTCCAGCCCTGGCGATTGCCGCCGCTGGGAGCGAAACGGGCGGCGTCAAGGACGCGGAGGATCGTCTCCCGCGGAACAGGATCGGTCTTGAAGCGACGGCTTGTCGGCGCGCATCGCATCGCCTCGTAGAGGTCCATGGCCGCCACGCTACCGGTTCGGATACTCGATGCGGCGGATCACCTTCGCGGGCGCTCCGGCGGCGATCGAGAAGGCCTCGATGTCCCTGGTGACGACGCTCCCGGCACCGATCACGCAACGCTCGCCGATGGTCACGCCGCTGGTCACGACGACGTTGGCGCCCAGCCAGCAGTTCTCTCCGATCCGGGTCGGGCCCTTGCTCTCGAAGCCCTGCCAGGTGATGGGCTTCTCGGGATCGTCGAACCGGTGCCCGGCGTCCGATACGAAGCAGCCGTTGGCAAGCATGCAATGAGCGCCGATCTCCACCAGGCTGTGGGCGGCGACCATCACATTGCGGTTCAGGAATACGCCCTCTCCGATCCGGACCCTGGCCTGGTCGGGCGCCGTGATCCAGACGCCCGGCTCGAACAGGGCCCCCTCCCCCACCTCAAGGCGACCCTCGCGAAGGGCCTCCAGCACGTTCCCCTCCAGCGGCCAGCGGGCGAAGGCACCGCGGCGCATCAGCTCCCAATGGATCCTCGCCCGGTTCCAGGGCAGTGAGTTGCGCTGATACCAGCGCCACTTCTGCAGCCAGAGCTTCGCCTGCGCTGTCGCCTCGCTCATACCGTGAGCTTCGCACTGCGAGCGGCCGCCGTGCCGCGTCCCCCGCCGGGACTCCGCCCCGCCACGATTCAGGCTGCCGCCGCGGTCTTCTTGGGCCGGCGTTTACGGGCCGGCGGCTTGTTGGCCCGCACGGTCGGCGTGAGCAACTCGGAGAGGAACCTCCCGGTGTGGGAAGCCGGCTCCGCCGCGACCTCCTCGGGCGTTCCCACGGCGATCGCCATGCCACCCTCCTCGCCGCCCTCGGGACCCATGTCGATGAGCCTGTCGGCGCACTTGATGATGTCCAGGTTGTGCTCGATGACGACGACGCTGTTGCCGGCCGAGACGAGCCGCTGCAGCACCTCCAGGAGGCGCTGCACGTCGGCGAAGTGAAGGCCCGTGGTGGGCTCGTCGAGGATGTAGAGGGTGCGGCCG
>CAZFGJ010000067.1:0-14868 GCA_964518445.1 uncultured Solirubrobacteraceae bacterium
CGCGTCGGGGGCTACTCGCACGGCATGCGCCAGCGGCTGGGGATCGCGGCTGCGCTGCTGCGCCGCCCCCGTCTGCTGATGCTCGACGAGCCCGCCACGGGCCTCGACCCGGCGGGCATGCGCGACATGCGCCTGCTGATCCGCCGGCTGGCCGAAGAGGGCATCACCGTTCTGCTCTCGAGCCATCAGCTCCCGGAGGTCCAGGAACTCTGTGACCGCGTGGCGATCGTCAGCCACGGCCGGGTCGTATACGAGGGCGCCCTCAGCGATCTTCGCCGACAGGGTGGAGCCGGCTACCGGATGCACACGACCGACGACATCGCGGCGCTCCGGCTCGCAGGCGCCCAGCAGGGTGTCGAGCACGCCCAGCAGGGCGAGCACGGAATCGCCTTCCAGGCCGAGGAGCGCGACGTGGCGGAACTCACGCTGGCGCTCGGACGGGCAGAGATCGGAATCCTCTCCCTGACGCCCGAGCTGGCGACGCTCGAGGACCTGTTCTTCAGGCTCACCGAGGGCAAGGGCGCGGACGCTCCGGGCGCCGAGCAGCCCCCCGAGCTGGTGGAGGCCCGATGAGCGCCGCGGCGGCCCAACCACCCGCGGCGATGGCCCCCGTCGAGCACAGGAGCCACCGCCCGCCGGTGCGCACCGTCTACCGCTGGGAGCTGCGGAAGCTGGTCTCGCAGAAGCGCACCTACATGGGCTTCGGCCTGGCGGCCCTGCTGCCGACGATCTTCATCGTCGTTCAGCTGATCCGCGGCCAGCCGCCCCACGGGGGCGACACCATCTTCGCCTCGGAGATCTTCCAATCGGGGCTCGCCACACCGGTGCTGATGCTGACCTTCCTGGCGCCCTTCTTCCTGCCCCTTGTGGCTGCCCTGGTGGCCGGCGACATCGTCGCGGCGGAGGACAACAACGGGACGCTCAAGACGATCCTCACCCGCTCGGTGGACCGCGGGCAGGTGATCATCGCGAAGGCCCTGGCTGCCATGAGCTACGGCGCCGCAGCGGTCTTTCTCGCGGCGCTGGTCGGGACGGCCGGCGGGGTCGCCGCCTGGGGGTTCCATGGGGTCAGAACCTTCTCGGGCACCTTCGTGCCGGCATCTGAAGCGCTGCTGCTGATCTTCGCGGCCTACGGGTGCTTCCTGATCCCTCTGCTGACGATCGTCTGCGTGGGCATCCTGCTCTCGACGGTCACACGCAACAGCGCCGCGTCGATCGTCGGGACGCTCGGTTTCACGCTGGTGCTGGCGATCGTCTCTCAGATCCCCGGCCTCGAGGGCATCCGCCCCTACCTGCTGACGACCCAGTACTTCGCCTGGCAGGGACTCCTGCGCACACCGACCGACTGGGCGCCGATCCTGCACTCGCTGTGGCTCTGCGCCCTCTACGCCGTCCCGGCGCTCTTCGCGGCCTACCTGGTCTTCCTCCGCCGCGATGTCGCCGGCGGCTGAGTGACCCTGCTCAGCTGACCTCGGCGGGCTGCTCGATGGCGGCAAGCTCGACGTTGCCCATCAGCCTGCGAGCCTCTCGCGCATCGATCAGCCCTGCTCCTACGCGACCGGTTGACTCCGCGCCGCAGGCGACGCCGAAGCGGACGCACTGGTCGGGCGGGCGGCCTTCGTAGCGGGCCGCCAGATAGCCCGCCAGCAGAGCATCGCCAGAGCCTCTTTTCGCGGTCGGCTCGCGAGGCTCGATGCGGGCGCGTTTGAGGCGGCTCTGCCCATCCACGAGAAGCTGGGCCAGACAGCCGTCGGGCAGCGTCATGATCGCTTCGCGGGCACCCAGGGCGACCATCTCGGCCATCGCCATCGAGCGCTCGTCCTCGCCGGCGAACTCGTGTCCGACCAGCTCCTCCGCCTCGACGACGTTGGGCGAGACCAGGTCGGGTTCGGCGCGTACCGCGTGACGGAGGGGCTCGCCGTCGGCGTCCACGACTGTCGTCACCTGTGAGCGCTCCAGGTCCTTGATCAGGGACCCGTACAGATCGGGCTCTACACCGCGAGGCAGCGAGCCGGCGAAGACGACGATCGCGGCGCCCCTGGCGAGGTAGACGAGCTTGTCGCGGAACAGCTCGACCTCATGGGGGGTGACCGAGGGACCGCGTTCGTTGATCTCGGTCTGTTCTCCCGTCGTGGGATCCAGCACCGATGTGTTGGTCCGCGACTCGTCCCTGATGCGGACGAAGTCGTTGAGGATCGACTCTTCGGTCAGCTGCTCGACGATGTGGGTTCCGGTCGCGCCACCGGCGAAGCCCGTCGCGATGACCGGCTGCCCGAGGCCCTTGAGCGTGCGCGCGATGTTGACGCCCTTTCCTCCGGCCATGGTGCGTTGTTCAACCGTCCGGTGGCGTCTGCCTAGCCGGAAGCTGGGAACCGTGAGCGACTTGTCGATCGCGGCGTTGAGTGTGACCGTGATGATCATGCTGACGCGCCGGCCCTGGCCGGGCGCTCCCCTACGGCCAACGATGCCCTGGGTTGCACGCCTCACAGGCTAGCGAACCACCGGCGGGCGCAGGCAGGGTGCCGGTGCGCCCCCGGTGAGCTTCGTCTCAGCGCCCGCCCGAGAGCGCCCAGGCTGCGTCGCGCAGGCGCCGTGCCTCGGCCGCTGCGGCCGCGGCCGGCTCGCCGCCGCTCTTCTTGTGGGCGCCCGCGATGCTCCGCGACGCCGAGATCAGACCCCCGGCCCGGCCAGGCGCGAAGGCCGGCAGGAGATCCTCGACCCGTCCCCCCTGAGCGCCGATGCCGGGAAGCAGGAAGACGGCCTGGCCCATCAGCTCCCGTGCCCGCCGCAGGTGCCCCGGGACGGTGGCCCCGACGACAGCCCCTACATCGCTGATGCCCGACGCGCCGACAGCCGGACGACCCAGCTCCTCGACCAGCATGGCCGTGCGCTCCCAGACCGTGCCGCCGTCGGCGAGCTCGAGATCCTCGATGTCCGCCGCACCGGGGTTGGACGTGCGAACCAGGACCAGCACACCCGCGCCGGAAGCCCGGGCAGCGGAGACGAACGGCTCGATCGCGTCTCGTCCCATCAGCGGGTTGACAGTGATCAGGTCTGCACCGAGCCCCTCGAGGTGCCCGAAGGGGCTCGCGATGCCACCCAGGAGCGAGCCTGCGTAGGCCGTGGCCGTCACGTCGATGTCGCCCCGCTTGCCATCGGCGATGACCAGCAGGCCCCGCTCGCGGGCATGGGCGCAGACCTCTCGCAGGACGGCGTTTCCATGCACCCCCAGCGCCTCGAACCGGGCAAGCTGCGGCTTGATCGCGACGCATGAGTCGGCCGTCGCCTCGATCAGCGCGCGGCAATGAGCCAGCACGGCCGACGAGGCCCTGGCGGCGGCCGTGCCGCCGAGGTCCTCCGAAGGCGCTGCCTCAGCGGCACCGGGCCATAGGTCCCCTGGATCGGGGTCGAGTCCGAGAACGAGCTGCGAGCCGCGTTCGGAGACCCGCGCGGCAAGCGTGTCGCCGAAGCTCGGCTCCGGGGTCAGCGACCCCTCACAGCGCTCTTGAGTTTGCTTCCGGCCGTGAACCGGGGCACACGGGATGCGGCGATCTCGATCGGCTCACCTGTGCGGGGGTTGACGCCCCGCCGGGCTCCGCGCTCGCTCACGTGGAACTTGCCGAACCCTGAAACGGCCACCTCGCTGCCCCGCCGCAGCGCGTCCTCGACGGTGGCCAGCACCGCGTCGACAGCGCTTGAGGCGTCCTGCTTGGTCAGCTGGGCGCGGTCAGCGACCTGATCGACCAGCTCGGACTTCGTCACCTTCGCCCTCCTCATTCGTAAAACGGTCGTTTCGACGCTAACACTGCGGGCGGACGGGCGGCTGCGCAAGAATGCACCGATGGCATTCGAACGCGCGGCCTGGATTGCGACCGTCCTGGCTTCGCTCGTGACGGCGCTCCTGCTGCTCCTGTCGGGCTACCAGGGGTATGCCGCACTGGGCGTCGCGGTCGCCATCTCAGCCGCCATCAACCTGCGCTGAGGCTGGTCTCAGAGCAGCCCTGTGCCTCCAAGCCAGGCGACGAGCTCCGCCGCGGCGCGGCCGCGATGGCTTATCTCATCCTTCTGCTCGTCTGAGAGCTCGGCCATGGTCATGCCGCCGGGGCCCTCGTCGGGCAGGAACGCGGGGTCGTAGCCGAACCCTCCCGCTCCACGCGGCTCGGCTGCCAGGCGCCCCGCGCAACGGCCCTCGAACAGCTGCTCGGCGCCGCTCGAGGGGTCGACATAGGCGATCACGCAGACGTACTCCAATCCGCTGCCGGCAGGCGCCTCCCGCAGCAGCAGCGCCAGATTCTCCTCATCGCTCGCCTCCTCACCGGCGTAGCGGGCCGAGCGCACGCCCGGCGCGCCGCCGAGAGCGGCCGCGGCGATGCCCGAGTCATCGGCGATCGCCGCCCGGCCGGATCCCCGCGCCGCCGCCCGGGCCTTCCCCAGGGCGTTCTCGGCGAAGGTCTCCCCGTCCTCGGGCGGCAGGACGAAATCGCCGGGGAGCATCTGCAGCTCGATCGCACCGGGCGCCTGGTGGGCGAGGATCCGCTGGAACTCGCGCCGCTTGTGCTCGTTGTGGGTCGCCAGCAGCAGCTGCACTGGTCTCAGCCGGCGGCCGCGCCGGCCTCGATCGCCTGCTGCTGGACGATCCTGAGCTGATCGATCCCGTCCGATGCGAGGGCCAGGAGGTCGTCCAGGTGCGCCCTGGACAGCGGCGTCCGCTCGCCGGTCGTCTGCAGCTCGATCAGTCCTCCGTCGCCGCTCATCACCACGTTCGCGTCGACCTCGGCTTTGGAGTCCTCGCTGTAGTCGAGGTCGAGCAGGGGGATGCCGCCGATGACACCGCAGGAGATGGCCGCCACGGAGCCCGTCAGCGGGCTGCGCTCCAGGCGCCCGGCCGCTTTCAGGCGCTCGCAGGCCAGGGCCAGCGCGACATAGGCGCCGGTGATCGACGCGCAGCGCGTCCCCCCGTCGGCCTGAAGAACGTCGCAGTCCAGATAGATGGTGCGCTCGCCCAGCGCCTCGAAGTCGACGATCACGCGCAGCGAGCGGCCGATCAGACGCTGGATCTCAATCGTCCGGCCGTCCTGGCGCCCGCGGGTGGCATCGCGCTGCTTGCGATCCCCGGTCGAGGCGGGCAGCATCCCGTACTCGGCCGTCACCCACCCCTTTCCCTGACCGGCCATCCAGCGCGGAACGCTTTCCTGGGCCGAGGCCGTGCAGATCACCCGGGTCTCCCCCATGGAGATCAGGGCGGAACCGGTCGCGGTGCGCATGAAGCCAGGCTCGATCTCGCACGGGCGAAGATCGCCGGGGGCGCGGTCGTAGCTGCGGGGCCTGCTCGTGTCGGTAGCCATGCGGGCCATCATTCCAGAGCGCTACGGTCCGGGGTCGTGCGCGCGCTCCTCGTCTCCAACATGCTGCCCGACAGGGACCATCCCGAGCGTGGCCGCTTCGTCCGCGATCAGGTCGGGGCGCTCGATGCCCTCGAGGGCGTCGAGGTCGTGCTGCACGAGTTCCCGCCCGGCAGGCGCTCGCTGCTCGAGGCGCCCCGCGAGCTGCGCCGGCGCTACGGCCGGGGCGCGGGAGGCGAGCCGTTCGACGTGGTTCACGCCCATTTCGGGCTGACGGCCTGGCCGGCGATGGCCGTTCCGGCGGCCGTTCATGCCCTGACGCTCCATGGCACCGACGTCGCGCATCCGCGGACGAGACTTGCGACATTGGCGGCGCTGGGACGCATCGACCTGCTGGCGTGCGTCTCGGCGGCCCTTGCGGCGCGGCTCCCCCGGTGGGCCGCGAAAAGGGCGGTGGTGCTGCCATGCGGCGTCGACATCGAGCGCTTCAGGGCGATCGATCGCCCCTCGGCGCGGGCCGAGCTGGGCCTGGCTCCCGAGGGCCGCTACCTGCTGTTCGCAGCCGACCCGGCCCGGCCTGAGAAGCGCCACGACCGGGCGGTCGAGCTTGCTCGGGACACGGGCGCCGAGCTGCTCGTGCTGGGCGGTGTGGAGCCTGAGCGCGTGCCCCTCCTCATCAACGCCTCCAACGCGGTCCTGGTGCCATCCGAGCGGGAGGGGTTCGGCCTGGCCGTCCTCGAGGCCCTCGCCTGCGACGTGCCGGTGCTGGCGACACCGGTGGGGATTCACCGGAAGGTCCTCGAGGGGGTGGCGGGAACGCTCTGCGCCGAGTTCGACCTCGGGTCCTGGCGGGCTGCCCTGGAGCCGCATCTGGCCTCGCCAGACCCCCGGGTGGACGGCCGCCGGCACGTCGAGCGATACTCATCCGCGGCGATGGCCCAGGAGGTCCTGTCGGCATGGGAGACGGCACTTCGCCGCTCGCGGTAACCCTGCGGGTAGTGTTAAACGCGCGTGGATCAGACACCCGGCACGACTCCTCCAGACGCAGCGCCGCAGGGGCCCCAGGACAGCCCTCCAGCCGAGACCCCAGCCGCCGAGCAGCCGGGGTTCGGCTCGCGTGGGCGAATCCGCCGCCGCGCCAGGTTCCTGCGCCGAGCCCGTGAGCTCGCCTACCGGGACCTCGGGGGACTGGTCTTCAACCTGCACCGCTTCGGTGAGCGAAACGACTCGCTTGTCCTGGCCAAGCTTTCAACCCTGACCCACATCGACACCGAGCTGCGGACGATCGAGCGGGCCCTGGGGGAGCGGAGCCCCATCACCGTCCTGCGCGAGGCCGGGATCACCGCCTGCCCGCGATGTGCCGCGATCCACGGCAGCGAAGATCGGTTCTGCCCGAACTGCGGGCTGCCGCTCTCGCGAAACGTCGATCTGCCGATCGCCGGAGCACCCGCAACGGCGACGCCCGCCCCGGCTCCGGCTCCGGCTCCAGCCTCCGCCCCGGCGACCGCGAGCCCCGCCGCTGCCCCTGCACCTGCCCAGGCCGCTCCGCTGCCGCCTCAGGCGCCCGCTGCTCCAGCCGGGACGCCTCCCGGCGCACCGGCGCCCTCCGGCCCGGGACGCTCGCCTGTGCCGCCCTCCAGGGGCGGACCGGCCACGGGGCCGGCGCCGGCCGGGCAGTCCGGTGTGGAGGAACCGACTGAGATCCTCCACCCACCGGCGTCCAGCGCGTGAGCACGGCCCCTCCACCGGTCAGCCCGGCGGGCCCGGGTGCAATGGCGCCCGCTCCGGCCTCCGAGCCCTGCCCGCTCTGCGGCGCCCCCCTGGACCCCGATCAGGAGTGGTGTCTGAAGTGCGGCGCGGCGGCCCGCACGCGACTTGCGGCTTCCCCCAACTGGAAAACCCCCCTGATCACGGTGGCGGTCATCTGCGCGCTGGCCCTTGGGGTCCTGGCGGCGGCGCTGGTCAGCCTGGCTGGTGACTCGGGCCCCGCGCCGGCACCCAAGACGACGACAGTGACAAGCTCCCAGCCGGTGGCGGGGACGACGGCCCCAGCCGCACCCGGGACGACGACCCCCGCCGCACCGGGAACTACGACGGTGACTCAGCCTGGAGCAACGGTCACCACGACCGCTCCGACGTCGCCCACGACAACGGGCAACACCTCCTCGACCACCACCACCGCGCCGAAAACGAACACGGGAACCAACGGCGCGACCCACACCACGGCCGCCCACGGAGCATTGGAAGGCCTCAAGGGGCTGAAACTCCCGGCGAAGGCTCAGCAGGGCAAGTAACGGCGCCGGTCGGGGGTGAGGCCGCCCCCGGGGGTCTTCGGGAGATACGGTTCGGGCGATGCCCGTCCTCCCCTCGGCGAGCGCGCACGAAGCCGATGTGGCCGTTGTGGGCGCCGGCGCAGCCGGCCTCTATGCGGCACTGTGCGCGGCCCGTCAGGGCGCCGATGTGGTGCTCATCTCAGCCACCCCTCTGGCCCAGACGGCCAGCTACTGGGCTCAGGGTGGCCTCGCTGCTGCTCTCGCGGCGGACGACAGCTTCGAGCTCCATCTGAAGGACACCGAGGCCGCAGGGCGCGAGCTGGTGCGCCGCTCGGCCGCTGAGGTCCTGGTTGCCGAGGCGCCGGAATGTGTCCGGGACCTTCAGAGCCTGGGCGTCCGCTTCGACGGCGACCGCTTCGGAGCGCTGGCGCTGGGACTCGAGGGCGGGCACTCGGTTCGCCGGGTCGTACATGCCGGTGGGAGCGCGACGGGGCGGAGGGTCGTCCGCCAGCTTTCGGCCCTGGCGGCGGCCGAGCCGCGAATTGCCGTGCTCGAGGGCTCCCGGGCGAGGGCCCTGTGGCAGCAGGAGGGGCGCTGTCGGGGGCTGATCTGCGACGGCGGGCCGGTCGTGGCGAGCCGGGCGGTGATCCTCGCGACGGGTGGCGCGGCGGCGCTCTGGTCGCGAACCACCAACCCGCCGGGGTCACAGGGGATCGGCCTGCTGCTGGCGGCCGCCGCGGGCGCGGCCCTGGCCGATCTCGAGCTGATGCAGTTCCATCCCACGGCGGTGATCGGCGTCACCGGCCGGGAGGGGTTCCTGATCACCGAGGCGATCCGTGGCGAGGGAGCCACGTTGCACGATGCCGCCGGGGAACGCTTCGTCGAGGAGCTGGCGCCGCGGGACGAGGTCTCAAGAGCGATCCAGGAGCTGCTGGACGCGACTGGAGCGAGCTCGGTGGGACTGGACATGCGATCGATCGACGCGGCGCGCTTTCCCAACGTCGTCACGGCGCTGCGCGAGGCCGGCCTCGACCCTGCCAGCCAGCTGATCCCGGTTGCCCCGGCGGCCCACTACATGATGGGCGGGATCGTCGCCGACCTGCACGCGCGCTCGACCCTCCCGGGCCTCTATGCGGTGGGCGAGTCCTCCTGCACGGGACTCCACGGAGCGAACCGGCTGGCCTCCAACTCGCTCAGCGAGTGCTTCGTGTTCGCCCGGCGGGCTGTCACCCATGCGCTGAACGAGGACACCGCCATCCCCAGGCCGCCGTCGGGGGCCGAGCTGCAGGAGCTGGAAAGCCTGCCGGCCCCCCCACCGGCTGAGCGCACGACCCGTGAAGCCCTATGGCGAGATGCGGGGATCCTCCGCGAGGAGGCCGGAATGCGGCGGCTGCTGGAGGACCAGCATCCCCTGGCTCGGATGATCGCCCGCTGCGGGCTGGCCCGGGAGGAGAGCCGGGGGGCACATCGTCGAAGCGACTTCCCCGAGCGGGACAGCGCGCTAGATCACCGTCATGCGGTGCTCGCAGGCGGCGATCCGCCGGCCTGGCAGTTCTGGCAATAGCCCCCCGGAAGCCGCCGTTCCCGGGGTCCCGGCGACCCCTGTCGGAACTCGAACATAAGAGTTTGGCGTTTCGGTCTTTATCTCGATCTTTTTTGGGAATACGAGTGTTTGCATCCCTGAAAGGACTGTCGGGCGGTTGGAGTCTGTGAGGAGAAGGTGGGTGTGCTCCCAACCAAGGTTCGATCGAGAGAGGGACAGGAGTAACACCATGTATCAGTTCAGTCGGGCCATATACAGAGAGCTCTCGGACCAGATCCTGGAGCCGGCTCAGGGCACTTCGGAGAAGAACAACCATGCGGCCGTGCTGCAGGCCTGCGAGGCGGTAATCACCCGTCTTGCGGTCGACAGGCACTACTTCGCGCGCCCCGAGAGGACGCTGTTCTGCGACATTCGGGGCTACTTCCCGATGGCGGCTCAGGGCAGAGTCCACATGGTCATCACGCGTTACCTGGGGTACGCCCAGCAGTACCTGGCCGAACACCCCAACGAGGGCTACGCCGCGGTGAGCGGCGCACAGCCCCGGTGCAGGGCAACGACACGCAAAGGCTCCGCATGTCAGCGGACTCCCCTGGCCCGCAACGGCTACTGCCCGTCGCACCAGCACCTCGCCGACACGGAGGATCGCGAGCTCGCGGCAGCCTGATTCGAGGCGCCTCGCCGCGCCCGGCCGTCTTGCATAGGCTGGGCGCATGCTGCTGGGGGTTGACGTCGGGGGGACCTTCACGGATGCGGTCCTGATCGACGCCCGGGGTGCACTGCACACGGCCAAGGTCGCCTCGACACCCGCCTCGGAGTCCGACGGGGTGATGCGGGCCGTGGAGCTGGTCCTCGAACGGGCGGGCGCCGCGGCGCGGGAGGTCCAGCGCTTCGCCCATGGGATGACGGTGGCCACCAATGCGCTGCTGGAGGGCCGCACGGCACGGACGGCCCTGATCGCCACGGCCGGTTTCACCGACGTCCTGGAGCTCGCCCGCCAGGACCGCCCCCACCTCTACCGCCTCTGTGAGGCGGCCCCGGCTCCGCTGGTGGCCTCTGAGCTCCGCTTCGGGGCGGCCGAGCGAATGGCACCCGAGGAGGTGCTCGAGCCGCTGGAGGACGGGCCGGCTCGGGTCCTCTGCGAGCACCTGCGGGACAGCGACCCCGAGGCGGTGGCCATCTCGCTGCTGCACTCCTATGCCGACGATGCGCACGAGGTGAAGCTGGCGAACCTCCTGTCCGAGCTGCTGCCGGGACGATCGCTGTCCCTCTCGAGCGAGCTGGTCGGAACGTTTCGCGAGTACGAGCGGACGGCGACGACGGTCCTGGACGCGGCCCTCTCCCCGCCGCTGGCCTCATACCTCGAGGCTCTGTGCGCCGAGGCGCTGAGGATGGGCCTGAGCGAGCCCCAGATCATGCAGTCCTCGGGCGGGCTGACCGATCCCCGGCGGGCAGGGGCCCATGCCGCCCTGACGGTCCTGTCCGGTCCCGCCGGCGGAGTGGCGGGCGCCCTGCTTGCCGCCGAGCGGGCCGGGGAGCGGGACGTGGCCTGTTTCGACATGGGAGGTACCTCCTGCGATGTCTGCCTGATCGATTCGGGACGCGTCCCCGAGACGGCCGAACGGGTGATCGCGGGGCGCCCCGTGGCGCTTCCGGCGCTGGAGATCCACACGGTCGGCGCCGGCGGGGGCTCGATCGCCTGGCGCGACTCGGGTGGGGCGCTGCGGGTCGGGCCGCAGTCGGCCGGCGCCGATCCCGGTCCTGCCTCCTATGGCCGGGGCGGGACCGATCCGACGGTGACCGATGCGAATCTCCTCTTGGGGCGCCTGGCGGCGGATATTCCCCTTGCCGGCGGCCTGCGCCTGGACGAGGCGGCTGCCGAGCGTGCAATCGCCGGGCTCGCCGGGGAGCTGGGCCTGTCCGTGCAGGCCTGCGCCGAGGGCATCATCGAGGTGGCCGAGGCGGAGATGCTCAGCGCACTGAGGCTGATCACGGTCGAGCGAGGCATCGATCCCCGCTCATTCGCCCTGATGCCCTTCGGCGGAGCCGGCCCGCTCCATGCGGCCGCACTCGCCGAGGGGCTGGGGATCTCGAGAATTCTCTGTCCCCGCGCATCGGGCGTGCTCTCGGCCGTCGGGCTTGCCGCCGCTCCGCCGCGGCGGGATGTCGCAAGGACGCTGATGATCGAGCTCGGCGAGGGCTCTGAGGGCCGGCTGGAGGAGGCGCGCTCCGAGCTGCTCGGACAGGCACTTGCCGAGCTGGGAGAGCCGCCGGCTCGGGTGCGTATGCGCCACGAGCTCCGCTACCGCGGCCAGTCATTCGAGCTTCCGGTCGAGGAAGAGCGGCGTCCGTCATCGGCGGAGCCGGGCCTCGGGCCGGCGGCGCTGCGCATCGCCTTCGCCGATGCCCATGAGGCCCGCTACGGATACCGCGACCTGGAGGATGAGGTCGAGCTGGTCAACCTGCGCGTCTCCGTCTGGGGTTCGCCACCGCGGCTGAGCCCCGGCGGCGCGCCCGGCACCGGAGAGGAGGGGCAGGCGAAGATGGTCGTGTTCGACGGCCGCTCGATGGAGGCGAGACTGTTCCGAGGCGAGCCTCCCCCGGGCGCCGGCTTCGAGGGCCCGGCCATCTGTGCCCTCGAGGAGGCGACCCTGGTGGTCCCCCCGGGGTGGTCCTGCGCGATCGACGAGCACGGAACGATCCGCATGTCCAACGCGGAGGGGAGCTGAGATGCTCGACCCGGTCGAGCTGCAGGTTCTGAACGGCGCTCTGCGGGCGGCCTGTGAGGAGATGGGGGTGGTGCTGATTCGCTCGGCCCATTCCTCGAACATCAAGGAGCGCCGCGATGCCTCCACCGGCCTCTTCGACGCGGACGGGCAGATGATCATGCAGGCCGCCCACATCCCGGTCCACCTCGGCGCGATGGGAGCGGCCGTCGGGGCTGTCCTCGGGGAGAGCCATGAGCCGGGGCTCTCCTGGATCCTCAACGACCCCTTCGCCGGCGGGACGCACCTGCCGGACATCACAGTCATCACGCCGGTCTTCACCACGACGGGCAGACTCGCCGGCTTCGCGGCCAGCAGGGCCCACCATGCCGACGTGGGCGCACCCACCCCGGGCTCGATGCCCGCCGACAGCAGCACCCTGGAGGAGGAGGGCGTGGTCATATCACCCCGTCCGCTGGATGAGCCGACGCTCGAGGATCTGGTTTCGCGGATGCGCCAGCCCTCCGAGCGCCGGGCAGACCTGAGGGCGCAGCTGGCGGCAAACCGCACCGGGGCGCTGCGGCTGGGCGAGCTCCTCGACCGGATGGGACCCGAGCGGCTGCGGGAGGGCACCGACGCGGTCCTCGACTACAGCGAGCGGCGGACCCGTGCCTGCCTGGCCGAGCTTCCCGACGGCACGAGGACGGGCGAGGACTTCCTCGAGGCGCCCGAGGGCGATCTCGTCCTGCGGCTCCGGGCCGAGGTGCTGGGCGAGCGCCTGATCCTCGATTTCACGGGGAGCGCCGAGGAGCATGCAGGCAACCTCAACTGCCCCCTGGCGGTGACCGACTCGGCATGCCTCTTCGCTCTGCGGGTCCTGACCGACCCCGACATACCGGCCACGGCCGGAGCAGGGCGGCCGCTCGAGGTGATCGCCCCGCAGGGCAGCCTGCTGAACGCCCGGCCGGGCGCGGCCGTCGCGGCGGGAAACGTCGAGACGTCCTCGCGCGTGGCCGACCTGATCCTGGGGGCGTTCGGCATGGCACAGGGCCAGGGCACGATGAACAACCTGACCCTGGGAGACGGCGCCTTCTCCTACTACGAGACGCTCGGCGGCGGCCAGGGAGCCTGCCGGGAGAGCGATGGGCCCAGCGGCGTTCACGTGGCGATGAGCAACACCCTCAACACGCCGATCGAGGCTCTCGAGCGGGAATTCCCGCTGCGGGTGCGGGAGTACTCCCTTCGCCGGGGCTCGGGCGGCGCCGGGCGCCGGCGCGGCGGCGACGGGGTCGTCAGGGAGCTGGAGGCACTCAGGGAGATGACCTACTCGCTGATCGCCGAGCGCCGCCGCCACGCGCCCCATGGGGCCGAGGGCGGCGGGCCGGGGCTGCCCGGCTCGGATCTGCTCAACGGCAGGCCGATCCCCGCCAAGTCGACCGGCACGCTCCACCCGGGTGACCGGCTTCGCATAGAAACGCCCGGTGGGGGAGGATTCGGAGATGCCTGACGCACAACCGGCCGAGCGGATCGGCTTCATGGGTCTGGGAATCATGGGTTCCCGGATGGCCGCCCGGCTGGCGGCGGCCGGGTATCCGCTGGCGGTCTGGACGCACACGCCGGGCAAGGCCGAGGACTGGGCGGCCCAGCACGACGCCCGGGCGCTCGCCACCCCGGCCGAGATCGCCGCGGAGAGCGACATCGTGATCAGCATGGTCGTCGACGGCGAGCAGGTCTCAGAGCTCCTGCTCGGCTTCGGCGGAGCCATCGAGGCCGCCCGCCCGGGGCTGCTCTGCGTTGACATGTCCACGATCGCCCCGCACGACACGCGGCGGATCGGGGCTGCCCTGCGGGAGCGTGGGGCCGCCATGCTCGATGCGCCGGTCACGGGCTCCGCGCCGCGGGCCGAGGACGGTTCGCTGACGATCATGGTCGGCGGCGGGGAGAGCGACTACCTCCGTGCCCGGCCGGTGCTCGAGAACCTGGGGAGCCTGATCGTCCACGTCGGCGAGCTCGGCCAGGGCGAGATGGTCAAGCTGATCAACAACGCCATCGGGGCAGCGAATGCCGCGACGGTGGCCGAGGCGCTGGTGCTCGGTGCCGCCACGGGAATCGATCTGGACGCGCTCGTCGCGGTCGTCGGCGGCGGCTCCGGCGGGTCGGTCCAGATGACCCTGAAGTCGCAGGCGATGAGAGACCACGACTTCACGACCCTCTTCAAGACGGCCCACATGCTCAAGGATGTGCGGCTCTGCCTCGAGGAGGCCCAGGAGGCGGGGGTCCCGTTTCCCGCCGCGGCCCATGCCCGTGACCTGCTCACGGCGGCGATCGGCAGGGGCCATGCGGATGCCGATTACGCCTCGCTGATCGAGGCAGCCGAGGGCCTCGCCGGCCGAAAGCTCTGATCGGCGCTCCATAACTGGCCGACTGGCCAGTCGATTTCGCACTTTCGGTAAATCAACGGGCGAAAAAGGCCGCGATTTGCAGGCGATTTGGGATTTTCGCTCAGGTTTCGTATCTTTAACGGTGTCGGTCGCGCCGCAATCTGCGACGAGCCGGTCTCACCAGGCTGTTCCCTCTCATCCAGCACTGTTTTCGTTATGCCAATTGCTTTCAAAGAATGGGCTGTCACCGTCCGCGCCCTAGCGGAAGGCGAGCAGCTCCTGACACTTCGCAAGGGCGTCCTGCCGCAGGCCGGGAAGCCGTTCCGTCTGGCTCACGAACGGTTCTTCCTCTACCCCACGTTCGATCACCAGACCGGTGACCTCGTCCGCGAGTCCCACCAGCCCGAGCTGCGCCGCGCGCTCGAGGAGGGTGTCTGGAGCGATGGCGAGCCGCCGCTGCACAACTTCGTCTCGGGCGCTCCCCTGCAGCAGCCCGACCGCGTCAGGATTCGCGCCTGGGCGGAAGTCACCGATCACTTCACGATCGTCGACCCCCGCTGTGTGGACGCGCTCTCGCCGTTCTATGTCTGGACGCCGGACTACGCAGAGAAGCGCCTCGAGTGGAAG
>CAZFGJ010000068.1:0-14764 GCA_964518445.1 uncultured Solirubrobacteraceae bacterium
ACGAGTACGACAAAGCCGTCAAAGGCTCGAACTACAAAAGCGGGAACCTGAGCGCCAGCCTCGACATCGCCAGCGGGACGATCAAACTGGGGCTTGACGACAAGTCGAAGGGCACGACGGTGGAGCTCACGATCCGCAGCTGCGGCGAAGACGACCTGCAGCTCGACGGGTGTCCGACCGCCGAAGGCAAGGTCAAGGGCGAAGATCACCTCGAGTTCGAATTCGGCGCGAAGGTCCGCGAAGGGCCGAAGGTGGTGTTCTCGCGCACCTTCAAGTTCACCGGCCGCACGACGATCGAAGCCGAGACGGGCGATGACGGCAAGCTCGACCACTACGACATAAAGCACATCTACGAACTCGACGCGAACTTCGGAGGCGGAACCAAAGAACCGTTCGGACCGGTCTCGATCGCGATCAGCTACATCGGCGAAGCGCGTATCGACATGCGCTCGCCGGGCTCGAAGCCTCCGCCGGCAATCGTCGACGTCCGCGCCTCCGCCGCCGGTACGGACCCGGCGACAGTGATCGCTGCCGAGATCAAACTGGCGAAGGAATCACAGCAGGAGGCCGACAAGGAGTTCAGCGCCGAGGTCGACAAGACGACCAAGCGGCTGCGTGGCGCCGAAAAGAACTGGCGCACGCCGAACAACTGCGCGTCGCTGCATTTCGAACCGGCCGCCCGTTCGATCACGCTGAAGAAGGGCCAGACAGGGAGCTTCCAGGCCCGTCTGAACGCCAAGCCCGGCGGCTCGCCGGCCGCCACCGGTTGGACGGTGTCCAAACAGCAGAACGCCACCTTCACGCCCGCGGGCGGCGAACCCAACCCTCTGTCAACCACCTATACGGTCATGAAGGCCGGCGGGGTGTACGCGGAAGTGACGGTCAAGGGAACCTCAAAGGCAGGAATCGCCGAAGCCGTCTGGGAGCAGCCGACGGAAGGGCTCGAAAAGATCTCAGGCACTTTCACGGGCAGCATCCACAACCACGGCGAAACGTTCGAATGGTCGGGGACCGCCACGTTCAAGCGGCTGGCGCTTCCGGGCGAACCCGGGGGGTCCGAAACCTTCCTGCTGGCCGCCGGCGAAGCAACGGTGACCGCGTCGGGAGTCCCCTTGGGATTCCAATGCACGCAGACGGGAACGCAGACGCTCCCGCTCTCGCAGCTCGGAGTCTGGGCGATCGTCCCGAAAGGGGAAATTTTCGAATATCGCTTCGTCGCCGAGTTCGAACAGCCGTCGACGATGGAAGTCAACTACATGGGCTGTAAAAACGAAGGGGAAGGCGGGCCACGCGAAGTCGTGCTCCTGCCCGCGGCGCTGCAGAGCGGCCACGTGACCGTCGAAGGGGGGCTCTTGGGGATCCCGAAAATCTCGTTCACGGAAAACACCAAGATCTCCGCCGACGGCCGCACCTTCATCGAGACCGCCAGCGAAGAACCGACCCCCGGCGAAACCGTCGCCTGGGAATGGCAGATGACCGGCTCCTGAGCCGGCCGATCCTCACCCCCGCGCGCCGGCAGCTCTCGCGCAGACGGCCCCGGCCTCGCTACGTCAGAATGAATCCGTGCCCAACCGACGCCCCGAGCTGAAGCTGATCGCCCCCTCCGCCTCGCCCGAGGAGGCCGCCGCGGTCGTGGCGGCGCTCGAGCAGTTCATGCGGGCCACCGCGCCGGCTCTGATCGCCGGGCCGCCGCCGCTGGACGGCTGGCGCCGGGCGGCCCTGCTGGAAGGGGTCGCAATGGAGCATCCGGCCGACATGCCGGACCCCTGGATAAATACCTAAAAGGCGCTAGGCTTTAGCCTCAATATCGGTTGGGCCGCCGTGCAAGCATCGGCGCGGCGGGTCCGTTGCCCTTCGTGGAGGTCATTTGATGGAGCCTGTGTCTGTCCCCGCCGCACGCGGAACGCTCTCGGATCCCGAGGTGCTCCAGAACGTCCCGGGACATGTGATCCCGATCCTCCAGCGGGAGTACGACGACTTCAAGACCGAGGCCACGAAATTCCTCGCGGGTGAAACCCAGGAAGACGAGTTCATCAAGTTCCGCCTGAAGCAGGGCGTCTACGGGCAGCGCCAGCCGGACGTCCAGATGATCAGGGTGAAGCTCCCCTTCGGCGGCATCACCCCCTCGCAGATGGAGTCCTTTGCCGACGTCGTCGAAAAGTACGTGCCCCTCAACAAGGGCCACGTGACGACCCGTCAGAACATCCAGATGCACCACATCCCCCTGCCGGACATCGAGAAGGCGATCCGCGAGCTCGGCGAATCAGGCCTCTCCAGCCGCGAGGGCTGCGGGAACACCGTCCGCAACGTGACGGGCGACCCCTGGGCGGGCGTGGCGAAGGACGAGCTGTTCGACCTGACCCCCTATGCCGGCGCCTACGTCCGCTACTTCGTGCGCCACCCCACGACCCAGGCCATGCCCCGCAAGATCAAGACGGCCTTCGACGGCGGCCCGGCCGACCGGGCGATCAGCGGCATCCACGACATCGCCTTCCGTGCCCGGACGCGCCAGATCGAGGGACGCGGCGAGGTCAGGGGAGTCGAGATGCTGGTCGGCGGAGGCACATCGATCATGCCCCGGGTCGCCCCGGCTCTCTACGACTTCGTCGAGCTGGACAACGGCGACTACCTGAAGATCTCCGAGGCGGTCTTCCGGATCTTCGACCGCCAGGAATGGCTCAGGGTCAACCGCGCCCGGGCGAGGATCAAGGTGTTCGTGGACAAGTACGGGATCGACGAGCTGCGCAACCAGGTCGAGGAGGAGCTGAAGGGCGACTGGGTCGCCGAACGCGACTTCACGGTTGCCAGCCGGCTGTTCCTGGACGACGAGCGCGAGTCCGCCCCGGCCCCGCCGGAGAGCTTCGGCTCGCCCAACGGCGACCTGTCGGAGTACGAGCGCTTCCGCTCCAGCAACGTGGCTGCCCAGAGGCAGGAGGGCTTCGTCACGGTCGAGGTCAAAATCACCCGTGGCGACCTGACCCCCGAGCAGTTCCGCGGATTGGCCGCCGTGATGCGCGACTTCTCGGGCGGCTACGCGCGTACGACCGTGCAGCAGAACCTCGTCCTGCGGTGGGTCCGCGAGGAGACCGTCTATGACCTCTGGCGGGCCCTCTCGGCACTGGGCCTGGGGGAGCCGGGCTCGCGCGAGATCAGCGATGTCGTCTCGTGCCCCGGGACCGACTCCTGCAAGCTCGGGATCACGAGCTCCATGGGCCTCAACGCGGCGGTCCAGGAGCGGATCGAATCACTCGAGATCTCAGACCCCCTGACGCGCAACCTGAACATCAAGATCAGCGGCTGCCCCAACGGCTGCGGCCAGCATCACGTGGGCAGCATCGGCTTCACCGGCGCGTCGATCAAGGTCGGCGATCACACGATCCCCGCCTACATCCCTCACGTCGGCGGCGTCTTCGAAGGCGGCCAGGTGAAATTCGGGACCAGGCTGAAGCTGCGCCTGCCCTCGAAGCGGATACCTGACGCGATCGAGCGCTGGATCGGCCACTATGAGTCGACCCGCCAGGAGGGGGAGGAGTGGAACGCCTTCGTCGAGCGGGTCGGGACCGGTGAGCTGGAGGCACTCGTAAAGGACCTCTCGATGCCGGTCGACTTCGGACTGGAGACCATGAACGAGTTCATCGACTGGAACCGCAATGTGCCGTTTGAAGTGATTCGCGGTGAGGGCGAGTGCGCGGTATAGACGAGCTGAGATGAGCGACCGAGGCCAAAGCGACGAGGCCGGGAAAGACGAAATGCACCCACTTGACAGCCACATAGCCGAGACGGCAACCCACATCGACCCGGCCCTGAGCCTGACGCACACTCTGCGCGAGGCGGCCAGGCACGGCGCCGGGGCAGTGCTGCTCTGCTCCTTCCAGAAGGAGGAGTCGGTTCTGCTGGACGAGCTGCTGCGGCTCGACCAGGGAACGGGGAGGACCGTGAAGATCGCCACGATCGACACGGGCGTCCTGTTCGAGGAGACCATGCAGACCTGGCGCGAGTTCGAGGAGCGCTATGGCGTGCAGATCGAGGTGTTCGACGCCAGCAGCACCGGGGCGCCCTGGAGCGGGCCGGAGCACTGCTGCTCGGTCGCCAAGGTGGACGCGCTCGAAAGGGCTCTTGACGGCGCCGAGGGCTGGATCACCGGAATCCGCCGCGAGCAGGGCCCGACCCGGGCGGCGACCGAGCTGATCGAGCGCGACGATAAACGGGATCTGTGGAAGTACAACCCCCTGGCCCACTGGACCGACAAGGACCTCTGGAAGAGGATCCACGAGCGCGAGCTTCCCTACAACCGGCTGCACGACCAGGGCTATGAGTCGATCGGCTGCGCCCCCTGCACGCAGCCTGGAAGCGGCCGCGAGGGACGTTGGGCGGGGACCGACAAGACCGAGTGCGGCATCCACGTCGAGATCGTCGAGCCCTGAAGATGAGCATCGCCACCCGACCTCAGCTGAGTCACCTGCGGGCACTGGAGTCCGAGGCGATCCACGTGATGCGCGAGGTGGCGGCCGAATTCGAGCGGCCGGTGCTCCTGTTCAGCGGCGGCAAGGACTCGATCGTCCTGCTGCGCCTGGCCGAGAAGGCCTTCCGGCCGGCTCCCTTCCCGTTCCCCCTGATGCATGTGGACACGGGCCACAACTTCCCCGAGGTGATCGAGTATCGCGACCGGCGGGTCCGTGAACTGGGCGAGAAGCTGATCGTGGCGAGCGTCCAGGAGTCGATCGACAAGGGTCGGGTCGTCGAGGAGACCGGTCCCCGGGCCTCTCGCAACAAACTCCAGACTGTCACCTTGCTCGACGCGATCGCCGAGCATGACTTCGATGCCGCCTTCGGCGGGGCCCGCCGCGACGAGGAGCGGGCCCGGGCGAAGGAGCGGATCATGTCCTTCCGGGACGACTTCGGCCAGTGGGACCCCAAGGAGCAGCGCCCCGAGCTTTGGAACCTCTACAACGGCCGAATCCGCAAGGGCGAGCACGTGCGGGTTTTCCCGCTGTCCAACTGGACCGAGCTGGACGTCTGGGAGTACATCGACTCCGAGGCGCTCGAGGTGCCCTCGATCTACTTCGCACACCAGCGCGAGGTCTTCCGCCGCGACGGGATGCTCTACGCCTGGCGCGAGGGGACCGAGCTGATCGAAGGCGAGGAGATCTTCACCGACACTGTCCGCTACCGGACGGTCGGCGACATGAGCTGCACCGGGGGCGTCGTCTCCCAGGCCGCGACCCTCGAGGAGGTCGTCCTGGAGATCGCGGCGACGACGATCACCGAGCGTGGCGAGACACGGGCGGACGATCGCGTCTCAGAGGCAGCAATGGAGGACCGCAAGAAGGCCGGGTACTTCTAGTGGTCTCAAATTCCGTCTTGAGGGGCGCGCTCCGCGCGCCGGGATGTGTGCGCTCGGTCTCAGGCGGTGAGCGGTGACACTCGATCTGCTGCGCTTCACGACGGCCGGCTCGGTCGATGACGGCAAGAGCACCCTGATCGGGCGCCTGCTGTTCGACAGCAAGCAGGTGTTCGAGGATCAGCTGGCGCAGGTCGCTCAGGCCAGCGCCCGGCGCGGCGGCGAGGGGACGCTGGACCTGGCCCTCCTGACGGACGGCCTGCGGGCCGAGCGCGAGCAGGGGATCACGATCGACGTGGCCTACCGCTACTTCGCGACGGCCAAGCGCCGCTTCATCATCGCCGACTGCCCGGGTCACCAGCAGTACACCCGCAACATGGTCACCGGCGCCTCGACGGCCGACGTCTCGGTGGTCCTGCTGGACGCCCGCAAGGGCGTCCTCGAGCAGTCCAAGCGGCACGCCTTCATCAGTGCCCTGCTGGGCATCCCCCATATGGTCGTGGCGGTCAACAAGATGGACCTGGTTGACCATTCCCGCGAGCGCTACGAGGAGCTGGTGGCGGAGTTCCGCGGATACGGCGAGCTCCTGGAGGGGGTCAAGGACATCACCTACATCCCCATCTCGGCACTCAACGGGGACAACGTCGTCTCCCGCTCGGCGGCGATGCCCTGGTACGAGGGCCCCGTCATGCTCGAACATCTCGAGCAGGTCGATGTGGCCTATGACCATCCGGGCGAGAAGCCGGCCCGCTTCCCAGTCCAGTGGGTCATCCGCCCGCAGGGCGGCGACGGCTCGGACTACCGCGGCTACTCGGGCCAGCTCGCGAGCGGCCTGCTCAAACGGGGCGACGAGGTCGCCGTGCTGCCGGGCGGCGGGCGGACGCGGATCGCGGCGATCGACACCTTCGAGGGCGAGATCGAGGAGGCCCAGGCGCCGATGTCCTTCACCCTTCGACTGGAGGATGAGCTGGACATCTCCCGCGGCGAGCTGATCTGCCATCCCGACGAGCTGCCCTCGGTGGCGAGGGAGCTCCGGGCCGACATCTGCTGGATGGCCCAGGACACCCTGAAGCCCGGCTCGCGCTATCTGCTCAAGCACACATCCCGCACGGTCACGGCGGTGATCGACCGGATCGAGGACCTGGTCGACCCGCACACGCTGGTGCGCACCGAGCCCCGCGACGAGATGCAGCTCAACGACATCGGCCGGGTGCACCTGCGGACCTCGGCCCCGTTGGTCTTCGACCCCTATTCGAGCAACCGCCGAACCGGCAGCTTCATCCTGATCGACGAGTCCACCAACGCAACGGTGGGCGCCGGGATGATCGCTCCGCTCGAAGCCTGAGCCTCGCGGCGCCGGCGGCCAAAGCCCTCAGATCAAGTGAGGCCCGGTTGGACGGGCCGCTCTCGCTAAGCTTCCGCGGCCGATGTTCAGCAAGGTACTGATCGCCAACCGCGGCGAGATCGCCGTCCGCATTATCCGAGCCCTCGATGAGCTGGGGGTCGGAAGCGTGGCCGTCTACTCCGAGCTCGACCGCGACGCCCCCCACGTCGGCCGCGCCGCCGAGGCCTACAACCTGGGCGAGGGACCGGCAGCTGAGAACTACCTGAACGTCGAGAAGATCCTCGACGCGGCGCGCCGTGCAGGCGCCGAGGCGATCCACCCGGGCTACGGCTTCCTGGCCGAGAACGCCCCCTTCGCACAGGCCTGCGAGGACGCCGGAATCGTCTTCATCGGCCCGCCCGCCTCGGCGATCGAGGCAATGGGCTCGAAGACGATGGCTCGCGAGCTGATGCAGAAGGCGGGCGTGCCGATCGTTCCGGGGACCACCAAGCCGGTCGAGACGGTGGCCGACGCGATGCGGATCGCCAAGGACGAAGTCGGCTTCCCCGTCGCGGTCAAGGCGGCCGGTGGCGGCGGAGGCAAGGGCTTCCGGGTCGCGCTCACCGAGGACGAGCTCGAGGGTGCCTTCGAGGGCTCCAGCCGCGAAGGCGAGAAGTTCTTCTCCGATGGGACCGTCTACCTGGAGCGCTACCTGCACAACCCCCGCCACGTCGAGGTCCAGGTGCTGGCCGACCGCCACGGCAACGTGATCCACCTGGGCGAGCGCGACTGCTCGATCCAGCGCCGCCATCAGAAGGTGATCGAGGAGTCCCCGGCCCCCGAATGGGTCGTCAACCCGGAGATCCGCGCCCGGATCGGCGAGATCGGCGTCAATGCCGCCAAGGCCGTCGACTATGTCGGCGCGGGAACGATCGAGGGGCTGTTCGCCGGCTCCCACGACGGAGAGCCCGAATACTTCTTCCTCGAGATGAACACCCGCGTCCAGGTCGAGCACTGCGTGACCGAGATGACCACGGGGATCGACATCGTCAAGGAGGGCATCAAAGCGGCCGCCGGCGAGGAGCTCTCCTACGCTCAGGACGACATCGAGCTCAGGGGCCACGCGATCGAGTGCCGGATCAACGCCGAGGACGCCTCGAAGAACTTCGCACCGGCACCGGGCAAGATCGGCCGCTATCGCGAGCCCTCCGGTCCTGGGATCAGGGTCGACTCGGGCGTCCGCGAAAACGGCGAAGTCTCGCCGATGTACGACCCGATGGTGGCCAAGCTGATCGTCTGGGATGCCGACCGCGAGCAGGCCACCAAGCGGATGCTGCGAGCGCTCGATGAATACGAAATCGAGGGCCTCAAGACCCTGATCCCCTTTCACAAGGCGCTGCTGGCGACCGAGGAGTGGGCTCGGGGAGACACCTGCCACGAGCTCCTCGAGGACAAAAAGTGGCTGAAGACGCTGGCCTTCCCCGCCCCCACGCCGCCCTCGGGCGAGGACGAGGAGCCCGAGACGGTCGAGCAGAGCTACGCCGTCGAGGTCTCGGGCAAGCGCTTCGACGTCCGTGTCGTCGGCCCCCCCTTCGCGGGCGGTGGCGTCGCCAACGGTGCCGCCCCGGCTGGCGGCAAGTCGCCCAAACGCAGTGACCGCAAGTCCACAAGCGCCGGCGGCCCCGACACGCTTCCGGCCCCGCTTCAGGGAAACATGTGGAAGGTCCTCGTCAAAAAGGGCGACGAGGTCAAGGAGGGTCAGCTGCTCTGCATCATCGAGGCGATGAAGATGGAGAACGAGATCACCGCCCACAAGGCCGGGACGATCGTCGAGCTTCCCATCGAGGAGGGCGCGCCGATTCAGGCAGGCGCCCCGATCGCCACGATCAAGAGCCCCGAGTAGCCCTCAGACGGCGATCGCCGCGACGTTGCGCTCGTGCAGCTTTCGCTGCTCGCGGGTCCGCCGCTGCTCCGGGAGCTCCGCCCCGGCACCCAGATCTCCGAGCGCCTCGAGATAGCTCACGTCCTGCTCGAGGATCTCGAGGGCCGCTGCCGAGTCCAGCACCGGGCCATGCCCCGGGACTACGTGCTCGGCACGCTCGACAAGCCCTCGCAGTCCGCCGAGGGTCGCCAGGTAGGCCGCCCGGCCTCCCCCGGGGCTGAGCATCGGTATCTCGATCGCCGACAGGTAGTCCCCGACGACCAGGACGCCCGTCCATGGAGCCCAGATGGCCATCCCGTCGGCCGTGTGTCCGTCGGTCGGATGCAGCTCCAGCTCACGATCGCCGATCTCCAGGTGCCCCGGCACCGGCAGCGCCTGGGGAGCGCCCAGAGCCAGAGGCCGGGGACGCTCCAGGTAGAGCTCTTCATCGAAGGCCCGCAGCTCGCGCTGGGCGGCTCCCGGCTCGGCTGCCAGACGGCGAGCACTGCTCTCCGCGCACCCCAGCACGGCTCCAGGGAAGGCCAGCGGACCCAGCAGGTGGTCCCAGTCGGCGTGGGTGGCCAGGAGGCCGCTCAGCGGCGGGAACCTTGCCTGTTCGAGAACCGACGGGAGCATCTCCAGCTCTCCAGGCAGGACGGGCGAGTCGATCAGAAAGCTCTCCCCGGGCCCCGGCCCGCCCCCGGCGGGCACCTCGATCAGGCCCAGCGGGCCCTCGGGAGGAGCGGCCTCGCCGTCGACGGTCCCTCGCAGCAGCACACAGTTGAGATGCAGGAGCGCGCTGGTGATCAGCAGCGCGTCGGGGTGCAGGGCGCGAGCCCGCACCGGCTCAGGTGATTCCGAGCAGCTTGGCGGCCTCTTTGAGGTTCGTGACCTCGGCCGTCGGCTTCTTCTGCGAGGAGTCCAGCGTCTCCTTGTTGCGGTTGACCCAGATGACCGGGACCCGCTGTTTCACGCAGGGGGCGACGTCGTGGTAGTGGCTGGCCGCCACATGGACCCAGCCGCGCTTGCCGCCCATGCGGCGGGCGCACTCCGTGAAGTGAGGCGGTTCGGGCTTGTAGGAGCGGACCTGCTGGGCCGTGACGACGAGATCGAAGTCGATGCCGATATGACGGCGTGTCTGTCCCAGGAGCTTGTCGTCGATGTTCGAGAGCAGTCCCAGCTTGTATTTCTTGCCGAGCTTCTGGAGCTGGACGGCCGACTCCTTGAAGGGCATCCAGCGCTGGACCGAGTCCGGCAGGAATCCCGAACGGGACGGCTCGAGGGCCCAATCCAGGCGTTTGGCGATCTCGATCGCCGTCCGGCGCAGAACCTCTGCGTAGAGCTCGTAGGAGCCTCCCTCGATTTCCCGCTCGATCTCGTGGAACATCGGAATCAGGACGGAGCGATCGATCTCGACGCCGTCGCGGGCGGCCTCCTTGGCGAAGGCGTCGTATATCCCGGTCTCCCAATCGATCAGGGTTCCGTAGACATCAAATGTGACGAAGGTGACGTTCTTGGGGATCGGCATCGCGGGGGCATTATGCCGCGCCCGGGCCATCGTCGCGGTTTCGAGGCCTCCGGAGCGGGCCGAATGCACGCGATCCTTCATCTTGCGTTAGAGTCCCGCGCCGCAAATGGACCTGTTGGAGTACCAAGGCAAGCAGCTGTTCGCCCGACACGGTTTGAGGGTCTCCTCGGGGAAGGCGGTTGACTCCGTCGAGGACGCCGTCGCCGCCGCGGGCGAGATCGGCTATCCCGTCGTCGTCAAGGCGCAGGTGCTGATCGGCGGGCGCGGCAAGGCCGGCGGGGTCAAGCTCGCCGCCGACGAGGCCGAGGTCCGCGAGCACGCTCAGAACATCCTCGGGATGGACATCAAGGGCCACACGGTCCGGACCGTCTGGATCGAGCACGCCTCGGACATCGCCTCCGAGTACTACGCCTCGATCCTGCTCGACCGCTCCGCCAAGAAGCCCCTGCTGATGTTCAGCATCGAGGGCGGCGTCGATATCGAAGAGGTCGCCGAGAAGACGCCCGAGAAGCTGATCCGCCACCACATCGACCCGCTCGCGGGCCTGAGCCGTGATGAGGCCCTCCAGGTCGCCCGCGAAGGCAAGGCCGACGAGGACATCGTCGAGGGTGTCGCCGACGCGCTCCTGGCTCTCTATGAGGTCTGGCTCGAGGAGGATGCGACCCTGGCCGAGATCAACCCGCTGATCGTGACCCCCGAGCGCGAGGTCAAGGCGCTCGACTCGAAGGTCTCGCTGGACGGCAACGCCCTCTACCGCCACCCCGAGAACCAGTCGCTCTCCGACAGCGAGAACGAAGATCCCCTCGAGCGCCGGGCCAAGGAGGAGGGCGTCCAGTACGTCAAGCTCGACGGCAACATCGGCATCCTCGGGAACGGCGCCGGCCTGGTCATGTCGACGCTGGACGTCGTCGCCCAGGCAGGTGGCTCGCCGGCCAACTTCCTCGATGCCGGCGGCGGGTCCAACGCCGAGACGATCAAGCAGGCCGTCGACCTGATCCTCGCCAACACCGCCGTCACGGCGGTCCTGTTCAACATCTTCGGTGGCATCACCCGCTGCGATGAAGTCGCAGAAGGGCTGATTGCGGCCTTCGGCGAGATCAAACCGACGGTGCCCTTCGTGGTCCGCCTCGACGGCACCAACGACGAGGAGGGCCGCCGCCTTCTTGCCGAGGCCGACCTGCCGAACGTCCACCCCGCCAAGACCATGAACGAGGCGGCTGAGAAGGTCGTCGCACTGGCGGCCGGCGAGGCCGTGGGAGCGAGCGCCTGATGTCAGTCCTGATCGATGAGAACACGAGGCTCTGCGTCGCCGGAATCACGGGACGCGAGGGAACCTTCCACACGCTCAACAACCGCGCCTACGGAACCGACGTCGTCGGCGGCGTGACACCCGGGAAGGGCGGCCAGAACGTCGAGGGGATCCCCGTCTTCGACAGCTGGGGCGAAGCCGTCACCGAGGTCCGTCCCAACACCGCCATGATCTTTGTTCCGCCTCGCTTCGCCGCCGACGCCATCCTCGAGGCCGCTGCCGCGGGCGTCGAACTGGTGATCACCATCACCGAGGGAATCCCGGCGCACGACGAGCTCCGGGTCTACAACACGCTCAAGCGCGACCACCCCGGCACACGCCTGGTCGGCCCCAACTGCCCCGGGATCCTCTCGCCGGGCAAGGCCAACGTCGGGATCATCCCCGCCTCCTTCTTCAAGGCCGGCAACGTCGGCGTCGTGTCGAGGTCGGGCACCCTGACCTACCAGATCGGCAACGAGATCGCCCAGGCCGGATTCGGCTGCAGCTCGATCGTCGGGATCGGCGGCGACCCGGTCCCCGGCTCGTCCTTCGTCGACATCCTCGAGCTGTTCGAGGCCGACGACGAGACCGAGCTGGTGGTTCTCTCGGGCGAGATCGGCGGCTCGGCCGAGGAGGAGGCCGCCGACTACATCGCTGAGCACATGAGCAAGCCCGTTGTCGCCTACATCGCAGGCTTCACAGCCCCGGCCGGCAAGCAGATGGGCCACGCCGGAGCGATCGTCTCCGGCTCCGCGGGAACGGCAGCGGCGAAGGCCGAGGCGCTTGAAGCGAAGGGCGTCCGCGTCGGGCGGACCCCCACCGAAGCAGCCCAGATCGCCGTCGAGGTGCTCGGCGGCGCCTCGCTCACCGCCTCCTGAGCTCAGCTGTTCGGGCAGCCTGCTGCAGATAGGCTAGGCGCATGGATGAGCAGGCCGTCGCACAGACGCTTCAGGACCTAGAGCGAAAGCTGCACGAGCTCGAAGAGACGCTGCGCTCGATTGCCGACGCTGGCGTGCCTCAGCGGCCAGCGGCGGCCCCTCCGCCGCCCCAGGAGCACTCGCCCTTCGGGAGGATCGTCGACGAGACGATCGAGGTTCAGCCCAGTCCCTCGCCGCAGCCACCGGCAGCTTCTCAGCCGGCGACCCAGGCCCCGCCCCCGATCGTCCCGCCCGAGCCGGTTCCGATGCCTGCCAGGCGGCCGCCGCCACCGCCTCAGCCGACGCCTCAGGCGGGGCGTCCACCGGGCCCGGTTGAACTGCTGCGCTTCCGCGAGCGCCTCGAGCGGGCGGCCCGCGAGCTGACGGATGACTACGACGAGTTGCTCGGGCGCCTAAGCTACCCGGCTATGTCCACCAGCCCAGCAGGTCCCACAATCTCCTTTGCCCGGGGCGTCCCCTCGCTCGACATCATCGACGTCCAGGGCCTCCGAGACGCCGCCGTCCGCGCCTTCGACAGCGACCCCGAAGGCACGACGGCCTACGGGACGGCCGTGGGCTACCCCCGTCTTCGCAGCTGGATCGCCGACAAGCACGGCGTCGAGCCGGAGCGAGTCCTCGTCACCAACGGCTCGCTGCAGGCGGACGCCTTCCTGTTCGACCACCTCGTCAGCGCCGGCGACGAGGTGATCGTCGAGAGCCCCACCTACGACAGGACCCTGCTGGGCCTGCGCCACCGCGGCGCCCAGCTGCACGCCATCGAGCTTCAGCACGACGGCATCGACACCGACGCATTGGGGCACCTCCTCTCGCAGGGAGCCAAACCGAAGCTGGCCCATGTGATCCCCAACTTCCAGAACCCGGCGGGCTACACCCTCTCGCTCCAGCGTCGCCAGGCGCTGCTGGCGCTGGCCGAGGCGCACGACTTCGTGATCCTCGAGGACGACCCCTACGGGGAGCTCCGCTTCAGCGGGGAGCCGGTGCCGACGATGCTCTCACTGGACGGCCAGCGGGTCGTCTACGCCTCCTCGTTCACCAAGACCGTCTGCCCCGGTGTCCGCGTCGGCTACCTGGTCGGACCGGTCGACCTGATCGCGGCCCTTGTCAAGCAGGCGACCAACACCTACATCTCGCCCAACATGGTCGCCCAGTCGCTCGTCTATGAGTTCTGTGCCTCGGGCGCGATCGAGCGCTCGATCGAGACCGTCAAGACAGCACTGGCCGAGCGTGCTCGGACACTCGCCAACGCGTTGCGCAGCGAACTCGCAGAGGCCGAGTTCGTCGAGCCCCAGGGTGGCTACTTCATGTGGGTCACGCTTCCGGAGGGCACCGACGTCCACGCGCTCTTCAAGGCTGCCGCGGACCGCGGAGTGGCCTTCGTGAAGGGCACCGACTTCCTGCTCGAGGGTGGCGAGAACACCCTGCGCCTCGCCTACTCGGGAGTCACACCGGCCGAAATCGAGACGGGCGTCGCCCGTCTCGCCGAGGCCTACCGCTCGCTCTAGGGAGTACCGCGCTCGACCTGCATGGCCTGCTCGAAGTGAGGTGACCATGGCTGGGCCGAGCCGGTCCAGACCTCGAAGGCAGGCTCGATCCAGGATCCGTCGTCCAGGCTCCCGGCCTTGATCAGCACGAGCTCGGGGAGGGCGGCCGAGAGGCTGAAGATGGGAGCCCCGCAGCGGTTGCAGAAGTTCCGCTCGGTCTCCCCGCCGTGGTCGGTTCCCACGGTTGTGAATGAGGACAGCGAGTCCCCCTCCACGGTGAACGAGTCGCGCGGCACCCCGATCACGACGGTGAACGGGCCGCCCGTCTGGCGCTGGCAGTCCTCGCAGTGGCAGACGGCCTGCACCATCGGCTGGGCGTCGGAGCTGTAGGTCACATTGCCGCAGAGGCAGTGCCCGGTGATTGTCTTCTCTGTCTCGGTCATGGATCTGACGCTACAGGAGAGCGACTGCCTGCGTCAGCGCCCGTAGCGCTGGCCGAGCACCAGCTGCTCGGGCAGTGCGGTGCGCTGCGGCGGCGAGGGGTCGGCGATCACCGAGACGGTCTCGGCGACGCTGGGCGTGAGGGCGCAGAGGGCGCCCTCAGCGGTTCTGATGACAACCTTGGCGCCGTCGCTCTCGGCAACGATCCCCTCGAGGCCCGGCTCGATGCCCGACGCCTTCAGATAGTGCAGGAGGTCCTCGGCCTCGTTCTCGAAGCGCAGAACCTTCACCGAGGCTCCGACCTCCACATCGGCCAGCGGCACACCCGCGAGCCTCGCGCCCGCGATGATCGGGTGCCCGTGAGGGCAGGTCTTGGCGTCGCCGATTGCGGCCAGCATCCGCTCCTCGAGGACCGGTGACATCGCGTGCTCCAACCGCTCGGCCTCCTCGTGGACCTCATCCCAGGGCACGCCCAGAACGTCGGTCAGGAAGCGCTCGATCA
>CAZFGJ010000069.1:0-14618 GCA_964518445.1 uncultured Solirubrobacteraceae bacterium
TGCCGAGCCCGGCGAACGCCGGGATCACGAACAGGAAGATCATCAGCGCCGCGTGGTCCGAGATCAGGACGTTGAACGTCTGCGGGTTGAAGAACTGGTCGCCCGGCTGCGCGAGCTCGGCGCGGAAGAGCATCGCGAGCATCCCGCCGGCGCAGAAGAAGAAGATCGTCGTGACGAGGTACTGGACGCCGATCACCTTGTGGTCGGTGTTGATCCGGAAGTAGTCCTTCCAGGAGTAGGCGCCGTGGCTCGAGTGGTCCTCGGGCCTGGTGGGCCTTCCAGCTGCCCAGTAGAACCAGTAGTCGAAGCCCCCGATGCCGATCAGGAAGGCAAGCGGCACCGCGATCAGCGAGACCGTCAGGATCGCTTCGCCGTCCATGTAGTGGGTGAAGGTGGCGTGCCCCGTCGAGGAGCGGACGATCCAGGTCAGGGCGGCGGCGAAGCCGACGGCCAGCACCATCATCACGCTGGCGCGGTAGAAGCCGGGGGCTTTGAATTTGGCCACCATCAGCGTGTTCTCTCTGAACCGGTCATCGACGTGGCGCACATTATCCCGAACTCCCGGCTGTAGTGGTCAGGCTGCTCGACTGGGTGTTGAGCCAAGCGCGGAAAGCCGTCTGGCTGACGACATGGATCCTCGAACGCATCGTTGAGTGCCCGATGCCACAGAGAAGGTTGCAGACGACCGGGTATGTCCCCAGGCGGTCAGGAGTGGCGCGCCAGTGGGTGGTAATGCCCGGCACGACGTCCTCCTGGATGCGGAAGGCGGGAATCCAGAAGGCGTGGATGACGTCGACGGACTTCATGTTGAACTCGACCGAGACGTCCTTCGGCACATAGAGCTGGGTCGTCTTCAGCGGTTTCCCGCCGGTGACCGACGGCGGGTATTCGTAGCTCCAGGAGAACTGCTGCCCGACGACGCCGATCTGTATCTCGCGGGCCGGCTTCTTTTCGTTTTCTTTGAGCACCACGAACGAGTACCCGACCATGCTCAGAAGGAGCACCGTCGGGATCGCCGTCCAGAACACCTCGAGGCGGGTGTTCCCGTGGATCGGCGGGCCGTCCTTGAGCTCCTCGCCCGGCTTCATGTGGAACTGCCAGACGGAGTAGAGGATGACCGTCACGACGAGCACGAAGATGGGAATCGTCGCGAGCACCATCACGTGGTAGAAGGTGTCCGTGTTCTTGGCCTGCGTCGAGGCCTGCGCCGGGAACCAGTGGATGGCGTAGCTGATCGCGATGCCGATGGCCGTCGCGATGACGGCCGCCACAGCGGCGATCGTGACCGAGCGCTGCCTAGACACGTGCCGGCGCTCCGGTGCTCGGGCGTCGCTGCGCTGAGAGGTTTCTGCTCATCGGGAGCGTGATCCTAATGCCTACGTCCCCGGACCGCTCCGAGCTTGACTGCGAACGTTCCGCATAGTAGATTGCGACAATAGTTGCAAGCCTCGAAACCGGTGCATGTGAGCCGGATTGGCGGGGTAAGCAGACGGGGCAGCCCGGGTTTTGCATAGCCATCCGAGTGGAGGCACGACCGACGAGATGCAAGTTCACGAAGGCATGAGCCAGACGGTCCTGACGGTCGGGCCGGGTCATTCCCTGCGCGCTGTGGCGCGGCTGATGGCCGATCGCCGGGTGGGTGCAGCCGTCGTGATGGACCCCGAGGGGCACGGCCCGGGGATCATCACCGAGCGCGACATCCTGATTGCCATCGGCGACGGGCAGGATCCCGACGCCGAGCTCGTTGCCGAGCACCTGACTCGCGACGTCGTCTATGCGGCGCCTGACTGGTCGCTCGAGGAGGCCGCGGCAGCGATGGTCAGGGGAGGCTTCCGCCATCTGATCGTCCTCGATGGAGGAGAGACGGTCGGAATACTTTCGGTCCGCGACGTCGTTCGCTGCTGGACCGAGGATGGCGCAATCTGTCCGGTGCCAGCCCGGGTGGCCGTGGGGTGAGAGGGGAGGTGTGCCCGCCGGGGGGCGGGCGCACCCTCGCCACAGCGACCGGGCGCGGCTGAGGGACCGCGTCCGGCGCTCCACGGCGTCTTCAGGGGCCCCGCTCAGCCTTCGGCTGAGTCGAGCGGAAGCTCGTTGATTTCGCTGCGAGTGTCTTTGATCCAGCGGATCAGGCAGAAGAGCGTCAGCAGGCCGCCGACGATCGACAGCTCGACGAAGGTCGTCAGCCCGACGACTAGGAGCGTGATCCCCAGGGCGGTCAGGATCGGAAGTACCGATGGGCCGGGGAGGTGGATCTCCTCGCCGACAGGCGGGACCTCAGGGTCGAGCGGGCTCACGAGATGTAGACCGCCGCGACGACGAATGTGATGCCGAACATGAACATCACGATTGCCGTGACGATGAGGCCTGTGGTGATGTTCTTGCGTGCGAGGCGTCTGGTCAGCATGGGCAGTGGCGCATTCTATAGATGGGCGTCGGCGACCATCGCGCAGAACAGCAGCGCCAGGTATGCCAGGGAGTAGAGGTAGAGGCGCAGCGCCGAGCGGCGGTCGGCTCGCCTGAAGAGGCGCACGGCGCCGGCGATGAAGCCGACACCCAGGGTCAGGGAGGCCACCAGGTAGATGTCGCCGAAGCCGCCGGCGCAGAAGGGCAGCTGGGTGACCGCGTAGAGCAGGATCGAATACAGCAGGATCTGCCTTCGGGTCTCGTCCTCGCCGCGGACGACCGGCATCATCGGCACGCCGACCTTTTTGTACTCGTCCTTCATCAGCAGTGACAGCGCCCAGAAGTGCGGCGGCGTCCAGAAGAAGACGATGAAGAACAGGAACAGGGCCGTCCCGCTCACCGTGCCGGTCACAGCCGCCCAGCCCACCAGCGGAGGCACGGCCCCGGCGGCACCGCCGATGACGATGTTCTGAGGAGTTCTCCGCTTGAGCCAGACCGTGTAGATGAACACGTAGCCGAGGAAGCCCGAGAAGGACAGGGCCGCAGCCAGCGGGTTGACAGTCACCGAGAGCTCGATCAGGGAGAGCAGGGCGAGCAGGCAGCCGAAGATCAGAGCGTTGCGCGGCGCGATCCGCCCGGCTGGGATCGGCCTCGAGGCGGTGCGGGTCATCAGCTTGTCGATGTCGCGGTCGTACCAGTGGTTGACCGCGCCGGCTCCGCCGGCCGAGAGGTAGCCGCCGAGGCAGGTCAGAGCGACAAGGCCCGGGGAGGGGTCGCCCGCGACGTACATCGTGGCGATGGTCGTCAGCAGCAGGAGCGACTGGACCTTCGGCTTGGTCAGTTCGACGTAGTCCGCGACGATCTGACGCGTCCTCGGCGCCAGCCCGATCCGCGGTCCGTCGATTGCGGACGCTGCGCCTGGCTGCGGCGCAGAGCTCATCAGATACCGACCTGTGTGGCGCCGGCGGGCACCGTGGCACCGCCGGACGGCGCCGCTGCCCCGCTGCGCCGCTCGACCTCGCGGCGGATGTCCTTCATCGGCTCGGCTGAGCGGACACGGGGAACCGTGTCGAAGTTGTTGACCGGGGGCGGCGAGGAGGTGAACCACTCGAGCGTGTTGGCCTTCCAGGGGTCAGGACCGGCGACGGTGCCGTGTTTGAGGCTGCGGGCGACGTTGATGATCGTCACGAGCACGCCGAGGGCCAGAACGAAAGAGCCGACGGTCGAGATGGCGTTGTAGAGCCCCAGGTGACCGACGTTGTCGTACTCGTAGACGCGGCGGGGCATGCCGTCGAGCCCCATCACGTGCTGGATCAGGAAGGTGATCAGGATCCCCGCGAACATCAGCCAGAAGCTCAGCTTGCCGAGGCCCTCGCTCATCATGCGGCCCGTGATCTTCGGGAACCAGTAGTAGACAGCCGCGAAGATCGGCAGCACCGCGCCGCCCAGCAGGACGAAATGCAGGTGGGCGACGACGAAGTACGTTTCGTTCACCTGCCAGTCGATCGGGAAGGTCGCCAGGAAGACACCCGAGAGGCCGCCGATCAGGAAGATGGCGATCGCGCCGGCACAGAAGATCAGGGGAGTCCTGTATTCGATCGTCCCGCGCCAGAGCGTGGCGATCCAGTTGAGGATCTTGACCCCCGTGGGGACCGCGATGAAGTAGGAGCTGAGCATCACGAAGACGAGGATCGCCTCGGGGATCGGGGCGGTGAACATGTGGTGCGCCCAGGTCAGGAAGCCCAGGAACGCGATCGCCACGGTCGATGCTGCGATCGCCTTGTAGCCGAAGATCGGCTTTCGCGCGAAGACCGGCAGGATCTCCGAGATGATGCCGAACCCGGGCAGCACCATGATGTAGACCTCGGGGTGGCCGAAGAACCAGAACAGGTGCTGCCAGAGGATCGCCGAGCCGCCCTCGGTCGAGTCGAAGAAGTGCGTCCCGAAGTGACGGTCGGTCAGCAGCATCGTCACGGCGGCGGCGATCACCGGCAGGGCGAAGATCAGCAGGACGGAGTAGGTCAGGATCGTCCAGACGAACAGCGGCAGGCGGCCCCAGCTCATGCCGCGGGCGCGCATGTTGGCGATCGTGACGTAGAAGTTGATCGCCCCGAGGATCGAGGAGAGACCGGTCAGGTGGACCAGGTAGATCCAGGCGTCCTCGCCGCCGCTGGGCGAGTAGGTCGAGCTCGCCAGGGGCACGACGCTGGTCCAGCCCGCTTCGGGCGGATTCCAGAAGACCGATGAGTAGAAGACGACGCCCCCGGCCAGGAGCAGCCAGAACGAGAGCGCGTTCAGGCGCGGGAAGGCCATGTCCCGGGCGCCGATCATCAGCGGCAGGAAGTAGTTCGCCAGGCCGGCCATCATCGGCACGACGAACAGGAAGACCATGGTGGTCCCGTGCATGGTGAACAGCTGGTTGTAGGCCTCCGGCGTGACCAGCGTGTTGTTGGGCGAGCCGAGCTGGAGGCGGATCATCAGCGCCTCGACGCCGCCCAGGCAGAAGAAGACGAACGTCGCGACCATGTACATGATCCCGATCCGCTTGTGATCGGTCGTGGTGATCCAGCTCGACCAGCCGCGCGGCTCGCGCTCGACGCGGTGGGCGCTCACCTGGGGGATCGAAGGTGCGTACGTGGCCATTTGGTGCGCTGAACTCCTGACTCGCTTAGGGGTTTTCGACCTGTCCGGCGCCGGTCGCATGACCGAGCTTGGCCCGGGCCTTCTGGGCTTCGGCGTTTGCTTCGGCGATCCATTTCTTCTGGGTCGTGAGCCACGCTTCGAACTGGGCCGGGGAAACCGCTCTGACGGTGGCCTTCATCGTGGCGTGGCCGCGGCCGCAGAGGACGGCGCACTGGCCGCGGTAGATGCCGGCCTTGGAGATCTTGAACCACGTGTGGTTGTGGTAGCCCGGGACGGCCTGGAACTTCCCGCCGAGTTCAGGGATCCACCAGGAGTGGACGACGTCGGCGGAGAGGATGTCCAGGGTCACGGTCGTGTTAGTGGGGACAACCAGTTCCTCGTAGGAGAACGGCGCGCCCAGCCCGTCCGGTTCGCTGGCGCCCGGGTAGACGAACTGCCAGAGGTACTGGCGGCCGATGACCTGGATGTTCAGGGATTTGCCGTTCGGCGGGAGCTTTCGCTCGGCGCTGGCGAACTCCCGGCCCACCTGGGCGCCCTGAAGTCCGTCGGCGCTCGAGTTGGGTGGGTTCTGGATCGAGGACAGCTTGGAGAAGGTCAGCACCGCCAGGCCGGTGAGGATCACCGCGGCGGCCACGGTCCAGCTCACCTCGAGGCGTGTGTTGCCTCGGATCTGAGCCGCGACGGCGCCCTTTTTCGCACGGAAGCGGATCAGTGCGTAGATCAGCCCGCCCTCGACGGCGATGAAGATCACCAGGGCGATGTAGAGCGTGACCTTGTAGAGGCTGTTGATCGAGTCGGCGTTGGGCGAACCGCCCGACTGCGGGGTGAAGAAGGCGAGGGTTGTGGAGACGATGTGGCCCAAGGCGGCGGGGATTCTATTCAGCCCCGGCCCGGAGGCGCTTGATGACGATTGCCACGAGGCTTTCCTAACGGCCCTTGAAGGCCGCCGGGCGCTTCTGGATGAAGGCCATTGCGCCCTCCACGAAGTCCTCGCTTCCAGACATCTCGCGCTGGATCTGAGCCTCGAGGTCGAGCTGCTCGTCCATCCGCGAGTAGAGCCAGTTGTTGAGCTGGCGCTTGGTCCCGGCGTAGGAGCGGGTCGGGCCGGCGGCCAGCTTCGTGGCCAGCGCGGCGGCCTCGGTCCGCAGCTCGTCATCGGGGGCGACCCGGTTGATCAGGCCCCACTCGAGTGCCTTGGGCGCGGGCAGCCGCTCGCCGAGCATGCACAGCTCCATCGCCCGGGCCATGCCCAGGCGGGTCGGCAGCCAGAGGGATGAGCCGCCGTCGGGAACCAGCCCGATGTTCACGAAGGCCAGCAGGAAGTAGGCGCTCTCGGCGGCCACGATCAGGTCGCAGCACAGCGCCAGCGAGCAGCCGATGCCTACGGCGGGCCCGTTGACCCCCGCGACGACAGGCTTGGGGAGCTCACGGATCTCCCGCATGATCGGGTGGTAGATCTCGGTCAGCTGTTTGTAGACGTCCGGGCGCCCGTCCTCGGTCTGCTCCGAGCCGATCTCCTTGAGGTCGGCGCCCGAGGAGAAGCCGCGGCCGGCTCCGGTGATGAGGACCGAGCGGATCTCGTCGTTCTCCGCCGCGTGGCGGACCGAGGCCAGCAGGTCCTTGCCGAACTGGGTCGTCCAGGCGTTGAGCGCGTGGGGGCGGTTCAGCTCGATCGTCGCGACGCCTTCGGAGACGTTCAGGTTGATCGTCTCGAGGTCTGTCAGGGTCTGGCTCATGGGGCTCCTCTCCTCTTGGCGCGCCGGCACGGCGCCCTGCGCGGCTTGATCCTATGGTGTAGAGCGTGAGACGACCCGTGATCGGTATCTGCGCGGCCCTCGAGAAGGCGCAGTGGAGCGTCTGGGACCAGCAGGCGGCGCTTCTTCCCATCAACTACATAAGGGCCATTCAGCGAGCCGGGGGGATGGCGATCATGCTGCCTCCCGATGAGCAGTTGGGCGAAGAGCCCGATGAGGTTCTATCCCTGCTCGACGGCCTGATCCTGGCAGGGGGCGCCGACATCGACCCGGCCAGCTACGGCGAGGAGCCCGAGCCGCAGACCGTCGGCACGGTCCCGGAGCGGGACCGGTTCGAAATCGCGCTCGCCAGAGCGGCGATCGAGCGCGACCTCCCGCTGCTGGGCATCTGCCGGGGGATGCAGCTGCTGAACGTTGCCTGCGGGGGAACGCTGCTCCAGCATCTGCCCGACCGGCTGGGTCATGAAGAGCACCGCCGGGTCGTCGGGTCCTTCGACGGGGCGGAGCATGACGTCGAGCTGTATGAGAGCTCGCTTGCGAGCACGGCCGCCGGGGAGCGGTCACATTCGACCCGCTCGCACCACCATCAGGGCGTCGACTGCCTCGGCGCCGGGCTGGTCGTGAGCGGCGTCTCCGCCATGGACGAGCTGGCCGAGGCGATCGAGGTGCCCGGCAAGAGCTTCGTCCTGGGTGTCCAATGGCATCCGGAGGCTGATCCGGAGAGCTCGATCATCTCGGCGCTGGTGCAGGCCGCCGCCCGTTTCGCTCTCACCGGCGCACGCCAGTAGCTACTCCGCAGGAGGATCGGGGCCGGGGGGCGCTGAGGCGGTCCTTATACTCCCCGCCCTGTGCGGCTGTCGAAGGCGATCCGAGCTACCGCATGGGGGGTCGTCGCCGCCGGGATTGCAGCGCCGCTGCTGCGAAAGCGCGTCCCACTCCCCCCGGTGGTGATGCAGACCGTGGCCTTCGCGGCCCCGGTCGGGCTGTCGGTCGCCGCACGCCGGACGCCTCGCCGCGACGTGGCCGTGTGCGTGCTGCAGATGTGGGCATACCTGGCGGCCTACAAGTCCCCGCACGACGACGAGGCGGCTCAGCGCGACCGGGTGCATGTGAACTATCCGATCGTGGCGGACAGGATCATCGGCCTGGGGGAGCTGCCGAACATTCGCCTGCAACGGGCCCTGGCACGCAACGGGCCCGATGGCCCCGAGTGGCACACCCTCGACCGGGTTCTGGTGTGGGCCCATTGGAGCTGGTTCGCAGTGCCCCACGGGACGCTGGCCTACCTGCTGGTGCGCCGGCCCGAGCGCTTTCCCCGGGCCGCGCTGATGACCTATGCCGTCTTTGACATTGGCGCGATGGTCTACTGGCTCGCTCCGACGGCGCCGCCCTGGTACGCGGCCGGAGCCGCCGAGGCCTCCGCGGGAGGCGAGGCCGATGTGCGCCGCATGATGGTCGAGTACGGCGAGCACTTCTGGCGGGACGGCTGGGGCTCGCTCTACAGTGTCCTTGGAGGCAACCCTATCGCCGCGATGCCCTCTCTGCACTTCGCCACATCCCTGATGGCCGCGCTCCTGCTCGCCGAGTCGGGGCCGGTTGCGGGTGCGCTCGGGTTCGGCTACGCGGCGACTCTCGGTTTCGCCCTGGTCTATCTCGGGGAGCACTACGTTGTGGACCTTGCGGCCGGAGCGGCCCTGACGGCCGCCGTCCGGCGTCTGGGACCCAGGGCGGGCCCCGCTTTCGCGCGGATCGGGCGCGGAATCGGAGCATTGGAGGAGTTCGCGCACACGACCGGCTGAAGGCGAGGATGAGCAGCAGCGAGATGGCGCATGGTGTGACAGAAGGGGGGAGAGAAGAGGTCGACCCCGAGCTTTCGGGCTTCACGGTCCTGACCGACGACGAGGAAATGCCACGCGTGAGGCTCACGCGGCGGCAGGTGGTCGCCTTCGTGATCTTCATCCTCTCGGCCGTCGCCTTCCTCTACTTCGTCCTGCCCAAGCTCACGGGTGTCGGGACGACAGTGCACCGGATCGAGCGGGGCAACAGCTGGTGGATCGCGGTCGGCGTCGTGCTGGAGATGCTGTCCTTCGCGGGCTACGTGGTCGTCTTCCGGGCCGTCTTCGTGACCGGCGCCGGGCGCATCGGCTGGCGCGAGAGCTATGAGATCACGATGGCCGGCCTGGCGGCGACGCGGCTGTTCGCGGCGGCCGGCGCCGGCGGCGTCGCCCTGACCGCCTGGGCGCTGCGCCGCTCAGGGATGGAGCCGCGGCTCGTGGCGTCCCGGATGGTCGCCTTCATGGTTCTCCTCTACACGGTCTACGCCGCATCGCTGGTGATCGACGGGATCGGCCTGGGGATCGGTCTGTTCCCGGGCGGAGGGACGTTCGCGATCACCTTCCTGCCCGCGATAGCCGCACTGATCCTGATGGGCGTGACGGGAGCCATCGCGCTCCTGCCGGGGGACATCGAGCGGCGCCTCGCCAAGGGCGCCCCGGGCAAAGGCCGGGTTCACAAGCTGCTGGGCAGGCTCGCCACTGCACCGGCGCTGACCGCCAGCGGCGTCCGCACGGCGATCGGCCTGATCCGCGAAAAGAACGTCGGGGTGCTCGGTGCGGTGGCCTGGTGGGGCTTTGACATCTCGGTGCTCTGGGCGATGTTCCATGCCTTCGGCTCGGTGCCGCCCTTCACGGTCATCTGGATGGCCTACTTCCTGGGAATGGTCGGCAACCTGCTGCCGCTTCCCGGCGGACTTGGAGGGGTCGAGGGCGGCATGATCGGTGCGTTCGCCGCCTTCAACGTGAACCTCGAACTGGCGGTCCTGGCAGTCCTCTCATACAGGGCGATCAGCTTCTGGCTGCCGACCTTCCCCGGTGCGGTGGCCTACTTCCAGCTGCGCCGCACGGTTGCCCGCTGGCGCGAGGAGGATGCCGGCGAGCGGCCCGCCGAGAAGCTAGCGGGGGCTTCCGGATCAGCGGCGGCGGCCGAAGCGGTCTAGGGGACGCCAGAAGTTCACTTCGGCGCTTGCGCTGATACACTATACAAAGTAAAGTAATGGCCGTCTGAAAGGCGGTAACGGGAAATGGAGAACGGATGAGCGACCTCGAGAACGTGATCATCGTCGGCAGCGGGCCGGCCGGCTACACGGCCGCGCTCTACACAGCCCGTGCCAACCTCAAACCGCTCGTGTTCGAGGGGTTCGCCTGGGGCGGCCTGCTCCAGCAGACGACCGATGTCGAGAACTACCCCGGCTTTCCCGAGGGCGTGATGGGCCCCGAGATGATGCAGAAGTTCCGCGACCAGGCCGAGCGCTTCGGCGCCAGGCTCGAGACGGAGGACGTCGACCGGGTCGAGCTCTCAAACGAGCCCGGTGGGATCCACAGCGTCTGGGTCGGGGGCACCGAGCACCGCTCGAGGACCGTCGTCCTTGCGATGGGCGCCCAGCACAAGAAGCTCGGCATCGTCGGCGAGGAGGAGCTCTCGGGCCGCGGCGTCAGCTACTGCGCCACCTGCGATGCGGCATTCTTCCGCGACGCCCCGACGGTCATCGTGGGCGGCGGCGACTCGGCGATGGAGGAGGCGATCTTCCTCTCCAAGTTCGCGTCGAAGGTGACGGTCGTGCACCGGAGGTCCGAGTTCAGAGCGTCGAAGATCATGCTCGAGCGCGCCCGCCAGCAGCCGAACATCGAATTCCTGACGCCCTACGCCGTCAAGGAGTTCCTGCCCGGCGAGAACGGCGCGCTGGGTCACGCAAGCCTGACGAACACCGAGACGGGCGAGGAGCTCGTGATCGCCACCTCGGGCACGTTCATCGCTATCGGCCATGTGCCCCAGTCGGACCTCGTAAAAGAGTTCGTGGATCTCGACCCCAGCGGCTACGTGATGACCGAGGGCCGCTCGACGAGGACCCGCCTCCCGGGCGTCTTCGCGGCCGGCGATCTGGTCGACCACACCTACCGCCAGGCGATCACCGCCGCGGCTCAGGGCTGCCAGGCGGCCCTGGACGCCGAGTGGTACCTGCGCGACACCCCCGGCATCCCGGTGCCCGAGGGCATGCCCATGGGTGACCCCGCTGAAGCTCAGTGGGCGCCGGTGGCCGACAGCGCCTCCTAGACGAGCGGACTCCGGTCTCGAGGGGCGCCCGGCTCAGGCGCGGGCGCGTGCTGCGCCCGGCGCGAATGTCCCCTCAAGTTCGAGCAGCATGCGCTTGCGCTCGATCCCCCCGCCGTACCCGCCGATCGCTCCGCCGCTCGCCAGAACGCGGTGGCAGGGGATGACGAGGGCGATCGGGTTGGAGCCGAGCGCGTTGCCGGCGGCCCGGGCGCCCCTCGGGCTTCCGGCCTCGGCGGCGACCTCGCCGTAGCTCAGGTAGCCGCCGTAGGGGATCGCCGCGGTCGCACCCAGGACCCGGCGGGCGAACGGTCCGATCAGTGACCAGTCGATCCGTGTGCGGAAGCGGCGCAGCCGCCCGGCGAAGTAGTCATCGACCTGGCGGCGAAGCTCGTCGAGCTGTCCCTCATCCATCGCCATCCGGGCAGACAGCGCAAGGCTGAGCTCCTCGCTCAGCGAATCGAGGTCCTGCTCGGGGTAGGCGAGGCGGACCAGCCCGCTGCGGCCGATCGCTGCCGCCATCGGCCCGAAGGGCGTATCGAGGTTGCCGAGGTGGAACTCGGAGGGGCCCATCAGCCCGGGTAGTCGAAGAAGCCGCCACCGGCGGCCTGCCCGGTGCGCCCGGCCGCCACCAGCCGGCGCAGTGCCGGTGCCGGGCGGTAGCGCTCCTCGCGGTACTCGCCGCAGAGCGCATCGAGGACTCCCAGCACGTGGTCGAGGCCGATCTGATCGGCCCAGCGAAGCGGGCCCCGGGGGTGGCTCAGCCCGAGGAGCATGCCCGTGTCGATGTCCCCCGCCTCGCCGACGCCTTCCCCGAGGGCGAAGGCGCACTCGTTGATGAGCTGGCAGACGATCCGCCCGAGCACCAGGCCCGGAGCGTCCCCGACCCAGGCGACGTGCTTGCCGAGGGCACCCAGCAGCCGCTCGGCTCGTTCGCCGGCCAGCGGGGAGGAGCTCTCCACCCGGGTCAGCTCGACCAGCCCGGCCTCGCCGAAGGTCGGCAGGACGTGAAAGCCCACGGCGCTTCCGGCCGGGTCCAGGGCGCTGAGCGATCCCTCCGCGCAGAGGACCATCCGCGCGGCCCCACGGTCGGCTGCCTCGCCCGGCCCCGACTCGGCGGCGGCCGGAAGGCGGTCGCATTCGATGATCAGCGAGGGAAGGACGCCGCCGTGGGGCTGGTGGGGGCTGCGGACCTCGTAGCCCGCACCCTCGGCGGCCGCGCGAAGCTCGCCCGCCAGGACCCCCGAGCCGGAGATCACCAGGACACCCTCGCCGGCGTCGCCCGGGGCCGGAAGGGGCTCCGGATCCGCCTCTCGGTAGGTCCCGCCGTCGGCCAGCGCGCTGTAGTCGTAGTAGCCGCGGCCGCTCTTGCGCCCGTGCAGGCCGGCCGCGACGTAGCGGGCGCTGATCGGGGAAGGCCGCCAGCGGGGCTCGCCATAGCTGAGCTCGTAGAAGCTGCAGGCCACCTCGAACCCCGTGTCCACACCGACCAGGTCCATCAGCTCGAAGGGACCCATCCTGAAGCCGCCCTCGACGCGGCAGATGCGGTCGATCTCCTCGATCGAGGAGATTCGCTCCGAGAGCAGCCGCAGGGCCTCGAGGCCGAAGGGCCGGTTGCAGCGGTTGACCAGGAACCCGGGCCCGTCGGCCGCGTCGATCACCGTCTTGCCCATCGCCTCACCGGTGGCGCGGGCCAGAGCCAGGGCGGCCTCGCCCGACTGGACTCCCGCGATGACCTCGACCAGCGCCATCAGGGGCGCCGGGTTGAAGAAGTGCATCCCGACGACCCGCTCGGGATGCGTGGCTCCCGCCGCGATCGCGGTGATCGGCAGAGACGAGGTGTTGCTGGCAAGGACGCAGTCCTCGGCGACGATCTCTGAGAGCCGGCCGTAGATCTGGTGCTTCAGCTCGAGGCGCTCGGGGACGGCCTCGATCACCAGCTCGCAGTCGGCCAGCGCCTCGAGATCGGAGACGGTGCTCAGGCGCTCACCCGCCGCCAGCGCCTCGTCGGCATCCAGACGGCCCTTTGCGGCTTCGCGGCGCAGTCCGTCCAGTGCTTTCTCGCGACCCCGCTCGAGGGCGTCCGGGACGGGGTCGTAGAGCAGCGTCTGGGCGCCCGAGCGGCAGGCCAGCTGGGCGATTCCCGAGCCCATCGTGCCCGCACCCAGCACGCCGATCACAGCGGCCCGCCCAGAGTCCTCCATTGTCAGGGTGGTGGGCCCGCGCCTCAGGCGGGGACCATGGCGCTGATGCCCGTGACCTGGCGCCCGATGATCAGTTTCTGGATCTGTGAGGTTCCCTCGTAGATCGTCGTCACACGGGCGTCCCGCAGGTATCGCTCGACGGGGTGGTCGTCGACGTAGCCGGCGCCGCCGTGCACCTGGATCGCCGTGTTGGCGCACTCCAGCGAGGCCTCGGTGGCGTGCAGCTTGGCGACCGAGGTCTCAAGCGTGTTGGGGAGGCCCTGATCCTTGAGCCATCCGGCCCGCCAGACGAGCATCCTGGAGGCTTCGGTCTTGACGACCATGTCGGCGATCATCGCCTGGACCAGCTGGAAGCTCGCGATCGGCCGTCCGAACTGTTCGCGCTCCTTGGCGTATTTGACGGACTCCTCGACGCATCCCTGGCAGATCCCCACGCAACCGGCGGCGACCGAGTAGCGCCCGGAGTCCAGGTTCGACATGGCCACCTTGAAGCCGTCGCCCACGCCGCCGAGCAGGTCCTCCTCGGAGACCTCGACGTCGTCCAGGGAGATCGACGCGGTGTCGGAGCCGTGTAGGCCCATCTTGTGCTCGATCGTCTGCGCCGAGTAGCCGGGCTGGTCCGTGTCCACGATGAAACAGGCCAGGCCCTTCGTGCCGAGCGAGGGATCGGTCTGGGCGAAGATCAGTGCGACCTTCGCGTAGTTGCCCATCGAGATCCACATCTTGGCGCCGTTGATGCGCCAGCCGTTCTCGGTCTTCACCGCACGGGTCTTCTGGTTGGCCGCATCCGAGCCGGTGTCGGGCTCGGTCAGCCCGAAACAGCCGAGCCACTCGCCTGAGCAGAGCTTGGGCAGGTACTTCTGCTTCTGCTCCTCGGTGCCCCAGCGGAGGATCCCCGAGCAGACCAGGGAGGTCTGGACCGAGATGACCGTCCGGATTGCCGAGTCGCCGCGCCCGATCTCCTCGACGATCAGCCCGTAGGAGACGTAGTCGAGGCCCGCGCCGCCGTACTGCTGCGGGACGACCGCGCCGAGGTAGCCCTGGTCGGCGATCTTCTTGACCAGATCGAGGTCGAAGTGGTGGTTGCGGGCGTTTTCCCGCGACTGCAGAACGATCTCGTTGTCGGTGAACGCGCGCGCGGTCTCCTTGATCATCTGCTGCTCATCGGTCAGCTGGAAGTCCATCCGGTTCCTTTCAGTGCTTCGGGGTGGTCCAGGGCGCGCTCACGCGACGCTCGATCTCATCGGCGATGCCGTCGATCGGCAGCCGCTCCTGCTTCAGCGAGTCGCGGTCGCGCAACGTGATGGTGCGGTCTTCAAGGCTCTGGTGGTCGATCGTAAGGCAGAAGGGCGTTCCGATCTCGTCCTGGCGGCGGTAGCGCTTGCCGATCGCCCCGCCGGTGTCGTACTCGGACTGAACACGGGTCCGAAGCAGACGGTGGACCTCCTGCGCCAGCTCGGGCTGGCCGTCCTTGCCGACCAGCGGCAGGACCGCAGCCTTGACGGGC
>CAZFGJ010000070.1:0-14596 GCA_964518445.1 uncultured Solirubrobacteraceae bacterium
CCGGAACATCACGCGGGTATCTCCCTCCTCGGGATTCACGTGAATGTCCGAGGCCCCCTGCTGGATGGCCTGGGCGACGATCGAGTGGACGAGCTTGATGATCGGGGCGTCGTTGTCGGCCTCGTCGACCAGCAGGCTGGAGTCGTCGGCCTCCTCCTCTTCGACCAGATCCTCGATCGACTCGTCCATCCGCGTCAGGCGGGCCAGCAGCAGGTTGAGATCCTCGACCGAAGCCGCGGCCGGGCGGATCCTGCGGCCGGTCATCATGCCGATGTCGTCGATCGTCAGAACGTTGGTGGGGTTGGCCATCGCGAGCACAAGGGCGCCGTCGTCGGAGTAGCCGACGGGGACGGCCTGATAGCGCTTGGCCGTCTCGATGCTGACGAGGTTGACGGCACCCATGTCGAGGTCGTAGACGGAAAGGTCGACGAAGTCGAGTCCGAAGCGCTCGGCCACCACTCGCGCCAGCTGGTCGTGACGGAGGATTCCCCGCTCGACGAGGACCAGGCCTGTCGGGCGGCCCTGGGCACGAGCGGCCGCGACTGCCTCCTCGACGGTCTTCAGGTCGGCGAAGCCCAGATCGACGGCGACCTCACCGATCATCCTGGTGGAGCGCCCGGTGCTCTTTGGCGGGTACAGGCCCGCCTCTCCTCCGCGGCTCGGCTCCCTGGGGCTCTGGCGGCGATCGGCCGGCTCGGCCTCCTCCTCCTCGTCCTTCGAGCCCCGCCTGTGGAGCTTCAGCGAGCGACCGCTGTGGGCCTTCTCCTCAGCCGGAGCCTGCTCGGCGGCGTGCTCGGTGGCCTGCTCGGTTGCCTGCTCCGGGGCGTGCTCGGTCGCCTCGAGAGACTCGTCCCTCGGGTCGGTCACGGCTTTCGCCTGACTTGAGACGCTTGGCATCGCGGTGTCGCCCATCACGGTCTCTATCGGCACCGGAGCGGCCCGTCTTGAAGGAATGAGCGGGTTTAGGAAGGAACGTCAGCGCTGTGACCGGCCGAGCCCATGCTCGATCGCGCCCTTCACCTGAGCATCCAGCGCGTTTATCCGGTGCAGCGCTATCGCCTCGGGCGACGCAAAGCGCTGCGCTGAGCCGGCTTCGGCCCCGTGATGGCAGATCACGCAGTGCTCGAGGGCCAGCCGGCGCTCGCCGGGGAGCGATGGCGGCGCATACTCGGCGATCAGGCGCAGTCCCAGCTCCACATGACCGAGCATCGCCCCCTCGGCGCTCCGCCCGATGTCCGCGCCGTATGTGAAGTCCCGCGTCTTGCCGAGGTCGTGCACGATGGCCGCGGTCAGGAGCAGGTCGCGATCCAGCCGGGGGTGGACGGTGCACAGCTCGAGCGCCATGCCCGCGACGGCGACCGTGTGCTCGAGCAGCCCCCCCAGGTAGGCGTGATGCCCCCCGGGAGTCCCGCGGCCAGGAGCGCCGGCGGGACTCGGCGCGGTGCAGGGCGCCATCCTGATCTGCTCGCGAAGCTCGCGGTCGCCGAGGATCGCCTCCAACAAGCCTCTCAAGCCGGGTTCATAGACCTCCCGGACGAGATGTTCCAGAAAGCCCTCGAGCTCATCCAGGTCGCGGTAGGCGCTCGGCAGGAAGCTGCGGGGGTCCGCGCCCTCGGCGCGCGCGATCTCGCGGACGTCGATCTGCAGCTGCTCGCGGAACCGCTCGACGCGTCCGGCGACCCGGACCAGTTCCCCGCGCTCGAAGCGCCCGGCGAGGAGGTCCGCGTCGCGGAAGGCCCGTCCGACGATCGAGCCGGTGCTGTCGCGCAGCTCGACGGTCAGGAACGGTGCTCCCGCCTTGGTGATCTGGCGCTCCTTGCGGGTGCAGGCGAACACCCCGTCGACATCGCCCCCGGCGCGGAGGGTCGCGACCGTCTGCGCATCTTCGCTCGTACTGGAGGTGGCGAGAGCCATCAACCCATGATGTACGGTGATTCGGATGCAACCCCTGATCTGGGACCGGCGCCCGAATGGCCTCAGGGCCCCTGCGATGGTGTGCGCCTTCCAGGGCTGGAACGACGCGGGTGACGCCGCCTCCAGTGCCGTGTCATTCCTCGGCAGCTCGCTCGAAGCCAAGCGTTTCGCCCGGCTCGACTCCGAGGATTACTACGACTTCCAGTCGAACCGCCCCTCGATCGCCCTGGGCGAGGGCGAGAAGCGCGAGATCGTCTGGCCGACCGTCGAGATATTCGAGGCGAAGGCGCCCCGCGCGCCACGGGACATCGTCCTCGTCCAGGGCACCGAGCCCTCGATGCGCTGGCGGTCCTTCAGCGCGCACCTCGTCGATCTCGCCGAGGCGCTGGGCGTTCAGGTCGTCGTCACCCTGGGCGCGCTGCTTGGCGACGTGCCCCACACCCGCCCGGTGCCGATGTCTGCCCACGCCTCGGACCCGTCGATGCTGGAGCGCCTGAGCATCCAGCCGATCTCCTACGAGGGCCCCACCGGAATCGTCGGCGTGCTGCACGCGGCATGCGCCGACGCGGGCCTGCCGGCGGCCAGCCTGTGGGCGGCCGTTCCCCACTACGTTGCCGCGGCGACCAACCCGAAGGCCGCGCTTGCCCTCCTGCGCCGGGTGGAAGTCCTGATCGGGGTCTCGATCGACGTCTCAGAGCTCGAGTCGGCCTCGGCCGACTACGAACGCCAGGTCGGCCTGGCGGTGCAGAGCGATCCGGACATCCAGGCCTTCGTGGAGCGCCTGGAGCAGACCGCCATGGATGAGGACAGCTCTCCCGCGAACGTGCCCTCCGGTGACGCGATCGCCCGCGAATTCCAGCGGTTCCTGCGCCAGCGGGGCCCCGAGGGCCGCTAGCTCCGAATCAACCCTCGGCCGCGGGACAGACGATCCGGTAGTCGCAGATCCCACAGGCGCTTGGCGAGGGGGTCGGCTCGAAGTCCTGGGCCAGGATTCCCTCCCCCACCGTCATGACCAGCTCCGTGACCATGTCGGCGTCGCGCTCGGTGCGGGGAACGGGGACCCGGACATCGTCGAGCACGTAGTAGTAGGCCTGCCGGGAGGACTCCAGTTTCCAATCCTCCCTGGCCGCCAGCGCGTAGAGAGAGAGCTGGATGTCGTCCTCGAGCTGCTCGGCCGTCTTGGGCCGGGAGGTCTTGTAGTCGATCAGCTCGTACTCGGCCTCGGCGCCGTCGCCGAGCCGGTCGACCCTGTCGACCCTGCCGCGGAGGTGGTGGGGACCCAGCCTGAAGGAGAAGCTCCGCTCGAACCAGACCGGCTCGGAGTCCTGTCCGTGAAGCCGGGCGTGGTAGCGGGTCAGGGCATCCCGGGCCTTCTCGAGCAGCTCGCCGTCGCTGCCCTCGAAGGAGAAGCCCCCCCGGCGCCAGCCGGTGTCGAGCAGGTCGAGCATCTGATCCAGCGTCGTGCCGCCGTCGGAGTGGTAGCGCTCAAGCACCTGATGGACGGCGATCCCGAAGCGCTGGTGGATCGTCTGCTCCGTCGGGATCCGCAGGACCCGGGCGAACTTGTAGCGCAGGGGACAGCTGCGGTACGTCTGGATGTCCGAGGCCGAGAGCGCCAGCCCCTCTCCCTTCCTGGGGAGGAAGGGGCCCAGCGAGTGCTCCTCCCGGAAACCGACCGGGGGTGCCGGCGCGTCCTCGTCCTCGACGGCGAGGAGTGCCTCGTCGAGCGTCGAGGTCTGGAGGATCTCGCGCTGCATGGGCGTCGCGGCGGCCAGCAGGCGGACGTTGATGTCGGCCAGGGCCTCCTCGATCCCCTGGCCCTCCGGCCGCTGCATCAGCGCCGAGACCTTCACGAGCTCGAGGTAGCGGACGACGCCATGGGAGATGTCCAGGTCGGTGTCCAGGCGAAGCTCACCCAGGCGCCCCCCGATCCGGGCCACTCCACCGAGGAGCTCCTCCCGCAACTGCCCCAGCATCGCCTCGAGACGGTCGGCCGCGGGCGGCGGAACGGGCTTCTCGCCCGGCTCGGGCAGGACTGCCGCGAGGTGCCGGGCCAGCTCCCGGGTGCCCGCCGAGGGGTCGCGGGCGACAAGGTCCCGGCCCACCTCGAGCAACCTGTCGAGGCTCTGCCTGCGCACCTGTGCCTGCTCGGGGTGCAGCATCGATCGCCCCGGGACGTCGAGGCGATCGATCAGGCGGGCGAGGAATACGTCCGGGGCGTAGATGTCCAGGTCCGCCGATGCGCCGCGGTGCAGCTCCACGAACCTGGCGATCCGTTCGCGGGCCTCCGGGGGGACCTGCGGTGACTCGGTTGCGGCGGCCAGGCCAACCACGAGATCCAGTTTGCGCCTGCGGGCCACCTGAATGACGCGGGCGAGATCGACCTGGCGGAGTCCGATGGGTGGACGGGTCAGAGCGCGGACAACCGCGGCGGCGTCCTGCGGATCCACGAGCAGCCGCACCCAGGCCAGGACATCCCGGACCTCGGCACGCTTGAGGAACCGGCCCTCCTGAGGATCATGGATGGCGGGGGGCTCCTGGCCCGGCCGGACCGCCGGTGACGCTGTGGCGATCCTCGAGATTGGCACGATCCAAGGATACGCGGGGACGGTGCCGGCGCACGGCTAGGCTCTCCTTGTGGACGTCATCGATTGGGGCGCCGCCCAGCGAATCGGAGAGCTGATCGCCGGCGTCGGCGGGACGGACACCGGTTATGCGGGCATGCGCACCGAGACGGTCGTGCCGCTGGCACGCGACTTCGCGGCCAGGGTCAGCGCCTACAGCCTGCTCGAGACCAACGGCGAGCTGCCGGCCCTCGAGTTCGTCGACCGCCCGGCCTGGATCGCCGCGAACCTCAAGACGATGAAGCCGATGCTCGCTCCGCTGACGGACCGGCTGGGCGAGCAGGGCGGCGTGCTGGGGGGATCGATGAGGGCGGTCTCCGGGTTGATGCTGGGCGCCCAGGTGGGGGCCCTGACCGGGATGCTCTCGCAGCGGGTGCTCGGCCAGTACGACCTGGCCCTGCTCGATGCGACCGTCACGCCGCGGCTGCTGCTGCTCGCGCCGAACCTGTCCCAGGCGGCCCGCAACCTCTCGCTCGACCGGGACGAGCTCGTCCTGTGGGTCACGATCCACGAGATCACCCACGCCGTCCAGTTCGCCGGCGCCCCGTGGCTGCGGGATCACATCGGCGGGATGCTGCGCGAGCTGATCGACGGCCTGCAGATGTCGGCCATCGGCGGGGTGAGCTCGAAGGAGGGCGGCACGGTGGGCCGCTTCGGAAAGCTGCCCGACCCGGGCGAGCTGCGGGCGATGATCGACCGTGCCCGAAGCGGTGAGCTGCTGAGGCTGACGCTGGGCGAGGACCGCTGGCAGCTGGTCGAGCAGATGCAGGCTGCGATGTCCCTGATCGAGGGCCACGCGGAGCACACCATGGACGCGGTGGGCGCCGAGGTGCTGCCATCGCTGCCGCGGCTCCGAGCGGCGATGAACCGGCGGCGGGCCAACAAAGGTCTGCCCTGGAGGGTCCTCGAGCGGCTGCTGGGACTCGAGCTGAAGATGCGCCAGTACGAGGTGGGACGCCGCTTCTGCGACGCCGTCGTGGACGCCGGCGGCCCCGAGACCCTGGCCCTCGCCTGGCGTGGTCCCGAGTCCCTTCCGCGGATGTCCGAGCTCGAACAGCCGGCTGAGTGGATCGAGCGCGTCAGCCTCCTGGCGGCCTGAACGCCGGTATTTGCGGATCGAACGCACGTTCCACCTGTCACAAGGTCGAATGTTTGAAGTTCCCGTGGTTACTGGCCGTTCACATGGTGGTAGGATCCGCCTGTAACGATCTTCGCCGGACGGGTTACAAACAGGTGTTCGCCTTTTGAAGCCCGAGGCGGGTATACGAACAGAACCCAAAGACCGCACCTCGCAACCGGCGAGGTTCGACATAGGAGATCGCCCCCAAGATGCCTACAGCCACCACCACTTCCGCAAAACCCCGCACCAAAGCCGCGCGTAAACCGGCCAAAGCAACTGCCGCACGCCGCAGCCCGAGCAAAGTCAAAGCAACGACCAAAGCCAAAGCTTCACGGACCCGCACGGTCCACCAGGCCGAGTCGACCGCCCGTCAGGCGCAGTCGACCGTTCGCCAGGCGGAAAACGCCGCTCGCGACACGGCAGACGTCTTCGGTGACTACGCCGAGCGCGCAGTGCTGATTCCCGTCGGTGCCGCTCTGATCGCTCGTGAAAAAGTTGTCTCGAGCGTCTCGGACACCGTCTCGACCTACTCGACGAGCACCAAGGCCCAGGCGCAGCTGCGCCGCTTCGAGCGCCGCGGCCTCACGGCCCGCAAAAGGCTCGAGCGCGAGGTTCGCAAAGCCCGCGTCCGCGTCGAGCGTGAACTGCGCCAGCGTCGCAAGAACATCGAGACGACTCTCAACGACACGGTCAGCGAGATCGATGGCCGCCGCGAGAAAATCGTGAAGAACAGCAGCGACATCGCGACACGCGTTCCCGAGCTGGCAACCCAGGTGCAGGAGCGGATCCTCAACCTGGTCTAGAGACCCCCTTACCCCGCCCGGCCTGGAGAGGGCCGGACCCGGGAAAGTCTGCCGACCTCATATCCCGTCGGCAGTAGTAGCACCCTCTCCTCCCTCGACCCGCGGGCGGCCCCCACTGCCCGCGGGTCATTTTTTTGCCCTCTTCACGGGTCGGAGACCTGTCCGGCGTCCGCGGTTTGCCACAATGGGCGCTGTGATCGACAAGGATGAGATCCGCCGCGCGCTCGAGGTCGTCATCGACCCGGAGCTTCACCGTTCGATTGTCGAGCTGGACATGGTCCGCTCGATCGAGACGAGCCCCAACGGGGTCGTCGACGTGACGGTCTCCCTGACGACCCCCGGCTGTCCGATCAAGGGGCACTTCCAGACGTCGGTCGTGACCGCCGTCGAGGCGATCGAGGGCGTGACCCACGTGAACGTCTACTTCGACGTTCTCACCGACACCCAGAAGCAGGCCCTGCAGCAGAAGCTCGGCCGGGGCAGCCTTCCGGCCGGCGCTCTGGCCCAGGTCGCCAACGTCATCTGCATCGGCTCGGGCAAGGGCGGAGTGGGCAAGTCGACCCTGACGGCCAACCTGGCGGCGGCGCTGAGTGCCGAGGGCAAGCGCGTCGGTGTGCTCGACGCCGACGTGTGGGGCTATTCGATCCCGCGCATGTTCGGCCTCGGCTCAACCCGGCCGGACGTCTCGGCCCAGCGCAAGATCATCCCGCTCGAGGCCCATGGCGTGAAGGTGATGTCGATCGGCTTCTTCGTCGAGGAGGACGCAGCCGTCGTCTGGCGCGGCCCGATGCTCCACAAGGCGCTGACACAGTTCCTCCAGGACGTCGAATGGGGCGCCCTTGACTACCTGCTTGTCGATCTCCCTCCGGGCACTGGCGACGTTTCGATGACCCTTGCCCAGCTGCTGCCGCAGGCCAAGTTCCTGATCGTCACGACGCCCCAGCAGACGGCCCAGAAAGTTGCCCGCCGCTCGGCTCAGATGGCCGAGAAGGTCGACCTCGAGATCGCGGGGATCGTGGAGAACATGTCCGCCTTCACGACCCCGTCGGGCGAGCGCTTCACGATCTTCGGCGAGGGCGGCGGACAGGAACTTGCCGACGAGCTCGACGTGCCGCTGCTCGGCAAGGTCCCGTTGACGATGCCGTTGCGCGAGCAGGCCGATGCAGGCTCACCGCTCGTGGCCGAGAACCCCGACGACCCGGCCGCCCAGGCGATTCGCCAGACGGCTCGCGGTCTTGTCGCGATCGCTCCTCCAGCGCTTCCCACCCTGCCACTCGTCGAGGTCGCGGTTGCCCCCGCGCCGGAGGAGAGCAGGAAACCCGTGGGCATGTCGCTGCCGATGGCCTGAGCGAAGGCCCGCGCCGCAGGCGACATGCCCTCTCTCCACCGCGGGTCCAAGCACCCGCGGCCCGCGTCCCGGCGCGCTCCAACAGCGCTCGGGGACGCTTGACAAGCACCCGCCAACTGGAGGATCGTCTTCACAATGTCCGCACCCGAGCAGCAGGAAACCGAGCCAGAGAACGAGCAGGAGGAGCCCGCCGGAGGGGCGACCGACGGCATCGTCGAATTCGACGAACGCCGCGCCAAGATGGAACGCCTGAGGGCCGAGGGCGTCGAGCCCTACCCGGCAGTCACGCTGTGGGACACCCGCACGCGGATCGCCGACGTCCTCGACGCGCACGACCCCGCCGAGCTGGGCGCGGGAGAACACGACGAGCTGAGCTACATCGTCGCCGGACGGCTGATCTCCCGCCGCGGCCATGGCAAGACCGCCTTCCTGGACCTGCGCGACCTGTCAGGCACCATCCAGGTCGTTCTGCGGGTCGATGCGATCGGGCAGGAGGCCTACGACCGGATCCTGAACTTCGACATCGGCGACATCGTCAGCGTCGACGGCCGCGTCTATGTCACCCAGCGCGGCCAGCTTGCCCTTGCGGCGGTTGAGTGCACGCTGCTCACGAAGACGCTCCGCCCGCCCCCGGACAAGCACCACGGCCTGGGCGACACCGGTACCCGCTACCGCTACAGGGAGCTCGACCTGCTCGCCAACGAGAGCACCCGCGAGCTGTTCGTGACCCGCAACAAGATCATCCTCGCGATCCGCGAATGGCTCGCCGAGCGGCACTTCGTCGAGATCGAAACGCCGGCGCTCCAATCGCTCGCCGGCGGTGCGGGATCACGGCCCTTCACGACGCACCACAACGCTCTCGACAGGGACCTCTACCTGCGCATCTCCGTCGAGCTGTTCCTCAACCGCTGCATCGTCGGCGGGATGGAGAACGTCTACGACATGGGCAAGGTCTTCCGCAACGAGGGCATCTCCCACAAGCACAGCCCCGAGTTCACGATCATCGAGTTCATGTGCGCCTACTCGGACTACAACGATGTGGCCACGGTGACCGAAGAAATGTTCCGGGACGTCGCACAGAAGGCACTGGGCCGCACGACGATCAAAAGGAACGGCGAGGAGATCGACCTGGCCAAGCCCTGGCGGCGGGTGACGATGCGCGAGCTGATCCTCGAGCGCTTCGGACTGGACTTCATGGAGTCCACCCGCGAGCAGCTGGCCGAGGTGCTCGACGAGCCGATGGACCCGGCGGCCACCTGGGCCGAGGTCGTCGCGGACATCTACTCGGAGAAAATCGAGTCGACAATCAACCAGCCGACCCATGTCTTCGACTTCCCGCTGGAGCCGTTCCCGATCACCAAGCGCCACGCGGAGCACCCCGAGCTGAGCGAGCACTTCGACGCGGTGATCGGCGGCATCGAGCTTGTCAGCGGCGACACCGAGCTGAACGACCCCGTCGACCAGTGGCAGCGGTTCGTGGACCAGCGCAAGCGCCGCCTGATCGACGATGCCGACGTGCCGCACCCGAACGACGAGGAATACGCGCGGGCGATCGAGTACGGCTACTCCCCGACCGCCGGCGGCGGGATGGGCGTGGACCGCCTGGTGATGATCCTCACCGAACGTGACACCCTCCGTGAGGTGATTCCGTTTCCCATCGTGAAGGACCTGCGATGAGCGCCCCGCAGCAGCAGAGCAAGCTGAACCTCGACCCCGGCGTGATCGCGGCCTGCCGCCAGGCGGCCGCGAAGATCTCTGAGCAGGTCTCCGAGCAGATCGCCGGCAGGACGACCGTCTCGGTCGAGCGGAGCGTCACCCGCCTGCTGGGAGTCGACGGCGCCGACCAGCTCGAGGCGCCGCTGCCCAACGTCCTGGTCGACCACGTCCACGACCGCGGCAGGCTCGGCCTGGGCATCGCCCACTGGCTGGGCAACGCGATGATCCAGACCGAGCGGAGCCCCCAGCAGATCGCGGAGGCCGTGAGCGCCGGGGAGCTCGACCTGCTCGAGCTCGACATGGCTGAGGACGCGGCGATCCACGCACGGGTGATCGACGAGTGCCAGGCTCGCCTGACCGAGATCGCCGGGCGCTTCGACGAGCGAGCCGCGATGCGCGAGCGCCTCGGCGACCGCGACGGAACGCTGCGCTACGTCCTGACCGCCACGGGTGACGTCTACGAGGACGTCGTCCATGCCAAGGCCGTCGCGGAAGCCGGTGGGGACATCATCGCGGTGATCCGCTCGACAGCCCAGAGCCTGCTCGACTACGTCCCCTACGGCCCCACCACCGAGGGCTACGGCGGCACCTTCGCGACCCAGGCCAACTTCCGGATCATGCGCGAGGCGATGGACGAGTGGTCAGAGCAGCACGGCCGCTACGTCCGGCTGTCCAGCTTCTGCTCCGGGCTGTGCATGTCCGAGATCGCCGCCATGGGCGCCTGGGAGGGCTTCGACAACATGGTCAACGACGCTCTCTACGGGATCCTCTACCGGGACATCAACATCGTCCGTGGGCTGATCGACCAGCGCGTCTCGCGAATGATCAACGGCCACTTCGGCGTGACCATCAACACGGGCGAGGACAACTACCTGAGGACGGCCGACGCGGTCGAGGCGGCCCCCTCGGTGACGGCTTCGCAGTTCATCAACCATCAGCTGGCGCGCGACGTGGGCGTGCCGGACGGGCAGATCGGCCTGGGGGACGCGTTCGAGATCGACGTCCCCGTGACGAACGGCCTGCTCCTCGAGTGGGCTCAGGCGCAGCTGACCAGGGAGCTCTTCCCGGACTGCCCCGTCAAGTACATGCCGCCGACGAGGCACATGGACGGGAACCTCTTCCGCACCCACGCAGCGGACACGCTGTTCAATCTGGTCACGATCGCCACGGGTCAGGGAATCCAGACGATCGGCGTGCCGACCGAGGGGATCTTCACGCCCCACATCCACGACCGCGTGCTGGGGCTGCAGAACGTCGACTACGTCTTCAACAGCGCTCGCGATCTGGGAGATGAGATCGAGTTCAAGCCCGGCGGCATCATCCAGACGCGTGCTCAGGATGTGCTCGCGGGGGCACGGGAGCTGCTCGAGCGGATCGCCGAGACGGGTCTGTTCGCGGCGATCGACGGTGCGACATTCGGCGACGTCAGCCGCAAGATCGACGAGGGCCGCGGGCTCGAGGGCATCGTCCAGACCAACGAGGGCTACCTGAACCCGGTGACCGAGCTGATGGGGCAGGCCAGCTATGCATAGGGAGATCGACCTCACGGCCGTGCGCCCCTACGCCGACCACCTCGACGACGGGCTCGTCCAGATGAGCTTCACCCTGCCGGTCCCCTACTCGCTGGCGGCCCGCAAGGCCGCCCTGGAGATGGCTGGGGCGATGGGCTTCGAGGAGCCCGAGGTGATCCACTACGAGCAGCTGACCGAGGGCTACACCTACTTCGTGATGTATGGCCGCTGCTCGAAGACCGTCGATTTCGCGGCGCTCCAGGGCGAGGGTTTCGACATCGAATACATGAGCGAGGATGAGATCGAGCACTTCGCCGCGACCCACATCGGCCGCCGGGTCGTCGTCGTCGGCGCCAGCACCGGCTCGGACACGCACAGCGTGGGAATCGACGCGATGCTCAACCTGAAGGGCTACCACGGCCATCACGGGCTTGAGGGATACCGGGCCTTCGAGACCTACAACCTCGGCAGCCAGGTACCCAACAGCGTGCTGCTCTCTAAGGCGATCGAAGTCGATGCCGATGTGGTGCTGGTCTCCCAGACGGTGACCCAGCAGAACCTCCACGTCCACAACCTGACCGAGCTGGTGGAGATGGTCGAGGCCGAGGGCAAGCGCGGGCAGATGATCCTCGCCTGCGGTGGCCCGCGCGTCTCCAACGAGTTGGCCAAGGAGCTCGGATATGACGCGGGCTTCTCCAAAGGCACCGAACCGCATCATCTTGCGACCTTCGTCGTCCGCGAGTTGGCTGCCCGCCAACAGTCCGGCGATCGCGTTCCCGCGGCCGGCTGACGGCCCTTGCTGCTCAGCGAGCTGACCGCCTCGGCCCGCCGTCTGGCGCTGGTCGGGCTGGCCAAGAACACCGGCAAGACGGTGGCCCTGGCATCTCTGCTGCGAGAGCTCCAGAGCGTCCGGCGGACCGTCGGGGTGACCTCGGTCGGTCGCGACGGCGAGGAGCACGACGTGATCGACTTCCGGATCGAGAAGCCCCGGGTCGAACTCGCTGCGGGCAGCCTCGTCGCGACCACCGACAGCCTGCTCCGCGCCAGCGGCATACCCAGCGAGCTGCTCGAGCAGACCGCCATCCGCACACCCCTCGGGGAGGTCCTCATCGCCCGCCTCAGGGGAGCCGGGGCGATCGAGGTCGCCGGGCCCAGTGGCGCGGCGGAGGTGCGCCGGGTCAGCGACGCCATGCTGGCCTTCGGCGCCGAGCAGGTTCTGATCGACGGCGCCATCGACCGCCGGGCCGCCTCCTCTCCGGATGTGGCAGACGCCCTGCTGATGTCGACCGGAGCGATCCTGAGCGAGGACATCGACGAGGTCGTCAGGAAGACGGCCGAGGCGGTCGAACTGGTCCGCCTGCCCTCGCTCGACGCGCAGAGCGCCCAGAGCCGCCTGCTGCCCGAGCTGGCCCTCGACGGCGACGGGGAGCGACGCTCGCTCCTGCTCACACCGGGTGGCGAGCCGTTCGAGCTGGCGCCCCGCTTCGTCCTTGCGGCGGACGCGACCGAGGTCCTGAGCCTGCTGCGCGAGCATCCGGACGCCCAGGGGCTGCTCGTCGCCGGCGCCCTGCCGGAGGCATTCGTGAGGGACCTCGCCGTGGCGGCCCGGCGCACCGGAAGGGAGATGACCATCACCGTCTCCGACCCCACCAGGGTGTTCCTCCACGAGCGCGGCTACGGCCACTACCGGCAGATGGGCGTCTCGATCGAGACACTCAGGCCGATCGACCTTCGCGCCCTGACGGTCAACCCCCAGGCGCCCCAATCGCACAGCTTCGACTCGGCGACCCTCCGGTCGAAGCTGGCTCTGGCCATCCCCGGCCTCGAGATCTTCGACGTGATGCATCCCTCCTACGCGGCGGCCGCCCCCGGCCCATCAAGGGCGGGCTAGGAGCGGACGCGCTCGCGCGTGCGCGCGTCGCCTTCGCGGCGAGGAGCAGCGGAGGGCGAGGCCATCCGCCGAGTTGCCCCGATGCGAGGAGTGCGACCTGTGCGCGGCTCCGGCCGGCGCCGGGCGGAATCCCCGGCGCCGGTCGGCACTGCTGCACCCGAGGCCACCCGAGAGACGGTGCTCTGGGCATCGGCCTCGGAAGCCACTGCAACGCCGGGGCGCCGGCCGAACAGGTCAGCCAGGCGCCAGCGGTCGCTGGATGCCCGCATCTCGCGCTGACGCTCAGCGGCGAGGAGCATTGCTATGTGGTGATTGGTGTTCATAAGGACACTCTCGAGCATCTGCGCCAGTCTGCTAACACATTTAGGCCCAGCTAAAAGAGTGGGGTCTAAGGACTCCACCGTCGAATATCCGGATGAGAGCCAGATGATTCACGCCCGTTTCCACACCGAGGCCCTGACGCGGGTCCGCTTCGCCATCTCGCCGATGTTCGAGACGACCCGGAGCATCCACGCCCTGGATGATCCGGCCGGCGCCGCCATCCATCTCCCCTGGACCGAGCGGGCGCGCCTGCACACGGCCGATCTCGACCTCTCGGTCCTGGTCGCCCTGAAGAGCTCCAAGACCTACAACCCCGACTTCGTCAACCCGCCACCTAACCACCCGCTGGTCGACTTCGAGGAAGAGCTGCAGGTGATGGTCTCCACTCCCCCCTCCCAGATTCGCGCGGAGGTGCAGGGGGCCTTTCTGGGAGAGCCCGTGCCGGCCGTGCTGGAGCCGTTCATCAAGAAGCCCCGCCATGCGATCGAGCAGCTGGCGGAGCTGATGCGCGTCTACTGGGAGCGGTGCATCGCGGACGACTGGCCGCGGATCCGCTCGCTGCTCGAGCAGGACGTTCTCTATCGGGCACGCCAGATCGCCGACGGAGGCACGGCGCGCCTGTTCTGCGACCTCGACCCCGCCGTAGCCTGGAAGGACGACGTCCTGACGATCGAGTGCGGCGACACATGCGAGTCCGACCTGAACCTCGACGGGCGCGGCCTGCTGCTGGTGCCGAGCGTATTCGTCTGGCCGAAGGTGACGATCGTCAATCTCGAACCCTGGCAGCCCGCCCTGGCCTATCCGGCGCGGGGCATCGGGATGCTCTGGAGCCCGGAGCAGACGGCACCGCCCGACGCCCTCGAGCGGCTCCTGGGCCGTACCCGGGCGACCCTGCTGGTGGCTCTCGATTCGCCGCGCTCGACGACAGAGCTGGCCGGCGCGCTCAGCCTCACCCCAGGCGGCGTCTCGCAGCACCTGGCCGTCCTGCGCGACGCGGGGCTCGTCAGCGGGCGTCGCGTAGCCCGCTCGGTGCTCTACATGCGCTCCTGCGAGGGCGACGACCTTCTGGCCGCCGCCGGCGCCGACCCCGCGACGACCGAGGCCGAGCTGGGCCTCAGCACCGGCGCCACGGCCTCCTGACGGGATCTACGGCCTAGCCGGCCGCAGCGGCGCCGCCTCCGCTAGCGAAGTACTCGGCGTTGATCTGCGCGTACTTCTGGAACTCGTCCGGGAGCTGGTCCTCGGCGAAACAGGCGTCGACCGGGCACGCCTCGACGCAGGCGTCGCAGTCGATGCACTCCTCGGGGTCGATGTAGAGCATTTCGGCCGCGTCGTATCCGGGCTCATC
>CAZFGJ010000071.1:0-14531 GCA_964518445.1 uncultured Solirubrobacteraceae bacterium
ATGGTCGGCCGCGACCAGGGCGTTGATCGTCAGCAGGCCCAGCGAGGGCGGGCAGTCGATCAGGATCACGTCGTAGTCGGCTCCGGCCTCGGCCAGCGCCTTGCGCAGGGTCAGCTCGCGGCCCATCTTGCCGCCCAGCATCAGCTCCGCCTCGGCGAGGCTGAGGTTCGCCGGGACGATGTCCTCGAGAATCGCCTGATCGAGGGCCGAGCGGCCCGAGAGGACATCGGCGATCGTCGGCTCGACATCCGTCGGCAGGTCGAAGTAGTCCGACAGGTTGCCCTGCGGATCGAGGTCGATCGCCAGCGTCCGCAGGCCGGCTCGGCGCAGAACGTCCGTCAGGGTGCGGACCGTCGTGGTCTTGCCGGTACCGCCCTTCTGGGAGAGCACCGCGATCGTCTGAGCCATGGGGCCGATACTACGCTGCCGCGCCGCTCGGCGGCGCTCCGCCCCCGGCGCTCAGCCGGAGTTGGCCGAACCGGCGTCCGGACCGCTCGCAACGAGCATCTCCGGGCTCACGCTGAGGAACGTCAGCCGGTAGCGCCCGACGATGATTTCGTCCCCGTCCTCGAGCACCCGGCCGTCGATCCTGGCCCCGTTGACGTAGACGCCGTTCAAGCTCCGGTCGTCCAGCAGGCGCACGCCGTCCGGGGACCGGACGATCAGCGCATGGCGACGAGAGACCGTTGGATCGTCGAAGCGCACGTCGGCGGCGAGGCTGCGCCCGATCCGCGTCCACTCGCGTGTCAGAGCGACGACGCAGAGCTTTTCCCCGTCCTCATAGACGAGGTACTCGCCCGGCTTGCTCATCTGTGCCCGGGTGTCGTCCATCCGTGCGCCAAGTCCCGGCGTGACCGGGACGACCAGCTGTGCCTGGGAGGTCTCTTCAGCCGATGCAGCCGAAATCCGCTCGGTGCTGAACAGGGAGGCCCGGGTGAACTCCTTGGCGCCGCAGCTGGGGCAGTCGGTCAGACGTTCGGTGCCCTCCAGGGTGAGTGCATAGCCGCACTGCTGGCAACGAAAGGAACCGGCGCCTACGAACGTTCCTGAGGTATGTGACTCCATGACCTGCTCCCTCCCTCTCTGGATGCGCTGTGCTGCTGTCGGGGCGCTCCCTCGCCGGGGGAAAACTCGTAGCGATCATAACAAGCGCCGCAAGTCCACGTCCACGACGAGAATCCCACATAGCCGAATGTCGTCCCTCTCGGGCTCCTCCGCCCGAGGGCTCTCTCTCACGTCTTGGCATACCCGGCCCGGGGCGCTCTGAAACGGACCGCGGTCAGACAATGCGGGCGTTGTCTCCCAGCGGCAGGAGCCGGCCGGCCGGCGGCGAAATGTTCGGTCATGGAGACGACCCACATTCACATCGAGCAGCTCGAGCGAAGCCTCTTCAAACGGGGGCTTGGCGCCCTCACGGCGGACCGGACCCGGTGCTCGGATTGCGGCCGGACGCCGCTGACGGGAGAGGAAGTGCATCTCTACGAGGGGCGCGCCGAGGGCCGCTCGGAGGTCGTCTGCGAGCTCTGCCGCCAGCTCAGGCGCGATCAGCCGCTGGCCAGTGAGGTCGTTCGCCACAGCGAGCACGGACAGACCGTCCGCCTGACGGCCCGCGCCGCCTGAGCCGAGCGCCTCGAGCCCGTCCGAGCGCCCGGGCCCACCGGGGGCCGGGCTAATAGACTTCCCTCGCCGTGGACCCCGTGACCGTCTCGACAGTCGTCTCCGCTCCTCCCGAGGAGATCTTCGACTACCTCCAGGACATCGCCAACCACCCGGAGTTCACCGACCACTACCTCCTCGACTGGCGCCTGACCCGGATCGACTCCGTAGGCGTGGGCGCCGGCGCGCGGTTCCGCGTCAAGGCGCCCGGCAACCGCTACAGCTGGGCCGATGTCACCTTCAGCGAGGTCCAGCGCCCCTATCGGATCGTCGAGATCGGCCGGACCGGCAAGAGCAATCGGATCAGGACCCTCGGCGTATATGAGCTCTCGCCCGCCTCGGGCGGAGCGACTCGCGTCAGCTTCACCCTGCAGACCGCTCCGGCTACGTTCGCCGACCGCCTGATGGAGTCGCTGGGCGCCCGCGCCTTCATGCGCCGCAAGGGCCAGAAGGCGATGCGCCGCCTGCGGGAGATCCTCGAGGAGGCGTCCTCGCGGGGCGGCGCACCCGAGAGTTCACGGCGCGTCACCGTCGCCGGTGGGTAGACTGCCGCCCGCATGAACAGCCGCCTGCGCAAGCTCCTTCTCGTCCTGCCCGCCCTGCTGGCCGCACTGGCCCTGGGGGCCTGCAGCGACAACTCCCACACCAAGGTCACAACCGGCACCTACGCCGGCGAGTCGGGTCAGAACGCCCCCTACCTGGACGTCGGCCCCCTGACCTACGAGGTCCAGCTCTCGCGCCAGCTGAACCCGACCAACTCGGAGGACTCCTCCTACCTGAAGGGCCTGACGGCCGAAGAGGCGAAGCTTGAACCAGGCCAGGAGTGGTTCGCGGTGTTCCTGCAGGTCTACAACCACGGCTCGGTGGCCCACACGGCCTCCACGTCGATATCGATCTCCGACACCCAGAACAACCTCTATCAGCCGATCCTTCCGGACCAGACGAACGAATACGCCTACCGCGGCGGCGAAGTGCCCGCCAACGGGCGGCTCCCGATTCTCGACACGACCGCCGCATTCGGCCCCACCCAGGGCACCATGCTGCTGTTCAAGATCCAGGTCGTATCGCTGGACAACCGGCCGCTCGAGGTCAAGATCGTGGATCCGCTCGACCCCGCCGAGTACGCCTCGGCCGAGCTCGACGTCTAGGAGCGCCTCGGCCGGCTCCTAGCCCGGGAGGGCGTGGAGGCCTGCTTCCAGGACACTCTTCGCAACGGGGGCTGCCGTGTCGCCCCCTGCGCCGTCTTTGACGAGCATCACGCAGACCGCGATCCGCGGGTGCCCTGCCGGGGCGAAGGATGTGAACCAGGCATCGGTGTTGCTGCCTTCGGATTCCGACTTGCAGCCTTCGCTGGAGCTCGATTCGCTTTCGCCCTGTTCGGAGGTCTGTTCTTCTTCTTCACTTGGTTTGCAGGGGGTCTTCAGTTCGGCCGTGCCCGTCTTGCCGGCGACCACCACGCCCGGAATCGCGGCCGAGCGCCCCGTGCCCTCGCGCACGACCTCGGTCATCATGTGGCGGACCGTCCTCGAGACGGAGGCGCTGAGGGCCCGGGTCCCGGCGTTCGGGGGGTTGCCCCCGGCGAGGAAGGTCGAGGGGGGACGCCGGCCGCCGTCGGCGATCGTGGCCGCCACGGTCAGCATCTGGAGGGGCGTCGCGAGGACCTGGCCCTGTCCGATGGCCGTCGAGCCCGTTTCGAGTTCGCCCTGGATCTGCGCGGCCGCCGGAAGCGTGCTTTCAGGCGCCCCGGCGACGCCGGTCGGGTGGTTGAAGCCGAACTTCTCGGCCATCGCCACCAGCCGGTCCGAGCCCAATTTGACCCCGAGCGGCGTGAAGACCGAGTTGCAGGAGACGGCGAAGGCCAGTTCGAGTGTCCCGCCGCATTCCTCGCCGTTGGCGTTGCTCAGCTTGACGCCGTCCAGCGTCGCGTAGGTGGCATAGGGAAACACCGTCTTGGGCGTCGCGAGGTGGGCTGCCAGGGCCCCTGAGAGCGTGATGATCTTGAACGTCGAGCCTGGCGGCTGCAGGCCGTCCAGGCCGATCCCCGCGACGGCCAGGATCTCGCCGGTGGAGGGGACCATCGCCACGACGCCGCCCAGCTGCCCGCCAAGGGCGCTGACGGCGGTGGCCTGGACCGAGGGCGAGATCGACGTGCGGACCGCCTTTGCGGCCTGTGGCGATGCGTAGGCCAGGACATGTTCGCCGGCCAGGAGCTCGCCTCCGGGCTTGCCCCGCAGGCGGTCGTCCAGCGCCTCCTCGAGACCGCTGATGCCGACTTCGGCGTCGGGAGGGACACCTTCGGCTTCAAGCGTCTTCTTCCGGCTTTCCGGGATCGCTCCGACCGACCCCACGACCGCGCTGGCCTGTTCCCCAAGCGGCGTCGCGCGCCCGCCCTGCCCTTCGGCGGGGCTCTCCGCCAGAACGCTGCCGTCGCGGGCGAGGAGGGTCGCGCGCCGGGGCAGGGTGATGCGCCGCGTGAGCGCGTCCCCCGCGGCGAGTCCCGGAAAGACGAGCGCTCTGCTCCAGGCGACCCGGGTCTGGCCTTCGACCGTTTCGACCGGTACCCGCACCGACAGCTTGAGCGTGCCCCAGAGACGGCTGTGAACTTCCACCGGGACGGTCACGGCGCCACCCGAGGCGCCGTGCGCATGCCCCGTCACGCGCAGGCTCGTCGCCGATGCGGTCCGCATCGCCCGCTCGTAGGCGGCGCCGAAGCCGGCGGCCGATATCCGGTGGCGGGCTTCGGGGGTGATCTGGCCGTACATGGCCGCGTAGTCACCCTTGGCCCAGGCCGCCGTGAACTGCTCGGCCAGGGCGACCGAAGCCGAAGGGCCGCGATGTGCCCCCACGATCGTTCCGGTAAGGAATGCGACGGCGGCGAGCGCGAGCACCGGGCGGGCGCGTCTCAGCCGCTGTTTGTTGTTATCAGTCAAAGAGCTTGTAGAACATGGCACATGACCCTGCTGGACTGGCTAATTGTGGCGTTCGCGGGGACGCTCGCGCTGTTCGGCTTCCGCCAGGGCTTCATCGTGGGTGTCCTCTCCTTCGCCGGATTCGCGGGCGGCGCCTTCCTGGGGACCAGGCTCGGGCCACTGCTGCTGCCCCGCGGCTCCTCCTCGCCATACGCCCCGGCCTTCGGGCTCTTCGGGGCGCTGATGGGAGGCGCGATCCTGGCCAACGGGCTCGAGGGCCTCGGCTTCAAACTGCGGCGCACTCTCGTGATCCCCGGCCTGGGCCTGATCGACGGGACGCTCGGCGCGCTGCTGGGCATGGCGCTCGGTCTGGGCATCGTCTGGATCGCCGCGGCCGTGGCCGCTCAGACGCCTGGAGAGGCGCAGCTACGGACCGACATCCAGCGCTCGGCGATCCTCCGCAGCCTGAACGGCATCCTGCCGCCGACGGGCCCCGTCCTCGATGCTCTGGCGAGGCTCGACCCGCTGCCCTCGATCGCCGGCCCCCGGCCAGATGTCGCGGCGCCCAACCCGAACGCCGTGCGCCTGCCCGGGGTGAGGAGCGCCGAGCGCAGCGTAGTGCGCGTCCTCGGCTCGGCCTGCGGGCTTGCAATCGAGGGCTCCGGCTGGGTGGCAGGCCCCGACCTGGTCGTGACCAACGCTCATGTCGTGGCCGGCGAGACGGACACCACCGTGCGGAGCGCCACCGGCGGGCGGAGCCTCGACGCCGAACCGATCGCCTACGACCCGACCGACGATCTCTCCCTTCTGCGCGTCCGAGGCCTGGAACTGCCGTCGCTGCGCCTCGCCTCCGAGGTGCCGAGCGGGAGGAGCGGGGCGATCCTGGGCTTCCCCGAGAACGGGCCCTTCGATGCCGAGGCCGGCCGGGTGGGGCGCACCCAGACGGTGACAACCCAGGACGCCTACGGCCGGGGGCCGGTGTCCCGCCTGTTGACGCCGCTGCGCGGCCTGGTGCGGCCCGGCAACTCCGGTGGGCCGCTGGTCGACGCGAGCGGGAGGGTGCTGACGACGGTCTTCGCCGCGACCGTCGGAAGGGGGCGCCACGGCGGCTACGGAGTCGCGAACGAGACCGTCGCGGAACTCCTCTCGCACGCCCGTTCCGGCGATGGAGGGACGGTCGGAACGGGGCCCTGCACGGCGGGCTGAGGAGCCCGGAGCGCTTGCGCAACGCCACCTGCCGCTACGCTGACCGCCATGTCAAAGACGCTCCTGGTCGCCGAGAAGCCATCCGTTGGACAGGATCTGGCACGCGTCCTGCCCGGTCCGTTCAAGAAGAACGAGGGGTTCCTCGAGGGCCCTGAGCATGTCGTGACCTGGGCCGTGGGCCACCTCGTCCAGCTGGCCGAGCCGGAAGCCTATGACGCCAAGTACAAGAGCTGGCGCATGTCGGATCTGCCGATCGTGCCCTCCAAGTTCAAGCTGATCGTCCGCGACGAGCGCTCCCGCAAGCAGATGTCCGTGGTGACCAAACAGCTCGGCCGCGAGGACGTCGAGGAGGTCGTCAACGCCTGTGACGCCGGCCGCGAGGGCGAGCTGATCTTCGCCTACCTGTTCGAGAAGGCCAAGGCCAAGAAGCCGGTCAAACGGCTCTGGCTGAACTCGATGACAGCCGCCGCCATGAAGCAGGCCCTCGCCTCGCTGCGCCCGGCCGAGGAGTTCGAGCTGCTCGAGGAGGCAGCCCGCTCCCGCTCGGAGGCCGACTGGATCGTCGGCATGAACGCCACCCGCGCCGCGACGATCCGGCTGCGCAGCTCATTCGACGGGGCTGTCTCGCTGGGACGGGTGCAGACGCCCACGCTGGCGATCGTGGCCCGCCGCGAGGAGGAGATCAAGGCCTTCAAGCCGGAGCCCTACTGGCTGGTCGACGCGACATTCGCGACGACCGAGCCTCTTCCCGGCGAGAGCAGCGGCGCCGAGCGGACCTACCTGGGCCACTACCAGGCTCCCCCGGGCAGCAAGGGCAACACCAAAGGCCCCCGCATCGGCACCGAGGAGGAGGCCCGGGCGATCGTCTCCGCCTGCGAGGGCCGGACCGGGACGATCACCAAGCTCGAGAAGAAAGAGCAGCGCGAGAAAGCGCCGATGCTCTACGACCTGACGACCCTTCAGCGAGAGGCCAACAACCGCTACGGCTTCTCCGCCAAACGCACGCTGGCCGCCGCACAGCGGCTCTACGAGGAGCACAAGGCGCTGACCTACCCGCGCACCAACTCCCGCTACCTCACCACGGACATGGTCGAGGAGATCAAGCCGACAGCCGAGATCGTCGGCAAGCAGAAGGACTACGCCAAGGGTGCCTCCTACGTGATCGGACTCGACGTGCTGCCTCTGGGGAGGGTCGTCAACGACGAGAAGGTCACCGACCACCACGCGATCATCCCGACCCGCTCCGAGCATCCGGTCGACAAAATGAGCTCGGACGACAAACGGATCTACGACATGGCCGTCCGGCGCTTCCTGGCCGTCTTCCACCCCGAGGCGGTCTTCGAGAACACCCGGGTGGAGACCACCGTCAAGGCCGGCGACGCGCCGGAGGCGGCCTCGTTCCTGTTCCGGACCCGCGGCAAGCTTCTGCTCGAGCCCGGCTGGCGAGGCGTCTACGACGAGGTCGCCGCCGATGCGAAAGACAGCGAACGCTCCGAGGAGGACGAGGCGGCTGATCAGACGCTGCCCCGACTGATCGAGGATGAGCCCGTCAAGACCCGCGAGATCGCGGACGCCCGCAAGGAAACCAAACCGCCACGCCGCTACTCCGACGCGTCACTGCTGGGCGCAATGGAGACCGCCGGCAAGCTCGTCGACGACGACGAGCTGCGGGAGACGATGAAGGAATCGGGCATCGGGACTCCGGCGACACGGGCGGCGATCATCGAGCGCCTGATCACCGTCGGCTACGTCGAGCGCGACGGCCGGGCTCTTGTCGCCACCGAGAAGGGCCTCAACGTGATCCGTCTGCTCAACGATCACGCCCTCACCTCACCGGGCCTGACGGGGAGCTGGGAGCAGCGGCTCGGCAAGATCGAGCGCGGCGAGGACTCCCGCGAGAAGTTCATGAAGGACATCGCCGGCTTTGCCGAGGAGACCGTCAAGGAGCTCGACGAGACGCTCAAAGACGTTCGCATCCCCCGTGCCCGCCTCGGCCCATGCCCAGTCTGCGGGCACGAGATCGTCGAGAACCGCAAGGGCTACTCATGCTGGGCCCGCGACGACGCCGGCTGCGGGTTTGTGATCTGGAAGGCCAAAGCCGGCAAGACGCTGCCGATCGCGATCGCCAAGGAGCTGATCAAGAAGGGCTACACCGCCCAGGCGGTGACCGGCTTCCGCGGGCGCAGCGGCAGGAGCTTCCGAGCCCACCTCGCCCTCAGCCAGACCGAGGAGGGCAAATGGCGCGTCGAGTTCGACGAGCTCTGGGCCCGCGAGGGAGCAAAGCCGCCCGAGGGCGAGGGCGAGGCCACGGCCGAGAGCACCGAGGCAGTCGCCACCCGCAGCGCAGCCTGAGCGCAGCGGCATTCAGGCCGGCTGTGGCGGCGCGTCGGGGACGTGCGCCAGGATGGGTTGAGTGCCGATCTCGCTGATCACCGGGCCCGCCAACGCGGGCAAGGCCCGTCTCGTGATGGACTCCCTGCGCCGGGAGCTGGCCCGCGGGCGCGAGCCCCTGCTGGTCGTCCCGACCCGAGCCGACGCCGACTACTACCTGCGCGAGCTCGCCGGCGACGGAGCGGTGACGGGGGTTCGAGTGGAGCGCTTCTCAGGGCTCATCGAGGAGGCCGTCCAGCGCGCCGGCGTGAGGGGTCCGAGGCTCGAGGGGATCGCGCGCGAACGGGTCCTGCACTCGCTGGCGCAGCGAAACGGGGTTCACCGTCCCTCGGCCGGGTACCTGCGAGCACTTGGTGAGCTGTTCGCCGAGCTGCAGATGCGGCGTGCCTCCCCGGGGAGATTCGCCGGCGCGATCGCCGCCTGGGCCGAGGCGGACGGGGAGGAGGAGGCAAGGACGCGGCTGGGACGGATCTACTCCGATTACCGCGCCACGCTCGAGAGGATCGGCCGGGCCGACACCGAGCAGCAGGCGGTCCGGGCGCTGGACGTCCTGCGTGAGCGCCCGGCGCAGTGGGGAGCGAGCCCCGTCCTCTTCTACGGCTTCGACGACCTGACCCCGCTGCAGCTCGACGCGATCGAGACGCTCGGGCGCCTTGTCGATGCCGAGGTCACCGTCTCGCTGGCCTACGAGCCGGGCCGGATCGCCTTTGCCGGGCGAGCGGGCGTGTTCCAGGAGCTGCTCCCGCTGGCGGCCGACGTGAAGGAGCTGGGACCCAGAGCCGAGCACTACGCGCCGGACGCCCGCATGGTGCTCGGGCACGTCGAGCGGTCGCTGTTCGAGACCGATGCCGCGCGCATCGACCCGGGGGAGACCGTCCGCCTGCTCGAGGGCGGAGGCGAAAGGGCCGAGCTCGAGCTCATCGCCCGGGAGGTCGCCGAGCTGATCGCAGGCGGCATGCCTGCCGAGGAGATTGCCGTCCTGGCCCGCCCACCCCTGCTCGGCTCGGAGCTGCTTCGCGAGGTGTTCACGGCCGCCGGGGTGCCCCTGGCGACGCGGACGGGCACCCTGTTTGCCGACACGCCCGTCGGCCATGGCCTGATCGGGCTGTTGCGATGCCAGGAGCCGCCCGGAGCAGCTCAGGAGGGCCGGGCCTCAGACCTGCTGGCATGGCTGCGCACTCCGGGGCTGCTCGAGCAGCCGGTCCTCGCTGACCGGTTGGAAGGCGAGCTGATGCGCTCAGGGATTCAGGGTGCGGCCGAGGCACGGGCGCTCTGGGAGTCGCGGCATTGGCCGCTCGAGCGCCTCGATCGGGTTCTCGAGGCCCAGGAGCGCGGGCCGGGGGCCCTGCTGGAGCGGGCCGCCCTGGAGCTGGACCTGCTGTTCGGCGCGCCCCGCCGGGCTCAGGCGAGCGTTCTCCCCGAGGAGGAGATGGACGACGCCCGCGCTCTGGCGGCAGGCCGCAGAGCGCTCCGGGAGCTGCGCGAGCTCGCCCGGATGGCTCCCGAGCTCGCACCGGCGCGGGCGATCGACCTGGCCGAGGCGCTGGCGCGGATCGAACTGCCGGGAGCCGAGCCGCCGGCATCCGGTGCGGTGGCTGTGCTCGACCCGCTGGCGCTGCGCGCCCGGCGGGTGCGTGCCCTGTTCCTCTGCGGGCTGCAGGAGGGTGTCTTCCCGGCTCGCTCAAGACCCCAGCCGCTGCTCTCGGAGGAGGAGCGCTCGCGCCTGGCGGAGGTGAGCGGCCTGCGCCTGGGCTCCCCGGGGGACACGCTGGCCGCCGAGCGCCACCTCCTCTATGCCGTCCTCTCGCGACCCGAGGAGCTGCTGGTGCTGAGCTGGCACGTGGCGGACGACGACGCCGAGCCGAGCTCGCGCTCGCTGTTCGTCGAGGATCTCCTTGACCTGTTCGATGAGGGGCTCCTCGAGCGTCGTCGCCGCCGGGCTCTCGGCGCGGTCGACGGCCCCGTCACGGGACCCCTGCTGCCGGGCTTTCGCGAAGGGCCCGAACCGATCCGTGACGAGCGGCTGCTCGAGACGCTGCGCGAGCGGATCTGGTCGGCATCCTCGCTCGAGCGCTGGCTGGGCTGCCCCGTCAAGTGGTACGTCGAGAGCATGCTGGCTCCCGGCGAACTCGAGCCGGAGGCCGAGCCGCTGGCGCAGGGCGGTCTGGCCCACGAGGCCCTCAACGACACTCTCGGCGGCCTGCGCAGCGCCACCGGAAGCGCCCGTCTGGATGAGTCGAGCCTGCCGTTGGCCCTGGAGCTGCTGGACAGAGCTCTCGAGACCCATGAGCCGACCCGCTCGCTGTCTGTCTCTCCGGAGCGCCGCGCCGCGATTCGCAGGCGCCTGCGATTCGATCTGGAGCGGTACCTGACCCACGCCGCCCGGAGCGGCTCGTCGCTCGAGCCGATGGCGTTGGAGCTGGGCTTCGGCTTCGAGGCCGATGACGAGAAGGGCGAAGGCTCGACACTGGCTCCCCTCGATCTGGGGGAGGGAGTGAGGATGCGGGGCCGGATCGACCGGGTCGATCTGACGCCGGCGGGTGAGGCGGTCCTGATCGACTACAAGAGCGGGAAAGTCTCGGCGGTGGCCAAGTGGGAGCGCGAGGGCAAGCTGCAGCTGTCCCTCTACATGCTGGCCGTCGAGCAGCTGCTTCAGCGGGAGGCCGTGGCTGGGCTCTACCAGCCGCTCTCGGGCGACCTCCAGGCACGCGGCCTGATCGACGGAGGGGCCGAGCTCGGGATCGACAGCGTCCGCACCGATGTCCTCGAGCACGAGGATGTCCGGGAGCTGCTCGAACGAGCCGCGCGGATCGCACGCGAGATCGCAGCCCAGGCGGCGGCCGGCGAGCTCGAGGCCCGCCCCTCGAGCTGCGCCTACCGGGGCGGCTGCAGCTACCCGTCAATCTGCAGGTGCGAGCGATGACCGCCGGCTCGAGGACGCTCACCGAGGAGCAGGAGCCGGCGGCGGCACGGCGGGCCGAGCCGCTCGCCCTGGCCGCCGCGGCGGGGAGCGGCAAGACCTCGGTGCTGGTCGAGCGCTTCGTCAGGGCCGTCCTCGAGGACGGGATCTCACCAGGGCGGATCCTCGCGATCACCTTCACCGACCGAGCCGCCGGCGAGCTCCGCTCGCGGGTCCGCTCCCGGCTGCTCGAGCTCTCCGAGCGGGAGGCGGCCCGCGACACCGAGTCGGCCTTCGTCGGCACCTTCCACGGCTTCTGCGCAAGGCTGCTGCGGGCCCATCCGCTGGCAGCGGAGCTCGACCCGGCCTTCGCGATCCTCGACGAGGGACGAGCCGGGCGCCTGCGCGAGCAGGCCCTCAAGACGGCTGCCGCCGGCTTCCTCGAGAGCGGACGCCCGGAGGCTGTGGACCTGCTTGCGGCCTACCGCGTCGATCGTGTCGAGCGAAGCGTCCTCTCGGTTCACGCCGAGCTGCGCAGCCGCGGCATGCGCAGCCCGCGCCTGCCTCTGCCGAGGACGGACCCGGCCGACGAGGACGCCCGCGACGCGGCCCGTACGGTGGCCCTGCTTGATGAGCTGCTGGTGCGCTTCAGCGACGCCTACGAGGAGCTGAAGCTGCTGCGCGGCGCCGTGGACTTCGACGACCTCGAGCTCGCGGCCGGGCAGCTCCTGCGCGAGCGCCCGCTGGTGCGAGCAGCCTGGGCCGAGCGCTTCGAGCTGCTGATGGTGGACGAGTTCCAGGACACCAATCCCCGCCAGCTGGCGATCCTGGGGGCCCTCGAGCGGGGCAACCTGTTCACCGTCGGCGATGAGTTCCAGTCGATCTACGGCTTCCGCCATGCCGACGTGGGTCTCTTCCGTGACCGCCGGGACACACTCGAGGAGACGGGCCAGAGCCTCTCGCTGACGCGCAACTTCCGCAGCCGCCCGGCGCTCCTCGATGTCGTCAACGAGATCTTCGGGGAGCGCTTCGAGGGATACGCCCCCCTGTTGGCCGGCCGTGAGACGCTCAGCGGCGGAGGTCCGGGACCCCAGGTCGAGCTGCTGGTCAACAGCATGGCCGGGTGGGCCGAGACGGGAGAGACCGCAGCCGCAATCTCGCACGGCCTCGGGCAGGCCCCGATCTGGCGCCAGGCCGAGGCGCGGATGATGGCCGGGCGGATCGCCGGGCTGATCGACGCCGGGGAAGCCCGGGCGGGGGAGATCGTCGTCCTGCTGAGGGCGACCGGGGATCTTGACCTGTTCGAGCGGGCGCTGGCTCAGCGTGGCCTGCGGACGCTCGCCGCGGTCGGTGCCTTCTGGGGCCAGCAGCAGGTCGCGGACCTGCTGGCCTACCTGCGGGCCCTGGCCAATCCGCTGGACGAGCTGGCACTTCACAGCGCCCTTGCCTCTCCCCTTGGAGGGCTCTCGCTGGATGCCCTGGCGCTGCTTGCCACGACGGCCAGGCGCCGGGGGCGTGGCCTGTGGGAGACGGCCGAGGCGCTCGTCTCGGGTCGCGACGGCGAGCTCGAGGGTCTCCTGGGCCCCGGCGACCGCGCGGCTCTGGAGCGTTTCTGCGCTCTGTTTCAGAGCGAGCGATCGCGAACGGCACGGCGAACGGTCTCCCAGCTGATCGAGCGGGCACTCGAGGTGACCGGCTACGGAGACCATGCGCTGGGACTGGAGTGGGGCGACCGGCGAATCGCCAACATCCACAAGCTGCTCAGGGTGGCCCGGCGCTTCGAGGCCGCCGAGGGGCGCGACCTGCGGGCCTTCCTCGAGCAGGTCGCCTACCTGCAGCGAGCGGCCGCAATCGAGCCGGACGCGCCGGTGGAAGGGGTCGAGCCGGACGCGGTGCGGCTGATGACCGTTCACGCGGCCAAGGGGCTGGAGTTCCCGGTGGTCTGCGTCGCCGACATGGGCCGCGGCCCGAACAACCAGACGCCCGACCTGCTTCTCGAGGGTGAGCGTCTGGGGCTTCGTCTCGTGCGCCTTGACGGAGAGGACTCCGTTCACGCGCTGGACTACGACGATCTGCTGGCCGAGCACAACGCTCGCAGCGCCGCGGAGGAGGACCGGATCCTCTACGTCGCGATGACCCGGGCCCGGGACCGCCTGCTGCTCTGCGGCTCGGCCAAGCTCGAGAAATGGCCCAAGCCGACCGCCTCGCCGATCGCCTGGGTCGTTCCGGCGCTCGGCGAGGAGCTTCCCGAGCTGCTCGCCGCGGGTGGCGAGCCGTCTCTCCTGCGGGTCGGTCCAACGGGCGTCGAGATCCGAGTCCAGGTGCAGCGGCCCGGCTCGTCGGCACCCGTCCCTCCGGCTCCGCCCAGCCTGCGTGTCCCGGCGGCCCTGGGCGCCGAGGCGCGGCCGCCGGTGGCTGAGCCCGTCGAGCCTCAAGCCGGGGAGCGGGAGGAGCGGGAGGAGCAGGCGGTCGAGCTCGAGCGGGCTCCCATGATGAGCGGCTCGCTCAGCTACTCCTCGCTGAGCGACTTCGAGCGCTGCGGCTACCGCTTCTACCTCGAACGGGTTCTGCGACTCGGAGAGGACCGGGCTGCGGCGAAGGGGGGAGAGGAGCAGGCCGGTCTGGATCCCCGGGTCCGCGGGACGCTGATCCACAGCCTGCTGGAGACACTCGACTTCGCCGCCCGCTCGGGCCCGTCGGCAGCGGAGGTCCTGGCGGCCGGCGCGGCGCAGGGCGTTTCGCCCTCGGAGCTCGAATGCGCCGAGATCGCCGCCCTGATCGCGCGGGCCGCCAAGAGCGAGCCGGGGCGGCGGATCGCCCAGGCGCGCCCGATCGGCCGCGAGTACCCGTTCGCTCTGGCGCTCGCGCCGGGCGAGCCGCTGCTGAACGGGATCATGGACCTGTTGGCGGAGGAGCCCGACGGCGTGCGGCTGGTTGTCGACTACAAGAGCGACAGGGTCTCGGCCGACGTGGATCTCGAGGAGCTGGTGCGCCGCGATTACGGAGTTCAGCGCCATCTCTACGCGCTCGCCGCCCTGCGCTCGGGCGCGGCACGGGTGGAGGTCGTCCACTGGTTCCTCGAGCGGCCCGAGGAGCCGGTCGTGGCGATCTACGAGGCCGATCGCCTGGGCGAGCTCGAAACGAGCCTCCGAGAGATCGCCGGACGGGCCCTGGCCGGGGTGTACGAGGTCAGCCGGCGGCCCCATCGCGCCCTGTGCCTGACCTGCCCGGGGCGTAGATCGCTCTGCTCCTGGGGCGAGGAGGAGACCCTCAGGGTGGACCCCTCAGACGATCCTCAGAGCGCCGTAGAGGAGCTGGATGGGCCCCTGACGCTGTTCTGAGGGGCCGATTTGGGGTCGACAGATTTTCGCGCAGAGCGCTAGTTACAGGGCCGATCCACTGATACCCTTTCCGCTCGCCTCAGGTGCCCGCCTGCCCGTGCCACTGGGCTGCACCACCCCAAGGGAGCA
>CAZFGJ010000072.1:0-14509 GCA_964518445.1 uncultured Solirubrobacteraceae bacterium
CCTTTGAGGGTCCGATCGACGAGGCCTTCCCGCCCATGTCGGTCGCGCTTCGACTGACGGACGACATCGATGTCGGTCGCGGCAGCACGATCGTTCGCACCCAGAACCAACCGACGGTGGCCAACCGCTTCGAGGCGCTCGTCTGCTGGATGGCCGAGCAGCCCCTGAGCCCCGGCCGCCGCTATCTGGTCAAGCACACGACCCGCATGGCCATGGTCGGCGAGATCGACGTGCGCTACCGGATCGACGTCGAGAGCCTGCGGCGCGAATCCGATGTCAAGACCCTCCAGCTCAACGACCTTGCCCGGGTTCATCTCGAGCTCTCGACACCGCTGGTGTTCGACTCCTACCGCCGCAACCGCGTCACGGGCAGCCTGATCATCATCGACGAGGCCACCAACGACACGGTGGCCGCGGGAGTGATCCTCGACACCGAGGTGGAGGGCGCCGCCGCGGGACCCGCGACCGACCGCAGCCCCAACGTCCGCTGGCAGGGATCGCGCATGACACGCGAGCGCCGCTGGAAGGCGCTCGGGCACGGCGGGGCGACGCTCTGGTTCACGGGCCTTCCCGGCGCGGGGAAGTCGACTGTCGCCGCGGCTGTCGAGGAGCGCCTGCTCGAGATGGGTCGCTCGGCGATGATCCTCGACGGAGACAACCTCAGGCACGGCCTCAACGGCGACCTCGGGTTCGACGAAGGAGCGAGGGCCGAGAACGTCCGCCGCACAGCGCATGTCGCGCGCCTGCTGGCGGAGTCGGGAACGGTTGCCCTCGTCAGCCTCGTCAGCCCCTACGCGGCCGACCGCAAGATGGCCGCCAGCCTGCACGCCTCGGACGACCTGGCCTTCATCGAGATCTTTGTCGACGCGCCGCTGGAGCTCTGCGAGGAGCGCGACCCCAAGGGTCTCTACGCCCGCGCCCGTGCCGGCGAGCTGTCCGGGATGACCGGTGTGGGCGCCCCCTACGAGCCGCCCGAGGACCCCGACCTGGTGCTGGGCAGCGGCGGCGAAAGCGTCGACGATGAGGTCGAGAAGGTAATCGAGCTCCTGATGGCCCGGGGCCTCATCTCATTCTGAGGGCGGCGTGGGCGCCGCTCAGGCCTGCTCTATTTCTTCTTGGCGTGCTTGCCGGCGGCGAGCTTGGGGGCGTGGACCAGGATGTTGTTGCTGTGACCTGAGACCAGCGAGCCCTTCGGCAGTTTGATGTAGGCCCGGTAGTGGGTCGTGCCGCTGAGGGTGAGGACGGTGCTGAACTTCGCGGCGCTGGAGGTGCCCTTCTTGATCGTGGTGGTGGCGATCGTGTGAGCCTTGGGGCCTTCGTGTTTGCTGTTGGCCTTCTGAGGTTTGAGTTCCTGGATGGTCAGGGTTCCCCGCAGCTTCGCCGGAGCCACGGTTCCGTAAAGCCGGTAGCGGCCCGCCCCGCCTGCGGGCTTCACGCGAAGAACGATCTTGGGATTCACGTGGACCGTGATGATCGGGCTGTACAGCGGTCGCGTGTCGACCGTGAGGATCCGGAACTCCGTGTTCTGGCTGAGCTTCGCGACCTTGAACAGGAAGTGCCCCGAGAGGTTCGAGTTCAGCGGGCCGAGCAGGTTCGTGAAGGACGAGGTGTAGGGGTAGGGGACGGCCTGGAGGATCAGGCCGTGGTTCGTGTTCCCCAGCCCCGTGAGGCCGCCTTCCAGTTCGGCGGTGCCGCCAAAGCCGACGGTGATTTCGTTTTCCTTGCCCCTGGCGATGTCGAAGCGGAGCTTGGTCGACTTGCCGCCGATGAAGCTCTTGTCCTTGCCGTAGACCGGCGTTTTGCCGCCGAGGTAGGTCGCGACCACCCTGTAGTGGTAGCCGGGGAGGATGCCCGTGACGGGCTGACCCACCTTGATCCCTTTCAGGCCGCGGCCCAGTGGCACGGCCTTGGTGGAGGTGCCGTAGGCGACGGTGGGCCCGTATTCGAAGAAGTAGCTCGTTTCGACGCCGTTGGGGTCGACGACGGCATCGAGTTGGCCGGTGTTCCCCCGGACGTGCTTTACGCCGCCCGTGCTGACGCGCGGCATGGGGGAGGTTGCCGCACCACCGATTGCGGTCAGTGAGGTTGCAGCGAGAACGAGCGCGGCGAGAATCGTGCCGCTCGCGGTCTTCCGGACGTTGAGAACCCTGTTCATGCGTTGTGTCTCCCTCTCATCGCCCGTCTGGGGCGTTCGTCGACCTCACATGCTGGCGCATCTGATCTTGAAACCCAAGCAGCGCCTATTCGATGCGGTCCGAGCCGCCATTGGGCCGCACCGCGTGAAGCCCCCGCTCAGCCATGGGAGCCCTGTGCAGGGTGGACGCATGTACGATAATGTTGATACACTTAGTGAGAAATGACCAGGACTGAGAGCCAATGACCCTTCTTCTGATCATCCCCGCCTGGATTCTGCTGCTCGGATTGGTTGTCGGGCTGTGCACGGCCGCGAGAGTGGGAGACACGCTGGAGTCGCGTGATCCGAGCTCCGCGGCCGGCCCGGCCTTCCCTCGCCCGCGCGGCGAGGAGCGGGCGCCGCTGGCGCGTTCCGCCGGCCGCATGCAGGCCGGCAAGATCGCCGCCTGAGCCCGGGCCGGGCCCTGAGCGGGCCTTCACAAGATCGTCACGACGCCTTCGCGTGTGGGCTCGACCATTGAGCCTGCGCGGTCGGACCGTGTCCAGAACCCGCGCCCGGACACATGTCAACCGAACCGATCCTCAGAGCACCCGCCACCGGTCACTCAGAGGCCGCCACATGCACGGCCTGCGGATCCCCGCTGGCAGAGGATCAGCGCTACTGCCTGGAGTGCGGAGAGCGAAGCCCCGCGACGAGCGAGTTCCTGCGTTCAGCCGCGCCCGGGCAGGCGCCGGCGGGGCCGCCGCCGGCCCGCCCGCCGGCCGTGGCTCCTCCACCGTCCTCGCCGGGACGCCCGAATCAGACGCTGTCGGTGATCGCGGGCATCGGTGTCCTGCTGCTGGCGATGGGCGTCGGTGTCCTGATCGGCCGCGCCGGGTCCTCCAGTGGAAAGACGGCGCCGGCGCAGGTGATCACCGTTGGGTCGGCGGCGCCGACCACGGGTGCGGGCTCTACGGGGGGCGAAGATTCGTTCACCGGCGATTGGCCGTCGGGGACCAAGGGCTACACGGTTCAACTGCAGACGCTCCCCGAAGGGACGACGCCCGCCGCCGTGACAACGGCGAAGAGCGCGGATTCGGCAAAGGGCGCCACCGGCGTGGGCGCCCTCAGGGAAGCGGACTTCTCGAGCTTCTCCGGCAGCGGCTACGTCATCTACTCGGGCGTCTTCCACAAGCAGGCCGAAGCCCAGAAGGCGCTTGGCCCTCTGAAGGGCAAGTTCCCGGGCGCCAAGGTGGTCGAAGTCTCCAACGGCTCAGGGTCGGGCTCGAAAGCCTCTGAATCGAGTGCGCCGGCGGGAACGGGCAACAGCCTCGCCCATCCGGCTCCGCCGTCGGTCCTGAAAAACCTCAGCAAAGCCAAAGGCAAAAGCTACGAGGAACAGTCGAAGAATCTCCCCAACGTTGTCGAAACGGGCTAGCGGGTGGGGATCTTGAACGAGGACACTCGAGAGCAGGCCCCACCGGCGCGCGCCCCGAGCACGCCACCCCTGCCCTCAGCCTCGCTCGCGCCCCCGCCGGGCGCCCCGGCGGGGGACTCGGAGCTGCTTCGCCGCCGCAACAGGCTCGCCGAAGAGGTCACAGAGCTTCACTGGGATCTCGGAGGCCTGGCCTACGAGATGGCCATTCGCGATCACTTTCGCCTTGATGTGCTCGTTCGCAGGGCGGCGATCCTGCAGGAGCGCGACGCCGAACTGGCGGAGGTCGAGCGGCTGCTCAAGCTCGAGGACAACGCGGTTGCCGGCAACTGCCCGAACTGCTCGGCGCCTCACAGTCGCGGTGCCGTCTACTGCTGGCAGTGCGGGGCGACCCTGATGGAGCGCCTGCCCAGCGACGCGGCCGCGGGCCACAACGGGGCGGACCCGGTGATGGACGCGCTGCTGGCACCGGGACAGCAGACCGGCGCCGACAGGTAGGAAGTGGAGCCCGAGCGCGACCCGGCATGTGTGTCCTGCGGCGCGCCGCTGGACGCCGATCAGCGCTACTGCCTGAGCTGCGGCACGCGCGCGGGCGCTCCAAGCCGGCAGCTGCTCGAGTTGAAGCGGCGCGCCGTGGACAGCTCCGGCGGCTCGGCTGCGCCTCCAGCCGAGCCGCCGGAGGTGCTCACGGACGTCCCTTCCGACAGCGGGGGCGGGACGGCGCTCAGGGTTCCAACGCCAAGGATCTCTGCGCTGCTGGTGCTCGTCTTTCTCGGATTCGGCACGCTCCTTGGGAGCGCCGCCGGTTCGGATCGGGCGCGGCAGATTGCCGGGCTCAGCCCGCGCCTGAAGGTGATCGTCCCGGCCCGGAGCGCCACGGCGGCGGAACCGGCGAGCACGGGCGCGGAATCCGAACCACCCGAATCCGAACCTGAAGTCACGCCCGAAGCAAGTGAAAGCCCGGGCTCGACCGCCACCACGAGCACCCAGACATCCGGCGAAGAAGAATCGGGAACGGGCAAAGAAGAAAAAGGCGGCGGAGAATCGGCCGCCAAAACCGCGACCAAGCTGCCCGCGATAAAGCACGTCTTCGTCCTGATGCTCAGCGATGAGCCCTACGCCGGCCTGTTCGGGCCCGAATCAAAGGCGCGCTATCTGGCGGGGACACTCGAGAAGAAGGGTGAGCTCCTCGTCCGCTACGACGCCGTGGCGCACGAGCAGCTTGCCAACGAGATCGCCCTTCTCAGCGGACAGGGCCCCACGACCCAGACGACGGGCAACTGCCCTGCATACACGCCGCTGACCCCCGGCGGCCACGGCGCGAATGAACAGGTCCTGGGTGACGGCTGCGTATATCCCGGCTCGACCGAGACGGTGGCCGGACAGCTCAGCGCGAAGCACCTCAGCTGGCGCGCCTACGTCGAGGGCATCGACGAACCCGGCACCGCCGCGGGCGCCTGCGCGCACCCCGCATCGGGCGCCGCCGATCCGACCTTCGCCGCCGGCCCCTACGCGACCTTCCGCGATCCCTTCGTCTATTTCGAATCGATCGTCTCCTCCTCCGCCTGCGGGGCGAATGTGGTCGGCGTCAGCTCTTTGAAGGAAGACCTGGCGAGCGCCGCGAAGACGCCCAGCCTCTCCTACATCGTCCCCGACCGCTGCCACGACGCGGGTACCGTGGAATGCGCTCCGGGAGCCAAGACCGGCCCGGCGGCGGCGGACGGGTTCCTCGAATCGATCGTTCCGGCGATCACCGCCTCGAAGGCCTACAAGGACGACGGCCTGCTGGTGATCACCACCGACGAGGCGCCCTCCAGTGGCGAATTTGCCGACTCGAGCTCGTGCTGCGGACAGCCGCCCTACCCCAACGTCCTGAGTCCCGCCGGCGGGCTGGGGCGCGGCGGCGGGGCGGTCGGAGCGCTGCTTCTCTCGCCATTCGTCAAGGGCGCAACGACAAGCCAGGACCCCTACAACCACTACTCGCTGCTCCGCACGATCGAGGACATCTTCAAGCTGAAGCACCTCGGCTACGCCGGACTGAGCGCCGTCAAGCCGCTCTCGCCATCGCTGTTCATTGCGAAGGGTTGAGCGCGGCCCGCGAGAGCCATGTGACCGCTCAGACCCCGGGCAGGACTCTCAGACCGCGGCTGCAAGCTCTCTGTAGGTGACCGCGCGGCGGGAGTGAGCCCGCTCGAGGACCCGCTCGAGGGCCATCATGTGGCGCGGCCGTGAGAGATCGGCCGGGTGGAGATCAAGCCGCAGGGTGCTCAGCGGCAGCATCGCGCCCGCACGCAGCAGGGGCGGTGAGAGCAGCCGGTTGACAGGGCCCCTGGCAGTCAGGCTCCATGCCGGGGCGAGCGGGCCGCGTCCGGGCGAGCCGGCCTGGACGGGAGGCCGGTGCACCCTCATGAGCCCCGCCCACCAGAGGAAGCGCTCGGCGAGCATCCGGTGCAGAACGCTCGTGTAGGCGTAGGCGGGCGCGACGAAGCCGTCGGGCTCGATGCCGGCCAGCTTGAGCACCCGCCAGCCGGCGTTCACCGCGCGGCGGGTCTCTGAGGAGTCGAGGCCCGCGAACTCCCGGTGGCGGTTGCGGCAGCCGTCGTGTTGAAAGCCGTGCTGGGCGATCGAGTCGCCGGCCAGCCGCCGTTCGCCGAGCCAGTCGACCATCGCCGGCGCCCGCTCGCCGACGGGATGGAGATCACGGGCCGGAATCACCAGCAGCGTCACGCGGTCGACCCCGTGGTCGTCCAGCCAGTCCCGTATCAGCGCGCAGCGCTCGAAGCTCGCGGGCTCGATGCCGTGTAGGGCGACTGCGATCGTGCGGGTCTTCTCCACGTTCTGCTCCCCTAGGCGGCCCGCACCGTGGGCTCCTCGGCGCAATCCGGCAGCCCGAGGGTCCGCTGAACGCCCAGCTTCGAGATCTGCGACGCGGTGGAGTGGCAGTGCAGGTCTGTCCTGCTGGCCGGCACGGTTGCCGGCGGGGTCTTTTTATCTGTTGTCATGCAGACAGATTCGCCTGCAAACAAAGGCTTTTGGTGATCAACCGGGAACGATCGTGTGACTTCGCAGTGAAACGGTCCCCTAAGCTCTCGCGGCGTGCATTCGACGATCATCATCCCCTCGGCCACCCTGATCAGCTATTTCCAGGCGGTCATCCTCGGTCTGACCCAGGGCATCGCAGAGCCGTTCCCGATCTCGAGTCTGGGGCACGGTGTCGTGCTTCCACGGCTGTTCGGCTGGCACATCCACCAGAACGACAAGTTCTTCCTGACGTTCCTCGTGGCGACGCACCTGGGAACGGCGCTGGTCCTGCTGGGCTTCTTCTTTCAGGACTGGGTCAGGATCGTGAAGGGCCTCTGGCGCTCGCTTGCGATGCGCGAGATCCGCGCGGATGACGTGGATGCCCGGCTCGCCTGGCTGCTGGTCGCGGCGACGATCCCCGTCGGGGTGATCGGCCTCCTGCTCGAGACGCCGCTGCGCAAACTGTTCGCCTCGGCGCAGCTGGCGGCGCTCTTCTTGATCATCAACGGCATCGCGCTGCTCGTGTTCGAGCGGCTGCGCAAGCGCCCCGCGCGGGAGGGCGACGGCCTGGGTGACGGCGACGCGCGGATCGCGAAACTGACGTGGCGGCAATCGATCGGCGTCGGCGTGTCTCAGGTCGCCGCACTGATTCCCGGGATCTCGCGCTCCGGCTTCTCGATGGGCGGCGGGTTGCTGGTGGGGCTCTCCAACGAGGATGCGGCCCGCTTCTCCTTCCTGCTCGCAACGCCCGTGATCCTCGCTGCAGCGGCGCTGAAGCTCCCCGAACTCCTCGGCTCCGAGGGCGACGGCGTCCGTGGCCCGGCCCTGGTGGGCGGTATCTGCGCCGCTGCGATGACGTTCGTCGCGGTCAAGTTCCTGCTCCGGTTCTTCCAGAGCAACACGCTCACCCCGTTCGGGATCTACTGCATCGCCTTCGGCGGGTTCTGCTCCGTCGTCTTCCTCGTCGGCTGACCGCCGAGAGTCTCAGCGGGCCCGTTCAGGCCTGCGGTGCGGCCTCGGCGTTTTTGGGCCCGGTCTGGAACCAGGCGAACGCGAACAGGGCCAGAGCGACGACCAGCGCGGCGATCCCGTGCTTGGTGTGGTGATGATTCGCCTCGGCGTCCGTGGCCGAGACGTGCCCGGGGAAGAACGAGGGCAGCGAATGGGCCGGCTCGATGAAGTAGATGACGGACACCACGAGCAGCAGCACTCCGAGGACCACGGCGGGGATGACGAGTCGGCGCAGGTTCGGGTTCATCGCCAAGGAAGGGTAATGCAACGCCGGACGGCAACGCCGGGGAATCGCCCGGATGTCGCCATCATGTGAGGCCATGCCGATCCCCAAGACACCGCCGAAAATGTTCGAGACCCGCAGCCAGGCCTGGAAGGAGGTCGGACTGCTGCGTCAGATAAGCCCACGGGTGGTCAAGCGCGCTCGCGTCGAGGCGCTCGTGCTGGTGCCGATCTTCATCGCGGTCGTGCTGATCTACGACAACCGGGCCAAGCTCTTCGGCGACTACGTTCCGGCTCACAAGGTCGACGGCCACGAAGTTCCGGGCCAATATGTCCTCGAAAAAGCCGTCGAAACGCCGCTGACGATCATCACGGTGATCATCCTGGTGATCCTTGGCTGGACGATCGCTAAGGACATCGGACGTGGCATGGGGCCCGCGCTTTTCCGGCGCATGGACCCCGCCACGGCGGGAACCGTCGGCTTCCTGATCCGTCTGGCGACGATCGGGCTTGCCCTGATCGTGGCGCTGACGGTTGCAGGGATCGAAGCGAAAACGTTGGCGCTGGGTGGCGCATTCACGGCAGTCATCTTCGGTCTCGCCGCTCAACAGACCCTGGGCAACCTGATCGCCGGCACCGTCCTGCTGAGCGCCCGCCCGTTCAGGGTGGGCGAGCGTGTCCGGCTTCAGGGCGGGCCGCTTGCCGGGCAGATCGAGGGCACCGTCAGCTCGCTGGGCCTGCTCTACACGACCTTCGCGACGGGTGATGATTCGGTCATGGTGCCCAACAGCGTCGTCCTGAGTGTCGCTGTGAAGCCCTTGCGCGAGCCCGAGGCGGTCAATCTGCGGGCCCGTCTTAGGGCGGGGATGACGCCGGGGGACCTGCAGGAAGTTCTCGAGCGCTCACTGCAGACACCGCTGCGCGACGCGCCCCGGATAACGCTTGAGGAACTCGACGGCGATGAGGCGATAGTCAGGATCGCCGCGACGCCCAGGGTCGCCAGCCAGGGACGTCAGGTGGCGAGCGAACTGCTCTCGGTGGTCTCTCGAGAGACGCGCTCCCCTCAGGCGGAGACGCCGTAGCGCAGGAACAGGAACGAGTCGCTGCGCGCGACGTCGAGCAGCTCGAGCGCAGCGGGCGGTTCGAGCTCGGTCCCGGCGAGGATCCGCAGCGCCTCGCCTCCCGCGGGCTCACCGCCGGCGAGCATCGGCGAGAGTGACAGGAAGAGTTCGTCGACCAGTCCCGCGCCGAGGAGCTGGCGCGCCAGGTGCGGTCCGCCCTCGCACATCACCGTCTGGACGGCGAAGCGCTCGGCCAGCTCGCGGAGAGCCGCCGGAAGGTCCAGCTGGCCCTCGCCGGCGCGGATGTACTCGACGGACGCCTCGCTGGCGGGAAGGCTGGCGGCCGAGGCGGTGAGCATCGCCACGCGCGCATCTGGCTCGCGCAGCAGCGGGAGATCCGGGTCGATCGCCAGGCGCCCTGAGACGATGCAGGCCAGCGGCTCCTCGCTCAGGCCCCGCTGAAGGCGTAGGGCTCGCACCGAGGGATCGGGAATGATCCGGCCGTAGTTCTCGGTTCGCACGGTGCCCGCGCCGACGAGGACGCCGTCCATCGGGGCTCGCAGGGCGTGAAAGAGGGCACGGTCGGCTGCCCCGCCGAGCGAGCCCGAGCGTCCCGACAGCGTCGCGCGCCCGTCGGCCGTGCTGACCATGTTCAGCAGAAGGCGGGGTCTTTGAGCGGGGGTATCGGGGCGTTCCCAGAGCCCGAATCCCTCGACCAGCTGCTCGACGGTCGAGGTCTCGGCGCTAGCCTCGAGCCGCCGCAGGGCCCCTCCGGCCTCGCGTCCGCCGCCGGCCTCGGATGGTGCGCTATCGGACATGGTCGGAGCCTACCCGCGAGAAGCCTCCCGACCACGCAACATTCCAACAACACGTGAGGGTTCTGACGTGCTACGGTCGTCCGGAATGGCCGGCGTCTAGACCGGCGAAAGTAGTGCAAGCGCTCGCAGGTCGAAGCTTCAAGAAGCATCCTCCGCGTAGCAGCCCGCACATACCGTGGAGGAGTTCACGCAATGCCTACTGGCACAGTCAAGTGGTTCAGCGACGACAAGGGGTTCGGCTTCATCACTCCCGATGATGGCGACAAGGACCTGTTCGTCCACCACACCGGCATCAATGGTGAGGGCTACCGCTCTCTGCAGGAGGGCGCAAAGGTCTCCTACGACCCGGAGCAGGGCGACAAGGGTCCCAAGGCCGTAAACGTCAGCACCATCTGAGCTCGACCGAGCGAACGCAGTCTTCAGGGCCCGCCTCGGCGGGCCCTCTGCGTTGGCGGGGGGATATCGTGCCTTCGCTCAGGATGGCTGGCGAGGCAACAACGGTTCCCCTACGCGAGGGCCGCTCCCATGACAGGGGCCGCCCGGCATGGCGGATCCGTCGCGGCCCTGTGCGCGACGGCGCCCGGGCGTTCTCCGGGCGCACCACCGGCGCGGTCGCGCTGTGGGCCATCGTCGCCATCAGCCTGCTGATCGTCGTCATGGCGGCAAACCGGCCGAGCATTCTCTCGCCGACGACGCACAACAACTTCTATCCGCACTGGATGGCGGGACCGCTGGGAGGCATGTGGCCCGGCCTGACGGGGAACGGGACCACCCTGAAGTACCTCTTCACCGGCGCGCTGGTGACGATGTACGTCGCCTACCTGCTGGTGCTTCGCTCGACCGGTCGTGTCCCTGCGAGTTGGATCGTGGGCGCGATCCTGGCGGTCCACCTCGTCTTCATCCTCTCGCCGCCGCTGGGGCTGACGGACCTCTTCAACTACGTCAACTACGGGCGCATGGAGGTGGTCCACCATCTCAACCCGTACACCTCGATTCCGATCATCGAGCCGCACGACGATCCGAGCTATGCGCTGAGCAACTGGCACCAGCTGCTGAGCCCCTACGGGCCGCTGTTCACGATGCTCACCTTCGCCGTCGTTCCCCTGGGTGTCGCGGCGTCCTTCTGGGCCCTCAAGGTGATCCTGGCCCTGGCCAGCCTGGGAACACTGCTCCTGGTCTGGCGTTGCGCCCGGCTCCTGGACAGGGATCCGGTCAAAGCGGTGGCGCTGGTCGGCCTCAACCCGATCGTCCTCGTATGGGGCCTGGGCGGGGACCACAACGACTTCCTGATGGTCTTCTTCATCATGCTGGGCTTCTACCTGCTTCTGCTTGCCCGCTCGCGCCGGCGTGGGAGCAGCACCGGCTCCGAAGCAGGCCTGGGCTACCTGCTGATGCCCCCCTCGCCGACGCTCATCGGGGCGGGGGCGGCCTTCACCGTCGCCGTCGGCATCAAGGCCTCCGCTGCGGTCCTGATCCCGGTTGTCCTGGCCGGCCTGTTCCGCGAGCGCCGCGGACTCGTGCAGGTGGTGCTGGGGATGATCCTCGCCGGGCTCGTCGTGGGTGGACTTAGCCTGCTGGCCTTCGGGCTGCACATCCCCGACCTCAGCACCCAGAGCCGGCTGGTGACGAACGAGAGCATCCCCAACCTGATCGGCCTCGCGATCGGGGCGGGCGGCGAGACCGAAACGCTCCACCATCTGCTGACGGTCGTGCTGGCCGCCGTGATCCTCTCGTGCTGCTGGTGGGCCTGGCGTGGATCGCGCCCGGGCCGCCCCGCCGCGGACGTCGGGGACGCGGCCGACCGGACGATCGCAGCTTCGGGATGGGCCGGCGTGGCGCTGCTGGTAACGCTCCCATGGGTCCTGCCCTGGTACGTCCTTTGGGTGCTTCCCATGGCGGCCCTCGCGAGCTCCCGCAGGTTGCGCACCACGGCCCTCGTCCTTGGGGTCTACCTGATCATCGCCTGGGCGCCCGCCTCGGGCATGCTGTGGGACGCGATCGGCTTTCACCCCGAGCTGACCTCGCTTGGGCGGCTGCACCATCGCTACGTGCGCGAGCTCCTGAACTGATCAGTCGGCGTCGGCGGGCGGGCGGCGCTCCTGCTTTCGCCTAGAGGCCTGGCGCTTGGCGCTCAGACGCCGCTCGCGTGAGGCTTTGGTCGGGCGGGTGGGACGGCGGCTGCGGGGAACCTTCAGCGCCTTGGCGAGGCGCTCGGAGAGCCGGGTGAGGGCGAGCTCGCGGTTGCGGGTCTGCGAGCGCTCGTCCTGCGCTACGGCCACGACGCGGGTCCCGGCACGGGCCAGCAGGCGATGGCGCTGGCTGTAGGTCAGCGACGGCGAGGCCTCGACCTCGAAGACCGCTTCGACGCGCGAGGCGGTGACGTTGGCATGCTGGCCTCCCGGGCCGGAGGATCGGCTGGTGCGGAGCTTGATCTCGGCCAGAGGGATCCCCAGCCGGGGGGTGACCCGCAGCAGTTTCTCCTCGCCGGGAGGGGGCTCGCTCACGAGGAGACCCTCTCCGGCTCTCAGCCGGGCTGCTCCGAGGAGAGGCCGTGCATCGCCCGCAGGCGCTCCTCCTCGCCCTCGGGGAGGCGCCCATCGCGCCCGACGTAGCCGTCCTTGCCGCCTGCGCACAGGTAGACGACGTCAGTGTCACCGGGGTTTCGAAGCCTTCGCACGGTCGCGGCGTCCACCCTGGCGAGGCCGCCCTCCTCGAGACGGTGGACCGAGCCGTCGCCAAATTCGATCTCGAGCGCTCCGCGATGGACGAAGTAGAGCTCCTCCTGCTCGTCATGGAAGTGCGCGCCGCCGTCGATCCCGGGCGGAAGCACGATCGCGTTGACTCCGAAGGCTGTGACGCCGAGACCCTTGCGCACCTTGCGGAACCCGGGACCGTCGCCCAGGTCGGAGAGATTCGCGACGGCATAGCCGTCGCCCTGGGTCACCTTGGGGAAGTCGCTCGAAGCCTCCATCGATGTGTCTCCTTGGCTAGTGGTTGGCCACCGTGCCACCCTCGGGCGAGAGCGGACGGTCCTCACCGGCCCAGCGCACCAGGCCGCCGCGAAGTGAGTATGCCTCGTAGCCGGATGCCCTGAACGCCTGCATGGCCATCGCCGAGCGTGCCCCGACCCGGCAGTAGAAGACGACGGGGCGCTCGCGGTCGATGCTCTCGGCGGCTGCCGTGAGGTCGACCAGTGAGATGTGGCGCGAGCCGTCGATGTAGCCGGCCTCCCGCTCGTAGGGCTCGCGAACGTCGATCAGCTGCGGCGGCTGATCCTCGGCCAGCCAGCCGATCAGGTTCTCGGGATCGATCTCCGGGTCATCGCTGCGGGCGTTCATGGGCCAAGCCTAGCGTCGGCCTGAAGTGCCGATCGCCCGCGAGGCCGTCGGCTTCAGTAGCCGGGAGGGGGGCTTTAGACTTCCCGATAAGGATCGCGCTCGACGACCCGTTCGCGCGCGGCCACCCGGCGGGGGCCGGAGAGCATGTAGAGCAAAGAGACGACGAGCCCGATGGCCCCGGCGATCATCAGGATCAGCCCGACCGTGGCGATATCGATCCCCGACACGGTCGCGGTGACCGCGTAGCGCAGGATGGCTCCCGCGGCGATCAGGAATATCGAAGTCCCAAAGGTCATACGCGGGAGTTACCCGCGTCCCCACCAGTCAAACCACGTAGGCGCGGACGAGCCGGGCGATCACTAGGATCCGGGCTGTGGAGGCCGTCTCGGACATCTACACGATCCCCCAGGAGAACCTGGACTTCTGCGCCACGATCGGTCAGATCGCCCGCGAGAAGATCGCCCCTCGCTCGGCCGAGATAGACGAGCAGGCCGAATACCCATGGGACGTCCGGAAGCTCCTCTCCGAACAGGACATTCTGGGCCTGCCGTTCCCCGAGGAGTACGGCGGGACGGGCACGGGGACGCTGATGCTCAACATGGCAGTCGAGGAGATCGCCAAGGTGGACGCCGCCTGTGCGCTGATCCTGATGGTCCAGGAGCTTGGCACCCTCCCGATTCAGCTCTTCGGCAGCGACGAGCTCAAGCAGCGCTTTCTCCCAGACTGCGCGTCCGGTGAGAAGTCGCCGGCGTTCGCACTCTCGGAGCCGGAGGCCGGCTCCGACCCGGCCGGGATGAAGACCACCGCCGTGCTGGACGGCGATGAGTGGGTCATCAACGGCACCAAGAACTGGATCACGAACCTGGGTGTGGCGGACTTCTACATCGTCTTCGCCGTGACCGACCGGGAGAACAGGCGCATGACGGCCTTCGTCGTCGAGGCAGACCGCCCCGGCTTCAGCGTCGGCAAGCTCGAGCACAAGCTGGGGATCCGCGCGTCGCCGACAGGCCAGCCGATCTTCGAGGACGTCAGGGTGCCGCAGGCGAACGTGATCGGCGAGGTCGGCAAGGGCCTCTCGGTGGCCCTGGGGACGCTTGAGCGGACTCGCCTGGGCGCCGCGGCGCAGGCCGTGGGGATCGCCCAGGGAGCCACCGACTACGCGGTCGGCTACGCGAAGGAACGCCAGCAGTTCGGCAAGCCGATCATGGAGTTCCAGGCGATCCAGTTCAAGCTGGCCGACATGGAAGTGCAGACGGCTGCCGCACGCGAGCTGCTCTACAAGGCCTGTGCGATGGCCGACCAGGGACATCCGCTGCGAGCCAAGTACTCCTCGATGGCAAAGGTCTTCTGCTCCGATACGGCGATGGCCGTCACGATCGAGGCGATCCAGGTGCTGGGCGGCTACGGCTACGTCAAGGAGTACCCCGTAGAGCGAATGATGCGCGACGCCAAGATCACCCAGATCTACGAGGGCACCAACGAGATCCAGC
>CAZFGJ010000073.1:0-14477 GCA_964518445.1 uncultured Solirubrobacteraceae bacterium
CCCACGAACCATCTGGACATCGAGAGTCGCGAGGCGCTTGAGGACGCCCTGCGGGGTTTCGGCGGAGCGGTCATCCTCGTCTCCCACGACCGTGCTCTGCTCGACGCCGTCGGGACCAGGACGGTTGCCGTCGAGGACCGGGCGCTGCACAGCTACGAGGGCGGCTGGCCTGAGTACGTGAGGGTGCGCGAGGAGCGCGCCGCCGAAGGCCCCGAGCGCGGCAGGGCCACCTCCGTTGCGCCGCTTGCGCCGGCCCAGGCGAAGCCCGCCTCCAATGGGGCGGCTCCGCCTGCGCCGAACGGAAGCCGGGCGAGCAGCGCCACGCCGAAGAAGGCGAAGGGCCCGTCGAAGAACAAGCTCAGCGCGCAGGAGAAGGCCGAGCGGGCAGTCGAGGCCGCCGAGGCGGCGCTCGTCGAGCTGGAAGGCGAACTGGCTGATCCCGCGGCCTGGGCGACGCGTTATGAGGCTGCCAAGTCCGAGGCCCGCCACACCGCTGCCAAGCGGGCCGTCGACGCGGCCTACGCGACCCTCGAGGAGCTGATCGACTGACATCGCTCCCCTAGACTTGGGGGATGGAGCGCTACAGGACGGCCCGCAACATCCTGATCGTGATCGCGATCGGGGCCGCTGTCTATTACGTGCCGGGCGGCGGGAACGTCGCGCGCGGCATCGAAGCGGCCCTGTGGGTCCTGTTCGGCCTGGGCATCGCGTTCATGGGCGTGCGGCTCTACCGCGAAAACCAGTTCCAGCTGATGGCGCTGGGCGATCGTCACCGGAGCATGCTCTACATCGGCATCGGGCTGATCGTCTTTTGCTTCATGGCCCGCACACGGATGTGGGAGACCGGCGCCGGCGTGCTCGGCTGGTTCGTCCTGGCCGGCCTGGCGGTCTACTCCCTGATGGAGGTCTACCGCCACTCCCGCAGCTACTCCTGATTCGCCGCAGGGTCGCCGCCTATCCTCGAGGGAATGGCTGTAAGCGAGAAATCAGGCGCTGAGGAGAGCGCCGAGACAGGTCTGAGCGAGCAGCGCCGCGCGCTGCCCGATCAACCGGGCGTCTACCTCTTCCGCGACGCCAAGGGCAGGGTCGTCTACGTCGGCAAGGCCAAGTCGGTGCGCAAACGGGTGGCCTCGCATTTCTCCAAGGCACAGGTCCCCAGCAGCCCCGGTCACGCCGAGATGGTCGCATCGGTGGCCCACGTGGAGTGTGTCGTCGTCGCAACCGAGGCCGAGGCGCTGCTGGCCGAGCAGAGCTTCATCAAGCAGTACAGGCCGCGCTTCAACATCCGCCTGCGCGACGACAAGTCCTACCCCTTCATCGCCATCTCACTGGACGAGGACTTCCCCCGCGTCTATTTCACCCGCGAGCGACACCGTTCAGGGCGTGCCTACTTCGGCCCGTACTCCAATGCCAAACGGGTCCGCTCGACGCTGGAGGTCCTGGCGAAGGTCTTCATGTTCCGCTCCTGCACCGGCACCGAGCCGGGCAGGCGCAGCGGAAACCCCTGCCTGGACTACTACATAAAGCGCTGTGGGGCTCCCTGCGTGGAATACGTCACCAAGGAGGAGTACAGGGCCGCCATCGACGGGGTGATCGACTTTCTCTCAGGCCGTTTCGCGACCATCGAGCGGGACATCGAGCAGCGCATGCGCGCAGCCGCCGCGGCCGAGGAGTTCGAGCAGGCGACGCTGGAGCGCAACCGCCTCCAGGCTGTGCGCTCGCTGCTCGAGCGGCGGCGTGTCACGGGCGAGTCGATGGGGACCTTCGACGCTGTCGCCGTGGCACTCGACGGGCGGGAGGCCAACGCGCAGGTCTTCCAGGTCCGCGACGGCGTCCTCTCCGACCGCCAGTCCTTCTACCTCTCCAACGAGACCGAGCGGGACCTCGGAGAGGTGGCCGAGGAGTTCATGCTCCAGTACTACGACGGGCAGATCTCGATCCCGGCCCTGCTGGTCCTTCAGCAGGAGGTCGGTGAGCGCCCGGCGCTGGAGGATGCGCTTGCGGCTCGCCGCGACGGGCCGGTGGAGCTGAGGGCCGCCGAGCGGGGTGAGAAGCGGCGGATCCTCGAGCTGGCCGATCGCAACGCCCGGCTGGCCCTGGACCAGGACAAGCTGCGCAGCGAGCGGCGCCGTGAGGGTCGTGCGCAGGCTCTGGAGGGCCTGCAGTCGGCGCTCGGCCTTGATGTCCCGCCGATCCGGATCGAGTGCTTCGACATCTCCAACCTGGGGGGGACCCACACGGTCGCCTCGATGGTCGTCTTCGAGGGCGGCGCTCCGAAGAAGTCGGACTATCGCCGCTTCAAGATCCGCACCACCGAGGGCGCCCCCGATGACTTCGCCTCGATGGCCGAGGTGCTGGGCCGCCGCTTCGCGCAATGGGAGCGCCAGGCCGACATCTCTCCCCACGACCCGGCCTATGACCCGAGCTTCGCGGCGCTGCCGAACGTCGTGGTGATCGATGGCGGCAAGGGGCAGCTTGCCGCTGGCATGGCCCCGCTGAAGGGCTTCCGCGATCGAGGGGTGGCGGTCATCTCGCTGGCGAAGCGGATCGAGGAGGTCTTCCAGCCCGGCCGGCGCAGCCCCCTGGTGCTCGACCATTCGACCCCCGAGCTGCAGCTGCTCCAGCGGGTGCGCGACGAGGCTCACCGCTTCGCGATCACCCACCACCGGACCCGGCGAGACAAGGCGATGACCACGTCACTGCTCGACGAGCTCCCCGGAGTGGGCCCCTCGCGCAAGCGCGCGCTGCTGGCTCACTTCGGCTCACCCGACGCCGTGGTGGCCGCGACACGCGAGGAACTCCAGACCGTCCCGGGCCTGCCCGCCAAGGTCGGCCGGGACCTTCACGAAGCGCTGCACCGAGCCGGCTGAGAGCAGCGAGGCAGCGAGATCTTCACCGGGCCGCCGCCCGAGAAGGCACAATAAAGAGGAGATGGCGGTCATAAGGCCCCTGCGTCCGCTCCGAGCCGCCGGCGGCAAGTCAGTCAAGCCGGTCCTCGAGTCACGGCTCGAGGACCTCGTCGTCATCACAGGCTTCTCGGGCGCCGGCAAGTCCACGGCGATGAACGTCTTCGAGGACGCCGGCTACTTCTGCGTCGACAACCTGCCGCCCGAGATGATCCGGTCGCTGGTCGAGCTGTTCGTCCACAAGGGCTTCAAGGTCGAGCGCGCCGCGGTCGTCTCAGATGTGCGCGGAGGCGCCTACTTCGAGGCGCTCCGAGCGGTCGTCGACGATCTCGATGCACTGGGCCTCAAACACAGCGTTCTGTTCCTCGAGGCACAGGAGCAGACGCTGGTGACCCGCTACAAGGAGACTCGCCGCCGCCATCCCCTCGCGCCCCAGGGCAGCGTCGCGGCAGGGGTCGCCGCGGAGCGCGAGCTGCTCGAGCCGCTGCGGGGCCGGGCCGACCTGGTGATCGACACGACCGGCATGTCGGCGTCGATGCTGCGGGCGAAAATCGCCGAAGAGCTGCTGCCCCGCCAGACGGTCGGGCGCCTGTCCGTGACGATCATGAGCTTCGGCTTCAAGCATGGACCGCCGCGGGACGAGGACCTGGTCTTCGACGTGCGTTTCCTGCCGAACCCCCACTACGAGCCGGACCTGCGCGAACTCACCGGCCTCGACCGGGCGGTGGTCGATTACGTCGGTCGGGACGGGCGTCTCGAGGAGCTCTACGAGCGCCTCGACCCGCTGATGGACTTTCTCTTCCCGCAGTACGTGGCCGAGGGCAAGGCCCACCTGGTGGTGGCCGTCGGATGCACCGGCGGAAGGCACCGCTCGGTGGCGATCGCGGAGCGCCTGGGAGCGCGCTACTCGGACCGGCCGGACCTCGATGTGACGGTGATTCACCGTGACATCGACAGGGCACCTCAGCGCTCATAACCGCGGGTTCCTACGGACACTGGCGTTTCTCCCGCTGATAGCCTCCGCGGGGCTCGCCGGGCCATGGAGCGCCGCTCCAGCAGTCCGCCATCGTTCATTTTTCGCTCAGGAGGCCTTGAATGCCCGTAAGGGTCGGGATAAACGGATTCGGCCGGATTGGCCGCAACGTCTTCCGCGCCGCGATGGCCGCGGGCGCTGGAGCTCAGGAGATCGAGTGGGTCGCCGTCAACGACCTGACCGACGCTACGACCCTCGCGCATCTGTTCAAGTACGACTCGATTCTCGGGCCCTACCCGGGCGAGGTGAAGCTCGAGGGCGACACGATCCACATCGACGGCAAACCGCTGAAGGTGCTCGCCGAGCGTGACCCCGGTGCGCTCCCCTGGGGTGATCTGGGCGTCGACGTGGTGATCGAGTCGACAGGCTTCTTCACCGACCGCGAGAGCGCCGCCAAGCATCTTGCCGGCGGTGCCAAGAAGGTCGTCATCTCGGCTCCGGCCACCGACCCTGACGCGACGGTCGTCCTCGGCGTCAACTTCGACGAGGTCTACGACCCGGCCAAGCACGACGTGATCTCGAACGCCTCCTGCACGACCAACTGCCTGGGCCCGGTCGCGAAGGTGATCCACGACACCGTCGGGATCGACCACGGTCTGATGACCACGATCCACGCCTACACAGCCGACCAGCGCCTGCAGGACATGCCTCACAAGGACCTCCGGCGCGCGAGGGCGGCCGCGATCAACCTGATTCCCGCGTCGACCGGCGCGGCCAAGGCGATCGGCCTGGTGATCCCCGAGCTGAAGGGCAAGCTCAACGGCTTCGCCGTGCGGGCCCCCGTCCCGACGGGCTCGGTCGTCGACCTGACCGTCGTCTGCAGTCGCGAGACCAGCGTCGAGGAGCTAAACGGGGCGCTGAAGGCGGCGGCGGACGGGCCGATGAAGGGCATCCTCCAGTACACGGAGGACCCGATCGTCTCCAGCGACATCGTCACCTCTCCCTACTCTTCGATCCTCGACTCGAAACTGACATCGGTGATGCAGGGCACGATGGCCAAGGTCGTGGCCTGGTACGACAACGAGTGGGGCTACTCCAACCGCGTCGTTGACCTCGTGCAGAGGGTCCTGTGACGGACCGCCCCGAGGGCAGGCCGGACAGCGCGGGGCAGGAGCGGGGTATCGTGAAGGAGCACGAAGCGATGGGAGCGTCTCGATGAGGAGCATCGACGATCTTGACGTCCAGGGCCGGAGGGTTCTCGTCCGGGTGGACTTCAATGTCCCGCTTCACGAGGGTCCCGACGGGTCGCCCCAGGTTGCCGACGAGACCCGCATAACTGCCGCTCTGCCGACGATTCGAGAGCTGCGCGAGCGTGGCGCCCGGCTCGTCCTGGTATCCCACCTGGGCCGTCCCAAGGGAAAGCACGACCCGGCACTGTCCCTGGCACCGGTGGCGGCTCGTCTGTCTGAGCTCATCGAGGCGCCCGTGGCACTCGCGCCGGGTGTCGTGGGAGACGAGGTCCGGGAGATGACCGAAGCGCTGGCGCCGGGCGAGATCATGATGCTCGAGAACGTGCGATTCGAGCCGGGCGAGGAAAGCAACGACCCGGCCTTCGCGGGCTCGCTGGCGGAACTGGCTGATCTCTACGTCAACGACGCCTTCGGGACTGCCCACCGCGCGGCAGCCTCGACCGAGGGTGTGGCTCATCTGCTGCCCAGCGCCGCAGGGCGCCTGCTGGAGCGGGAGGTCCTGACGCTGACGGGCATCCTCGAGCATCCCACCCACCCTCTGGTCGCGATCGTGGGCGGTGCCAAGGTTGCCGACAAGATCGCCGTGATCGATCGTTTTCTGGAGCTGGCCGACGTGATCATCATCGGCGGGGCGATGTGCTTCCCGTTCCTGCGCGCCCAGGGGCATGCGGTGGGTGCGTCTCTCTGCAGCGACGAGGACGTCGAGCATGCGCGCCGTGCATTGGCCGTCGCGGAACGCCCGGGTCACGCCCGCCTCGCCCTACCGGTCGACCTTGTGATCGGCGACCGGCTGGCCGCTGACGCCGAGTACCGCGAGCTCGACGGCATCGACGTGCCCGACGCCTGGATGGGTTTGGACATCGGCCCTCGGACCTCCGCCGCCTACGCGAATGAGATCGCGGCCGCCGGCACGGTCTTCTGGAATGGGCCGATGGGGGCCTTCGAGCTCGAGCCGTTCGCGGCGGGGACGCTGGCGGTCGCCAATGCGGTCGCGGAGGCGCCCGGGATGACTGTCGTCGGCGGAGGAGACTCAGCCGCTGCGCTGGCCCAGTTCGGGCTGGAGGACCGGGTCGATCATCTTTCGACTGGCGGTGGTGCCACGCTGGAGATGGTCGAGGGGGCCGTGCTCCCCGGTGTCGCCGCGCTCGACGGCGCAGGCGTCTCGCAGGGGGTCTCCTCTTGAGCTCCAGGACGCCGTTCGTCGCGGGCAACTGGAAGATGTACAAGACCGAGGAGCAGGCCGAGGAGTTCATCCAGGGCCTGCTGCCCCGGGTATCCGCCATCGACGGCGTGGACGTCGCGATCTGCGTGCCCTTCACGGACCTTCGAGCGATGGTGGACAGCGCCCGCGGCTCAAACGTCGAGGTCTTCGCCCAGAACATGCATCACGAGGCCGAGGGGGCCTTCACCGGCGAGATTTCCGCCCCGATGCTCTGCGAGCTTGACGTCCGCGGCGTGGTGCTCGGGCACTCCGAGCGACGGACGCTCTTCGGTGAGACCGACAAGGCGCTGGGGCTGAAGGTCCCGGCGGCGCTGGACGCCGGGCTGCTGCCGATCCTCTGCGTCGGCGAGACCGAGGAGGAGCGCGACGCCGAGGAGACCGAACGCAAGCTCCGTCACCAGATCAAGGAGGACCTCGCCGGCGTGCCAGCCGAGCGGCTGGCCGACGTGGTGATCGCCTACGAGCCGATCTGGGCGATCGGCACCGGCAGGGTCGCTAGCCCCGAGCAGGCACAGGAGGCGATCGCGTTCATCCGCGCTCTCGTTGCCGGTCGCGACGAGGCCGCCTCGAAGCAGCTGAGGATCCTCTACGGGGGCTCTGTGAAGCCGGAGAACGCGACCGAGCTGCTCGGACTTCCCGATGTCGACGGCGCGCTGGTGGGCGGAGCCTCGCTCGATCCGGGCCCGTTCGCAGAGATCGTCGCGGCCGCCGGCCGATGAGCCTCCCGCCCGGTGCGAAGGATCTGCCGGCACCCTGCGCATGCCTGGTCGTCCTCGATGGGTGGGGACTTGCCGAGCCCGGTCCGGGCAACGCCATATCGCTCGCCCGGACCCCGGTGTTCGACGAGCTCTGGGACGCCTACCCCCACACCACGCTGATCGCCTGCGGCAAGGCCGTGGGGCTTCCCGAAGGGCAGATGGGCAACAGTGAGGTGGGCCACCTCAACCTCGGGGCGGGGTCGATCATCCGCCAGGACCTGATGCGGATCGACGATGCCGTCGAGGGCTCGGGGCTCGCCGAGAACGAGGTTCTGCGGGCTGCATTCGCCGGAGCCGAGCGTGTCCACCTGCTGGGCCTGGTATCCGACGGCGGGGTCCACTCCTCGCTTGAGCATCTCCGTGGCCTGCTGGAGATGGCCCGCGATGCCGCCGACGGCGAAGTGCTGGTGCATGCGTTCACCGATGGACGCGACACGCTGCCCCACGCCGGTGCGGGCTACCTGCGAGAGCTCGAATCGATCGAGGGCGGCAGGGTCGCCTCGGTCGTCGGCCGCTACTGGGCGATGGATCGCGACAGGCGCTGGGACAGGACGGGCAGGGCCTACGAGATGCTCGTGCACGGCCGGGCTCCCTACCACGCCGAGACGGGCGAGCAGGCCGTCCTTGACGCCTACGAGCGCGGCGAGACGGACGAGTTCATCGAGCCCACCCTCGTTGGGGCCGACGGGCGGATCAGGCCGGGAGACAGCGTGATCTGCTTCAACTTCAGGCCCGACCGGATGCGCGAGATCGTCCGCGCTCTGGCCGAGCCCGGGTTCGGGGACGGGGGAGAGGAGCGGCCCGGGTGGCCGGGTCGCCAGGGGGCCGAGCCGGTCCTCCGGTTGGCGACCCTGACGCGCTACGAGGAGGGCTGGCCCTATCCCGTCGCGTTCGCGCCCGAGCACCCCGCCACGACGCTTGCCGAGGTGCTGGCCGGGGAGGGGGCCACGCAGCTCCATGTCGCCGAGACCGAGAAGTACCCCCATGTGACCTACTTCTTCAACGGTGGGGACGAGGCGCCGCTGACAGGAGAGAGGCGAGAGCTGGTGCAGTCGCCCAGGGATGTGCCGACCTACGACTTCAAGCCGCAGATGAGCGCAGTCGAGGCAGCCGAGGCGTTCGTCGGCGCCTGGGTTGCCGACCAGCCCCGGTTCGGGATCATCAACTTCGCCAACGCCGACATGGTCGGACACACGGGCGTGATCCCGGCAGCCGTGAAGGCCGTGGAAACGGTGGACTCCTGCCTGGCCAAGATCGTGACCGCCGTCCACGAGGCCGGCGGGGTCTGCCTGATCACAGCCGACCACGGCAATGCAGACCACATGCTCGAGCCGGACGGCAGTCCCAACACGGCTCACTCGCTGAACCCCGTCCCGGTGATCCTGACGAGCCCCGCCGCGGCCCTGGACCCCTCCGGCGGCGTGTTGGCGGACGTCGCGCCGACGCTGCTCGAGACGCTCGGGATCGAGCAGCCCTCGACGATGACCGGCCGATCGCTGATCAGGGCCCGCTAGATTGACTTCCGTGCCCGATACAGCAGAGCCGGTCGAGCAGCTTCAGCTCGAGTCCGAAGAGCCGCGCTCCTCGCGCCGGGTGTCGCGTCTGCTGCTGTCGCTGTTCTGGGTCGGAGCCGGTGTGAACCACTTCGTCAACCCGCGCTTCTATGAAGCGATCGTGCCGCCAAGCCTGAAGGACGAGGCGGCAGGAGTCGTGAGGTGGAGCGGGGTGGCTGAGCTCGTCGGCGGAGTGGGGGTCCTGCTCCCCGCCACGAGGCGCCTCTCGGGCATCTGGCTGATCGGCGTCCTGGCGGCGGTCTTCCCGGCGAACATCTACATGGCCCGTGAGCCGGACCAGTTCAAGCAGGTTCCTCGGTGGGCGCTCTACGCACGCCTCCCGTTGCAGCCGCTCTGCATGCTCTGGGCCTGGAAAGCGACTCGCAGATGACAGCGATCACCCGAGTTGGAGGCCCTCTCGCTGCTATGTTCGGCTGAGAAGGGATTCTGATTCACAACGTCATGTCGACCGCGACCGCCGTCAAGATCTCACCCCCCGACAAGGAGTCGCTCACTCTCGGTGAGCTTCGCGCCTGGAGGGGCCTGCTGCGGGCACACGCCTGCCTCGCGAAGCGGCTTGACGCAGAGCTGGAGCGCGCCCACGGGCTGCCCATGAGCTCCTACGAGGTGCTGCATCACCTCGAGGAGGCCAATGCCGGACGCATGCGCATGTGCGACCTCGCCGAACAGGCGCAGTTGTCACGCAGCGGTCTCACGCGAATGGTCGATCGGTTGACCCGTGACGGACTGCTCGAGCGCTGCTCGTGCAGCCATGACGCCCGCGGCTCCTACGCCTGCCTTACCGACACGGGCCGCCAACGCCTGGCCGAAGCCAGGGGCACACACCTGGCCGTGATCCGCTCCCAGTTCTTCTCGCACTTCTCGGAGCAGGAGCTCTCGGTCCTGGCGGACATGTGGGAGCGAATCGCTCCCGGACCCTGCTGAGAGACCACCTCGGCAGCCCCTCTTCGCCACCGCCGCAAGGCGGTTTTTTTTATGTCCCGATGCGGGATCTCTCGGCTAGGCCTCGGGATCCTCGATCGGCTGCGGCGGCACGTCGGCCGGTTTGGGGGGCTGCCCGCCGGCCAGTTCCTGGCGTTTGCGGTGGCGGCGATGGGCCACGAAGGCGCTCGCGGCGGCCAGCACAACGGCGACGAGACCGTAGATCCCGAAGGCCTGGACGGCATTGCTGGCGGAGTTCCCCAGGAAGTAGGCCAACAGCCCGATGGCGGTCGCCCAGACGATCCCGCCGAGGGCGTTCCAGATCACGAACGAGCGCCAGTGCATCCGGGTGGCGCCGGCCAGCCAGGATGCCCACACGCGAAGTCCCAGCAGGAAGCGGCCGAAGAAGACGGCCTTTGGGCCGTGGCGCTTGAAGAAGGGCTCTCCCACGATCAGCACGTTTTGGCGCTGTGTGTGAAATGCGCCGGGCCTCTCGAGCAGCCAGCGGCCGCCCTTGCGGCCGATCATGTACCCGATGTTGTCCCCCACGATCGCGCCGGCGGCGGCCACGACTATCACCACGGCGATGTCCATCTTGCCCTGGCTGGCCAGAACTCCCGAGGCGATCAGGGCGGTCTCCCCGGGAATCGGGAGGCCGCTGGACTCTCCCATGACAACCAGGAAGAGCAGCGGGTATCCCGCGGTGCTGATCAGTTCTTCGACGTTGAGAATCGCGGCGAGCATCGGCGGCTCCTAGCATGCCGCAGCGGGACGCTCTTGCCCGCCGGCAGGCGAGCGGGACAGTCCCGGTGGGGGCGCTACTTGGTGTTTTCGGAGACCAGCTGGCGGAGTTCGGCCGCGGCCTTCTGCACTTCCGGGTAGACCACGTTGCGCAGGCGCACTTCGGTCGACGAGGGGCTCGAGATCGCGAAGATGGCGACGATGATCAGGACCAGCGCCAGCAGGCCCAGCATCAGTCCGACCAGCCGCCCCCGGCCCTTTGAACGGGTGCTGGCTGGGCTCTGCGGCGCCGCTGCCGGGCGCGCCCGGGGAGGGCCCTGGCGGGGACGGCGTGTCGCCACAGCCGGCTGCGAGGCCCCTCGGCCGGCCGGAAGCACCGTCGTCGCTCGCGTCGCGGGGATCGCCTTGGTGGCGGCTGTCGGGACGGGACGATCGCTCGGGGCGATCCCGCGGCTGCCGTCGTGCAGGGCCCGACGCATCTCGTGTCCCGTCCGGTAGCGGTCACGGGGATCGAGCGCCAGGGCGATCGCGACGGCATCGGCCAGCTCCGGGCTGACCGCCGCCACGAGCGTGTCCAGCGTGTCGGGCGCCTCCTGCTGCTGCTTCAGGGCAAGCTCGGTCAGGGACGTCGCCTCGTAGGGGAGACGGCCCGAGATCAGCTGGTAGGTCACGACTCCAAGGGCGTAGAGATCAGCGCTCGGGCCCGCCTCCTCGCCGCGTGCCTGCTCCGGCGCGAGGTAGGCGGCCGTCCCGAGGACGGAGCCGACCTGGGTGATGCTCGACTGCTCGGTTGCCTTGGCGATCCCGAAGTCGGCCAGCTTGACCTCGCCTTCGAGGGACCTGAGCAGGTTCCCCGGCTTGACGTCGCGGTGGACCACCCCGTGACGGTGGGCGTAGTGCAGTCCCTCGCAGGCCTGTTCGATGATCGACAGGGCCTCGTCGACCTCCACCCAGCCGTCGTCGCGAAGGATCTCGGCGCAGGACTGGCCCTCGATGTACTCCATGACGATGAAGTACTGCCCGCTGCGCTGGTCGCGCCCCGAGTCGAAGACCTGGACCACGTTGGGATGGATCAGGCGCGCCGCCGCCTGGGCCTCGCGCTGAAAGCGCGACACGAAGGCCGGGTCGTCGGCGAGGTGCTCGGCCAGCAGCTTGACGGCCACCTGGCGCTCGAGACGCAGGTCCATCGCCAGATGGACTGTCGACATGCCGCCGAAGCCCAGCCTGCCCTCGAGCTTGTAGCGACCTGCGATTTCCTCGCTGCTCATTTCCCGGGTTCCTGACCGCCGGCTCCGTTGCCTGTTTTTTCTTCAGGCGCCGGTTCGTTTTCTCCCGGCGCGGGCGTGCCGCCTCCGGTGCCGGGGGTCTGTTCGATTTCTTCTTTGGCTTTTTCTTCCGTCGCCTGTTCTTTTTCGGTCGCTTCTTCTTTTTCTTCTCTTTCTCTTTCTTCAGCCGGCGGCGTGGTTTTGGTGGTCGACGTGGTCGGCGTCGCGCTGGTCGTGGTGTTGACCAGCGGCTGGCGGCAGAGTTCGATCGCGACCTTGCGCAGGTTCGCGATGCCCGTCCTCAGGGTGTTGTGCAGTCCCGCATCGGTGGAGGGGGGCAGGGCGACAAAGTCCTGTTCGGTGCGCTGGAGGGCTGCTTCAGTGGCGGTGCAGTTTCCGTTCCCTTCCTGCGCGGCGAGGTCGACCGCTTCGATGTCGGTCTTGAGCGGCCCGGCATCGGCAGCCGAGATCAGCCCCTTGCCGGAGCTTCCACAGGCCATCAGGAGCAATGCCGCCGCTATCCCGAGCGCGGCGGTCATCCCCACCCGGGCGGCCGTTCTGAGCGCACTGAAGCGTCGCTCCGATGCAGGCGGAGGGGAGATCATCGTCATTGACCGTACTCCAGGCGCTCGGCCAGCGAGTCGGGTAGCCGGGCTGCCCTGATCGCGGCGGCCGCTCCGGCGATGTCGTAGTCGGAGCGGTGGAAGGTTGCGTCCATGTCGTCCATGTCGAGCAGAAGCCAGGACGCCCGGGGGTCGCCGTCGCGCGGCTGCCCGACGCTGCCCGGGTTCAGAAGCCACTCGCCCTCGGCCACGTCAAGCTTGGTGCCCGCCCGGCGCGGTTCGCCGGTGGCCAGCTCGCCCTCGTGACGGACGAAGGAGAGGGCGACGTGGGAGTGCCCGATCAGGCAGATCCGCTCCTCCTGGCGGTTCATGCAGAGCTCGGCAAGCAGGGCCGAGAGAACGTACTCCCAGACCGGGTCCCTGGGGCTCGCGTGGAACAGGCCGATCCCGTTCTCCTCCCCCTTGGGGCTCAGCGTCTTCAGGAACTCGAGGTTCTCGGGGGCGATCACCTCACGAGTCCACTGGGCCGCCAGGCTCGCGCCACGGGAGAACTCGTCCAGCGGCAGCACGCCAGTCACAGCCATGTCGTGGTTCCCGGCCAGGCAGACGGCCGCATGCTCGCGGGCCAGCTCGACGCAGGCGTCGGGCTCGGCGCCGTAGCCGACCAGGTCTCCGAGGCACCACAGCTCGGACGCCTCGCTCGCAGCGACAGCATCCAGCGTCGCCTCGAAGGCGTGCCGGTTGGCATGGATGTCTGAGACAACTGCGACCTTCATCTCTGCAGCCTAGGAACACCGTTGGCCCTCGCGCGTTCCACGGAGGCCCGTCCTGCAAGCCGCCGGCCAGAGGCACGGGCAGGCGCTTGCGGCGGCCGGGACGCCGGGCGGCGCCTAGGGCGTATCCGGTCCCGTCTCGCCCCCGCCGTACTCGGGCAGGTTCTTGATCCCCTCGCGGGTCAGCCACTTCGAGTAGTTGTCCTCCATCGCGTCGATCAGCTCTCGCATGAAGCGGGGCGAGATGTTGACGCGCGATACGACCACGCCCGGCACCTCATCGGCCTCGACCTCATGGTCGACGCGGGCGAAGGTGACCGTGAACTCGTAGTCGGAATGGCTGACGTTGGCGAAGTTGGCATAGACACCGCCCATGATCTCCGGGGAGAGATGGATGTTTATGTGTCGCTCGGAGCCTGGGTCCTGATCGTTCACACAGCTAGTATCGCAAGCCCCGGGAACGGACCCATGACAGAGCCCTCCGCCGCCGACCAGACCGCCACCCCCAGCGACCCGGCGAGCACGCCCGGAACGCCCCTGGCGCAGCTGCGGCGGGAAGTCCTCGCAGCCGCCGCTGCGATAGCCCCCGACGCCTCCCTGACGGGCCGCTCGACGATCACCCTGGAGCGCCCCAAACGTGCCGAGTTCGGCGATTTCTCGACAAACGCGGCTCTGCTGCTGGCCCCTGCCGTGGGAGCGCCGCCCCGTGAGGTCGCCGAGCGCCTCGGTGAGGTCCTCTCCGAGGCACTGGGCGCGTCACTCGAGCGGTTCGAGGTCGCAGGCCCGGGGTTCCTGAACCTGTTCCTGTCGGACGCCTGGTGCCGGGAGAGCCTCGCGGCGCTGCTCGAGGCAGGCGAGGACTTCGGTGCCCGAGGGGCGGGGAGCGGCGAGCGCGTCCTGGTCGAATTCGTCTCGGCGAACCCGACCGGGCCGATGCATGTTGGCCACGCGCGCAACGCCGCCTATGGCGATTCGCTGGCGCGGATGCTGGCGCTCCACGGCGACAACGTCGAGCGGGAGTTCTACGTGAACGACGCCGGCTCGCAGATCAGGAAATTCGGTGAGTCGATCCAGGCCCTGGCACGAGGCGAACAGGTCGCCGAGGACGGCTACAAGGGCGAGTACGTTCCTGAGCTGGCCCAGCTGCTGCCGGACGCGGCCGATATGGAGCCGGGCGAGCTGGGGATAGCGGCCGTCGCGGTGATGCTGGGCCGCATGAAGGAGTCGCTGTCGGCCTTCCGGGTCGAGGGCTTCGACCATTGGCAGTACGAGAGCACTCTGCACGAAGGAACCCCCAGCCTTGTCGACAGGACGCTGGCCGTGCTGGCCGAACAGGGCCACAGCTACGAGCAGGACGGCGCGCTGTGGCTGCGCACCACGGAGTTCGGGGACGACAAGGACCGCGTCCTGGTTCGCTCGAACGGCGAGCACACCTATTTCGCGTCTGACATCGCCTATCACCAGGACAAGCGTGAGCGTGGCTTCGAACGCCAGATCAACGTCTGGGGAGCCGACCATCACGGCTACGTGT
>CAZFGJ010000074.1:0-14352 GCA_964518445.1 uncultured Solirubrobacteraceae bacterium
TAGCTGATCCCGTCGACGGCGTGAACGACCCCGTCCTCGCTGGGGAATTCCACCTTGAGGTCTTCGACCCGGAGCAGCGCCTCAGGGGCGCTCACGAGTAACGCACCCTTGGATCGAGATAGGCGTAGCCGATGTCGGCGACGATGTTGGCGATGATGATGAACATCGCGGCCAGCAGGACGGTGCCCTGGATCACTTCGAAGTCCGCATGGACGATCGACTGGTAGGCCAGCAGCCCGACGCCGGGAATGTTGAAGACCGTCTCGATCAGCACCGCCCCGCCGAGCAGGACGCCGATTTCGAGAGCCAGCAGCGTGACGATCGGGTTGATCGACGCGCGTACGCCCTGTCTGAGCACTCTGCGATCCGTCAGACCCTTCGCCCGGGCCGTGCGGATGTAGTCCTCGCCCATCGTCTCGATCAGGCTGCCTCGCATCAGTCGCGCGAAGACAGCAGCGCTGCCGGCGGCCAGGACGCACCAGGGCATGATCAGCGAGGTGAACCATTTCCAGGGGTCTTCGGTGATACCCACGTAGCTGCCCGAACCGGGGAAGATCTTGAACTTGCCGATGTCCTGCGAGAACAGCAGCAGGGCCAGCAGGCCCAGCCAGAATTCGGGGGCCGAGATCAGCACCAGCGCCGACCCCATCGAGGCGCGGTCGAGGTATGACCGCTGCTTTACCGCGGAGATGATGCCGACCGTGAGCCCGCCCACCATCCAGACGACGGCCGCCCCGATCGCCAGCGAGGCCGTGGCGGGAAGCCGTTCCTTGATCAGGTCGACGACGGACTCCTGGCTGTAGTAGCTGTAGCCGAAGTTGAAGTGCGCGACGACGTTCTTCAGGTAGTCCCAGAACTGCGTCGGCAGCGACTTGTCGAGCCGGAGAACATGTTCGATTTCTTTGATCAGTTTCGGCTGCGGGTCGCGGCCCGCACGAAGGATCGCCGGGTTGCCTGTCGGCAGTACCCGGAACAGGATGAAGGTGAGCATGCAGACGATGAGCAGGAGCAGAACGCCCCAGATGAGCCTGCGGATCACGTAGCCGGTCATCTACCGCCGCGGTGAGGGTCGTTGCCGGCCGGATCGGTCATTTGCGTTTCGGTGAGCTCTCTCGTCGTGGTTTTCTCAAGTTCGGTGATACCCACGATCGGGGGCCCCACACGCGGCGGGGCCCCCTATCGCGTCACTTCAGGCGATGCCTACTTCAGGGACGTGTAGTTGTAGTCCCACTCGCCAACGTCCCAGAGGTCGCCGACGCCCAGAACCTGGCTGCCCTCGATGTTCCCCTGCTTGTCCCAATCGAACGGAACAGCAGCGGCGGTGCCGACGATTTCTTCGTCGATCTTGGCCCAGGCACTGGCACGAGCTGATTTACCGGAAACCTTTTCCGCTGCTTCCATCGCGGCGTTGATTTTCGGGTTGTCGAGCTGCGGCCAGTTCACGTTCCCCGTGGAGTTGATGAATTTGCCGTTGAACGTGATGTTCAGCACCGTCTGCGGGTCCGCGAAGTCCGCGATCCAGCCGACGCTCGGGCAGACGTCGATCTCTTCTTTCGGCACGTTGCAGTACTTCGCGTACATCGTCGACGTTTCGACGAGCGTGAACTTCGTGGTGAAACCGAGGTTCTTGAGCGTCTGGTTGACGATTTCCGCGTCCTGTTCGGCCGGGTTGCCCTTGGCGCCGACGATCGTGACCGTCTTGCCACCGGTGTATTTCCCGCTCGGGAAGCCGGCTGCCTTGATGTACTTTTCGGCGACCGCCATGCTGCCCTGAACGTTTTCGTTGAAGTCGAACTTCGGGCCGGCCGCGCCGCCCGACTGTTCGAATCCGCTGATCGTCGGGTAGATGAAGTGCGTCCCGATTTCGGTCACCAGCTTTCCGCCGCGGGCCTTGTCCATCGCTTCACGCGGCATCGCCGCGTAGACGGCCTTGCGGAGGTTTTCGTTGGTGAAGACACCGGCGTGGTTGTTCAGGCCGATGTAGTGGGTTCCGGCACCAGGGGAGATCTCCAGCTGGTCTTTGTATTTTTCGGCAGCGAGCCGGATGATCGACTGAGCCGGCGGTTCGTTCTCGACGATGTTCGTTCCTTCGAGAACCTGACGGCCGATGACGGCGTTCGTCCCACCGATCTTGATCTGGATTTCATTCAGGTAGGCGGGACGGAAGTCCGTGCTCGCGTTCCAGTTCGGGTTGCGCACGAGCGTCGCGGACTTGCCCGGGAAGTAACCGACCTGCAGCACTTTCCCTGCGGCGTTGTTCTTGAGCATGTACGGACCCGTTGCCACCTGGTAGTTGCCGTAGTCCGACGGCTTGTGCTTGTCGTACTTTTCGGCGTATTCCTTCGGCACGGGCGCCGTCAGCGGCAGAACAAGTGACGCCGCGACGAACGAACCCTTCGGTTCAGACAGTTTGAAGACGATCGTGTGGCTGTCCGGCGTGGTGATCCCCTTGATCGGTCCGCCCGTAGCGGTCTTGACGCCTTCAACCGAGTCGAAGTAGGCGTGGATGTAGGGGTTCGCAACGTTCGGGTTGGCGCCACGCTGGATGGCGTAGGCGACGTCCGCGGATGTCGCTTCACGGTTGACCGGAGGGCTGAACTTGATGCCCTTCTTCAGGTGGACCGTGACCGTCTTGTTGTCGGAGGAGACTTCCGGCTGGCCTTCGGCCAGGTCGGCGCTCGCTTCGGAGGCGGTGTTGGGCTTGTTGGAGTACAGCGGCCGCTGGGTTGCGAACACGACCTCGTAGTCAAGCGAGTAGTAGGCGATCCCCGGATCGAGATGTTCGAAGTCGGTTTCGTTCAATACCTGCAGCGTGCCGCCCTTTTTGCCGCCTGTCAGCGACTGCGTGGTGGGGTTCTGGTATTCGCCCGTGTCGAGCTGTCCAGAAGCGTTCGCCGAGTTGCTCGAACCACTCGAACTCGAACTCGAGCTCGAACTCGAGCCGCACGCGGCGAGAACCAATCCCAGCACGGCAACGAGCGCTATGGCCGCCACCGATCTAATCGACCTCATTAAGACGCCTCCTGTGTTGTGTATCGATTGCCCATGGCGGTGATAGCCGTCATGCGGCGTTCCTCGGGTTCAGGGCGTCTCTAAGCCCATCGCCAAGCAGATTGAAGGCCAGCACCGTGAACAGCAGTGCCAGGCCGGGGTAGACCATGTACCACCAGGCCGTCTGGAAGATCGGCGTGGCCGAGGCGATCATCTGGCCCCAGCTGGCGGTCGGAGGGCGAATGCCGACGCCCAGGAAGGAGAGGGCTGCCTCGATCAGGATGTTGGTCGGGATCTGGAGGCTGGCGAAGACGATGATCGGGGCCCCCAGATTGGGCAGGATCTCGCGGAACATGATCCGCAGGTCCGAGGCGCCCAGCGCCCGTGACGCGTCGACGAACTCCCGCTCTCGCAGAGAGAGGACCAGTCCCCGGACGATCCTGGCCATGTAGGGCCATGTCCCCAGGGCGATCAGGAAGATCACGACCCCGAGGCCGGGCTGGATCGCACCGCCGAGACACCCGTTGACGGCGCAGGCCGCGCCAATGCCGATTCCCAGCAGCAGCAGCGGTATCGAGAGCACGACGTCCATGAAGCGCGAAAGCAGCGTGTCCGCCCAGCCGCGGTAGAACCCGGCGACCAGGCCGACGATCACGCCGATGAACGTCGAGATACCCGTCCCGACGATCCCGACGACCAGGGAGACCCTCGTGCCGTAGATGACGCGGGACATCACGTCGCGCCCCAGCTGGTCGACCCCCATCGGGTGCGCCGCCGACGGGCCGTCCGGAGAGCCGAATTCATCCGTCAGGTTGAGGTTCTGCACGTTTGGGCCGGGAAGCCCGAGGACCTTGATCACCAGCGGCGCGAAGATCGCCACGAAGATCAGGAGGACGATGAACATGAACGAGGCCATCGCGACCCTGTCGCTCTTGAGCCGGCGCCAGAACAGCTGCCCGGGCGAACGGGCGGCGATCTCGCCTGTGAGCCCGAGGATGTCCAGCTCGCCCTCCGAGGAGGGGAGAATCTCCGCGCTGCCGAGGCTGCTCATACCTCTGTGAGCTCCTCTAAATCACGTTTTTGGCTGTCAATGTCAAGCATCGAATCTACACCTTCGACGGGAACCTCGGCGTACCTACTCTTAGGCAGTTTCCCCGGACGGGCAAGTATCACTCCTCCGGATCGCAATACTCACGGTTATGGACACCCTTTTCGGGGAGGATCCGACCGCTGAGAGCGGGCCTCCGACGGGTCCCCCGGGGTCAAACGGGGACGCCGGCGCGCCCCTGGCCGCGCGGGTTCGCCCGAGAAGCCTTGACGAGTTCGTCGGCCAGGGACACCTGCTCGGCGAGTCCTCGGCTCTACGCACGGCCATCGAGCAGGGTCACCCCCACTCGATGCTGCTCTACGGCCCGCCCGGCACGGGCAAGACCACGCTGGCGCGGATCGTGGCGGCAGGCTCCGGTGCGGCCTACGAGGAGCTGAGCGCCGTGGCGGCCGGACGCGCCGAGGTCAGGGCCGTGATCGAGCGGGCAGCCCACCGCCGGGACACCAGCGGCTCCCAGACGATCCTCTTCCTCGACGAGATCCACCGGTTCAACAAGGCCCAGCAGGATGCCCTGCTGCCGGCCGTCGAGGAAGGGCTGCTGACGCTGATCGGTGCGACCACCGAGAACCCCGCCTTCGAGGTCAACGGCGCCCTGCTCTCGCGGATGAGGGTCTATGCGCTGAAGGCCCTCAGCGTCGAGGAGCTCGAAACCGTGCTTGTCAGGGCCGCCGGAGATTCGCCGGCGATCGACGGGGATGCCGTCAGCTTCCTGGCGGTGCGCAGCGAAGGGGACGCCCGCACGGCCCTCAACGCGCTCGACCTGGCCGCCAGCACGGCGACCGAGCTCGATGAGCCCTCGATAACCCTCGCCCGCGTCGAGGATGCCCTGCAGCGAAGGGCCGTCCTGTTCGACAAACAGGGAGACCGCCACTACGACTACATCTCGGCCTGGATCAAGGCGACAAGGGGATCTGACCCTGACGCCTCCCTCTACTACCTGGCCGTGATGCTCGAGGGGGGCGAGGACCCGCGATTCATCGTCCGCCGCATGGTCATCCTGGCCTCCGAGGACATCGGGAACGCCGATCCGGACGCGCTCTCGGTGGCGACGGCGGCCGCCGCGGCGGTCGAGCACGTGGGGCTTCCCGAGGCCCGCTACGCGCTGGCCCAGGCGGCCATCTACCTCTCGCTGGCACCCAAGTCCGACGCCGCCGGCCGTGCCCTGGCCGCCGCCCAGGCCCACGTCCGCGATCACGGCGCCCAGCCGGTGCCGGGATGGCTCCGCTCAGGCCCCCTGTCGGACCTGCGCTCCGCCGGGCAGGAGATGGACAGCTACGAGAACCCTCACAGGCGCCCCGGTCACCTGGCGCCGCAGGAGCTGGCGCCCGAGCCGATCGCCGGCCTCCGCTTCTACGAGCCCGACGAGGCCGAGGCCCGGCTGGCCGAGCGCCTGAAAGAGATCCGCCGGGGCCGGGGCCGAGAGGCGGGATAATCGGGGCATGAGCGCCACGGCGAGCGAACCGGCCCAGCAGCTGCGGGCACGCAACCCGGCCACCGGGGCCGACCTGGGCACCGTGAGCATGACGGCGCCCGAGCAGATCGCCGGGGTGGTCTCGGACATCGCCAAGGTCCAGCCGCTCTGGGCCCTCCTGCGGGTGTCAGACCGGGCCCGCTACATGCGGCGGATGGCTCAGGCGGTGATCGACGACTTCGATGAGCTCGCCGACATCCTGCTGGCCGAGCAGGGCCGCCCCCGCGCGGAGATCTGCGCGTTGGAGCTGCTCGCCGCGATCGATGCGCTGAGCTGGATCGCCGAGGACGGAGCCCGAGTGCTGGGCGGGCGGCGTGTCATCACCAGCCGCTCCATGGCCATCGCCAAGCGAGGGCGGATCGCCTACGAGCCCTACGGCGTGGTCGGCGTGATCGGTGCGGGAAGCGCCCCGTTCGCCCAGCCGCTGGGACAGATCGCGGGAGCGCTGCTGGCCGGTAACGGAGTGCTCTTCAAGCCCGCCGCACGAGCCTGCCTCGCGGGCGAGCGGATCGCCCGCGTGCTCGCCCGGGCCGGGCTGCCCGAGGGTCTCGTCAGGGTTGTGCACGGCGGCGCCAAGGTCGGCGTGGCCGTCGCCGAAGCCCCCGTCGACAAGGTTCTCTTCACCGGCTCCCCGGCCGTCGGGCGCACCGTCGCGCAGGCCTGCGTGTCCCGTGAGAAGGAGGTGACCGTCGAGCTCGGCGGCAAGGACGCGATGCTGGTGCTGGCCGATGCGAACCTGCCCAGAGCCGTCGCCGGCGCGCTCTGGGCCGGCTGCGCCGGAGCCGGCGAGGCCAGGGGCTCGGTCGAGCGCGTCTATGTGGCGCGGGAGATCTACGAGCCCTTTCTGGCCGGCCTTGTCCGTGGCGCGCGGGAGCTGACCGTGGGCGACCCGGCAGACGAGCGGACCCAGATCGGGCCGCTGGCCTCCTCGCGGCGCCTGGCTCACGTGGAAGAGCTGATCGGAGAGGCCGTGGGGATGGGGGCGTCGCTTCACTGCGGGGGACCAGTCTCGCCCGCCGGCCCCGAGGCCTCCTACCACGCGGCGACCGTCCTGACCGGCGTGACCTCCGAGATGCGCATCTTCGGAGAGCCCGTCGACGGACCGGTGCTGGCCGTCTTCGCGGTCGACTCCGAGGAGGAGGCGATCGCGCTGGCCAACGACAGCGACTACGGCCTGGGCGCCTCGGTCTGGACGGCCGACCGTTACACGGGCACGCGAATCGCCCGCGAGCTGCGCGCCGGGATGGTCTGGATGAACGACCATCTCCCCGGACCCACCGTGTCGCGCGGCCCCTGGGGCGCGGCCGCCGGCGGTGGCCTCGGGCGGACACTCGGCCAAGCGGGGCTTCGAGCCTGCGCCCAGGAGAAGCTGATCACCTGGGACCCGCCCGGGATGAGGGGCCTCTGGTGGGGCCCCTACGACGCGACCACGGCAAGGGCCGCGCGGGCGATGGCCAAGCTGCGCTCCGATCGCGAGGCCGACCGCGAGCGGGCCTGGCGCCAGGGGGCCCTGACCTTCGCCCGGGCGGGCGCCAGAGCCTTCGGCCGGGGCGTCCCCCGCCGCTAGAGGGCAGCGCGGGAAGGGGAGTCGAGCCTCTTCAGGCTAGGCTTGACAGATGCCCGCCCAGGCCTATGCAGGCAAGGAGTGCGTCTGTCAGCTGCGCAGAGGGATCTGCGATCAGAGCTGCGTTCAGGGGATGCTGGACACGCCCTTCTACATCGCCTGCCTGAAGCTCACCGGACGGCGCTGCCTGGTTGTCGGCGGCGGCGAGATCGGCGTCGAGAAGGTCGAGGGCCTCTTGGCCTGCGACGGTGACGTGACCGTCATCGCCCCCGATGTCGAGCCGGTCCTCGAGCGATACGCCGAGGAGGGCTCGATCCGCTGGGAGCGCCGCCCCTACGCCGGCGCTGCCGACCTCGAGGGGATCTTCATGGTGATCGCCGCGACCAACGACACGGACGTCAACATCGCCGTGTTCGACGATGCCGAGCGCCGGGCCATGCTTGTCAACGTCGTCGACGTCCCGCCTCTTTGCAACTTCATCCTGCCTGCCATCGTGAGGACAGGCCCGCTGGCCATCGCCATCTCGACAGCCGGCGCCTCGCCGGCCCTCGCCAAGCGGATGAAGCGCGAGATCGAAGCCCAGTTCGGCGAGCCCTACGCGCGACTGGCGATCCTCCTCAACGAGGTCCGCGGCTGGGCTAAGGGCACGCTGCCCACCTACCAGGACCGTAAGGCCTTCTTCGAGGGGATCGTCGGCGGCGATCCCGACCCGGTAGCCCTGCTGCGCGAGGGCGACGAGCAGTCCGTGCGCGAGCTGATCGCCCGCGCGCAGAGCGCCTCGGAGCTCCAGCTCTCCTGAGCTTCAGCCCCGGGCGGGCGGGGCCTGCGGGCCCCAGCTGGCGCGGCCGTCGCCGGTGATCGCGATGTGGGGGCCCAGCTGCACGGGCGCCCCGGTGGCGCCCTGATAGACGGCCTTCACGCGGGCAAGAACCTCCCGGAAATCGCTGATCTGCCCCTGGCTTCCGTACCCGTGCAGGTCGGTCGTGTAGCCATGCGCGCTGAGCCCGGCCCGAGCGGCAAGATAGAGAGCACGGGGCATATGGAAGCCCTGCGTGACGACGATCGCGCTCTGAACTCCGAACACCCTGCGCGCCCGCACCATGCTGGCCCAGGTGTTGAGGCCGTCATGGTCGGTGAAGATGTCCCGCGCCGGGACGCCGGCCGCCTGCAGGGCACGGCGCATGGTGTCGGGCTCGTCGTAGGCCCAGGTGTGGTGGTCGCCCGAGACGAGGATCCGGCGGACCTTCCCGGCCCGCCAGAGCGCCACGGCGCCCTGGACCCGGTCCGCCAGCATCTGACTCATCCGCCCATCTGATTCGACGAAGGCGCCCAGGACAAGGGCCACTTCCGCCTTCGGCACCCGGGCGAGATCGTTGCTCGAATTGCCGCTCTCATCGAGCAGCACGTAGGCGTTGGCGCCCCCGATCAGGAGCACCAGGGCGAGCGCCAGCGAGATGGCGGCGATTACCAGCCTCCTTGCCCAGCGCCGGCTCGCAATCCAGGCGCGCATCCCAAAAAGGCTAGCGTCCCAGTGTGCCCATGCCCTCTTCGATGATCTTTCCGAGCATCTGACCATGGCCGTGATCGAGGTGGCCGGCCTGGCCCGGCACTACGGGGAACGCGAGGCGCTGGCCGATGTCTCGCTGACGCTCGAGGAGGGCCGGACGCTGGTCGTCTTCGGGCCCAACGGCGCCGGAAAGACGACGCTCCTGCGAATCCTGGCGACGCTGCTGCGCCCCCACTCCGGCTCCGTGCGGGTGCTCGGCGCGAGCATCCCCGAGGAGTCCTGGGCCGTAAGGGGCCGGGTGGGGCTCCTGGGGCACGAGCCGCTGCTCTACCGCGAGCTGAGCCCCGCGCAGAATCTGAGCTACCACGCCCGCCTCCACGGGGTGGAGCGCTCACGCGTCGAGGAGGTTCTCGAGGCCGTCGCGATCTCATCGCGGGCCGGCGAGGCGGTGCGCAACCTCTCCCGCGGAATGGTCCAGCGGGTGGCCGTGGCGCGAGCCGTTCTTCACGAACCCGAACTGCTGCTGCTGGACGAGCCCTACTCCAACCTCGACCCGGCGGCCGTCGAGCTGGTGGGGCCCCTGATCGGAGGAGGCTCCGGCCGGACCCGGGTGATCTGCAGCCACGACCCCGGCGGCGGGCTCGCCGAGGCCGACCTGGTCCTCGGCCTGCGCGAAGGCCGCCCCGTCCTGCTGCGCCCGGCGGCCGACGTGAGCTCCGCCGACATAACGGAGCTCTACCGGTGAGCGGCGCCCTTCAGGCTCCCCCCGACCGGAGCCCCTCCGTTGCGCAGCGGGCGCCGCGAGCGCAGGTAGGGGTCTGGCGCACCGTCGGGGCCGTTCTGCGCAAGGAGCTCCGGGTGGAGCTGCGGACGCTCGAGTCCGTCCCGGCCATGACGCTCTTCTCGCTGACGACCTTCGTCCTCTTCCACTTCGCTCTGAACCGCAGCAGCGTCGAAGGGGACCTCGCAGCGGGGATCCTGTGGGTGACGCTGCTGTTCGCATCGATCCTGGGCGTCAACCGCCTGTTCGTGGCCGACGCCGAGGAGGGGGGCTTCGACGGCTTCCTGCTGGCTCCGGTCGATCGGAGCGCCATGTTCATCGCGAAGGTCCTGACCCTCCTCGCCTACCTGGTGGCTCTGGAGATCGTCGCCGTCCCGGCCTTCGCCCTGCTTCTGCTGGGCTCGCCCCTCGGCCCGGCTCTCCCGGGGCTCGTCCTGACGCTGCTGCTGGCCGACATCGGCGTGGCCGTGATCGGCACGATGGTCGCCGCGATGGCCGTCCGGACCCGCTCGCGGGACCTGCTGGGGCCGCTTCTGGCGCTGCCTCTGTTCGTCCCGATCGTGATCGGCGGAGCCAGAGCGACCGCGCCGCTGCTGGCCTTCTCGCATGCCACCTGGCCCGCCGGGCGCTGGCTGGCGACGCTCGGGCTCTATGATCTTTTGTTCGGGCTGATCGCCTACGCCCTGTTCGATTTCCTCCTGGAGGACTAACCCGATGTATGGCAAGGGCCTGCGCGCTCTGAGCATCTCCACCGTCGCTGCGATGTCGCTCGCGCTCGGTCTCGTGTTCTTCTACGCCCCCCTCGAAGCCGAACAGGGCTTCCTCCAGAAGATCTTCTACGTCCACGTCCCTCTGGCGATCGTCTCGCTCTGCGGTTTCGTGATCGGCGGGCTCCTGGCGATCCAGCACCTGCGGACCCGGGACTCCCGTTGGGACATGCGCTCCTATGTGGTGATCCACATGAGCCTGATCTTCGGTCTGGCGACCCTGATCACCGGCTCCATCTGGGCCAAGGGCTCATGGGGACACTGGTGGGTCTGGAACGAGCCGACCCTGGTCTCCTTCCTGATCGTCTTCCTGCTCTACGCCACCTATCAGCCGCTTCGCTTCGCGATCGAGGACCCCGAGCGCCAGTCGCGCTACGCCTCGGTGTTCGCCGTGACGGCCGGGGCGTTCGTGCCGATGAACTTCATCGCCGTCCGGCTCTCCACGGCCTACCTCCACCCAAGGGTCCTGGGCAGCTCGTCGAACCTGCCGGGGTCGATGAAATTCGTGTTCACGATCTCGCTGATCGCCATCGCCCTGCTGTTCGCCACGCTCTGCAAGTACGAGTTGACGGCCAAGCACACGCGCGCGCAGGTGCGGGCGCTGCGCCGGCGACTCTCGGGCGAGACGTCAAGGTCCCCCCGCGGCCGCAGTGCCGCGCCCAGCGCCCCCGTGACAGGCGCTCCGGCTCCGAGGGCCGTCTCGTGATCGGCCTGCTCGTTGCCGAAGTCCCCGCCCTGCCCCTGCACACGGCCGGCAAGTACGTCGCCGCCGCCTACATCGTCCTGTTCGCACTGGTGCTCATTTACGTGGCGATCATGGCCATCCGCCTGAGCCGGATCGAGCGCGACCTGGGCGAGCTGCTGGAACTCTCCGAACGACAGGATGAGACGCCCCCGGCGGTCACCGACGCCTCCGAAGACCGGGAGTCGACACTCGCATACCCCATGAAGGAGCACAAGTGAGCGAGCTTCTGGCACTGGGGATCTCCCACAAGACGGCGCCGGTCGCCCTGCGCGAGCGCCTCGCCTTCACCGAGTCGGAGGGCGTCGAGTTCGCCCGTACGGCCACGGCGACCGAGGAGGTCCGCGAGGCCGTCGTCATCTCGACCTGCAACCGGACAGAGGTCTACCTCGTCGTGGGCGACCCTGTCCGGGCCGAGGGCGATGTCCTTAACCTGCTCGCCCGCAGGGCCGGCATCCGCCCCACCGAGCTGGCCGAGGCGATCTACTCGCCCCGCAACTGCGATGCGGCACGCCATCTCTACAGGGTCACCTCAGGGCTCGAGTCGATGATCGTCGGCGAGGCCGAGATCCAGGGCCAGGTCCGCCGTGCCCACGAAGCGGCGATCGCCGCCGGCTGCACCGGACCGCTGACCAACCGTCTCTTCGCCGCTGCCCTCACGACCGGCAAGCGTGTGCGCACCGAGACCGCCATCGGTTCGAGCCGGGTCAGCGTGCCATCCGTCGCGGTCGATCTGGCCCTCAGCGTCCTGGGCGAGCTCGAGCGTCGCCACGTGGTCATCCTGGGCGCCGGGGAGACCAGCGAGCTGACCGCGCGGGCACTGGCCGAGCAGGGCGCCGGCACGATCTTCGTCGCCAACCGCCATGCCGACCGTGCCCTGAGCATGGCTCAACGCTTCGGCGGCTCGGTCGTTGGCCTGGACAAACTTCCCGACCAGCTCCTGCTGGCCGACATCGTCCTCTCATCCACCGCCTCCCCGCACCCGATCGTGGGACGCGAAGAGCTCGAGCTGGTGATGGCCGAGCGCGACGAGCGCCCACTGCTGCTGATCGACATCGCCGTCCCCCGCGACATCGACCCGGAGTGCGGCGAACTGGAGGGCGTGACCCTCTATGACATCGATGATCTCCAGGCTGTCGTGGCGCGCAACCTGAACACCCGCGCCGAGGAGGCCCCCCGGGCACTGGAGATCGTCGAGGAGGAGATCCACCGCTTCGCCCGCTGGCTCGGGCAGCTGGACGCCCTGCCGACCGTCTCGGCGCTGCGCGAACACGGCAACGCCATCGTCGAGCAGGTCCTGGCCGAGAACTCGGGCCGCTGGGAGACCGCTTCCGCCCGCGATGTGGCTCGTATCGAGGCCGTCGCGCGTGCCGTGATGGGCCGCCTGCTTCACGAGCCGACGATCCGTCTGCGAAGCCTGAACGGCGACCGTGGCCACGCCAGCCTGGAGCTGTTTCGTGAGCTGTTCGGACTTCGCGAGGATGAGCCCGGCGAGCAGCCCGCGTCCGAGGAGCTGGCGGAGGTCCATGACCTGTCCGCTCACGCGCCCGACGCCCGTGCGCCCCGCCGGGCGCGCCGCCGTCGCGAGGGCTGATGCGGATCGGAACCCGGCGCAGCGCCCTGGCGCTGGCCCAGGCCGAGATGGTCGCCGAGATGCTGGGTGGGGCCGAGCTGGTCCCGATCGTGACGGGTGGAGACCGCGGTGCGGGAGTCGGCGACAAGTCCCGCTGGGTGGCCGAGCTCGAGGAGGCTCTGATCGACGGCCGGATCGACCTCGCCGTGCACTCGGCCAAGGATCTCCCCGGCGAGCGTGCCGAGGGCCTGGAGCTGCTGGGCGCCCCGGCACGCGCCGGAGCGGAGGATGTCCTCTGCGGGGGCTCCGATCTGGACGCCCTACCCGGCGGAGCCCGGATCGGGACGAGCAGCGTCCGGCGCCTGGCGCAGCTGCGAGCGGCCCGCTCAGACCTGGAGGTCGTGCCGTTGCGGGGCAACGTGGACACGAGACTGGGCCGCCTTGCCGAACAGGCCGACGGTCTCGACGCGATCGTCCTGGCGCGGGCCGGGCTGCAGCGCCTGGGCCTCGAGGCCGAGATCGGTGCGGTCCTCGACGCTGCGCGGTTCGTCCCCGCTCCCGGCCAGGGGACGCTGGCCCTGGAGGGCAGAGCCGATGATCAGAGCGCTCGAGAAGCGGTCGCGGCGATCACGGACTCCGCCGCCTTCGCCTGCCTGCTGGCCGAGCGGGCGCTGGCACGCGAGCTGGGCGCCGACTGCGACACCCCCCTGGGGGCCCACGCCTTTCCTCAGCCGGACGACGGGCTGCTGCTGCGGGCCTGGGTCGGGCTCCCCGACGGCTCGGCCTGGGCGGCCGATGAGCTCGGTGGTGAGCTCGCCGACCCCGAGGCGCTGGGTCGTGCCGTCGCCGGCCGCCTTCAGGCGGTGGGTGCCCAGGAGCTGCTCCACGGCTCGCGGGAGGCCGCTGCGGATGGCGCCTGAGCAGAGAGAGGGCGGCTGTGTCTACCTGGTCGGGGCTGGGCCGGGCGACCCTGGCCTGCTGACCGCCCGGGCGCTCGAGCTGATCTCCACGGCCGACGTGATCCTCTACGACCGCCTCGTCGGGCCCGGCGCCCTGGACGGCGCCCGGGCGGACGCCGAGCTGCTGTTCGTCGGCAAGGAGGGCGGCGGCGAAGCCGTCCCGCAGGAGAAGACCGAGGAGCTGATGCTCGAGCGGGCCCTGGCCGGTAGGACGGTGCTGCGGCTCAAGGGCGGGGACCCCTTCGTCTTCGGCCGTGGCGGTGAGGAGGCACTGAAGCTCCGCGAGGCGGGAATCCCCTTCGAGGTCGTCCCGGGCATCACCTCGGGGATCGCCGCTCCGGCCTACGCCGGGATTCCCGTCACCCACCGCGGGCTCTCGACGGCGGTGGCGCTCGTCACCGGTCACACCCGCGAGGACGGCGAGGGAACCGAGAGCTCGATCGACTGGCAGGCACTTGCCGCATTCCCCGGGACGCTTGTCTTCTACATGGGGGTCCGCCAGCTGCCGACGATCGCCTCCTCGCTGATCGCCGCCGGGCGCGATGCGGGCGAGCCGGTCGCGGTGGTGCAGGACGGCACCCTGCCCGGCCAGCGCTCGGTGTACGGCACGCTCGAGACGATCGCCGAGGTCGTCCGCCGCGAGGGCATCCGCCCACCGTCGGTCACCGTGGTGGGCCCTGTCGCGGCGCTGGGCGAGAAGATCGCGTGGCTTCCGCCAAGGCCGCTCTCGGGGAGAACCGTCGCGGTGACCCGTGCCCGGCCGGAGGCGAGCGGACTGGCCCGCCGGCTGCGAGCTCTGGGCGCCTCCGTCCTCGAGGCTCCGGCGATTCGGATCTCGCCGCTCCCGGGGCCGCCGCTCGATCCGTCACCCTACGACCTGATCTGTGTG
>CAZFGJ010000075.1:0-14260 GCA_964518445.1 uncultured Solirubrobacteraceae bacterium
CAGATCACGCCCACGTAGAGGACGACGGCCGTGGCGGGGTGGGCGAGCACGCCGGCGCGCCGCTCCAGGTCGGAGACCGACCTGGTCACCGGCCGCAGGATCACCTTGGTGAACCCCAGGATCCCGAGGATCGGCGCCAGGTCGAGCAGCAGGACGTGCTGGACCATGTGGAATGAGAAGAGCTGCTCCGCCAGGGCGTCGACCGGCGAGACGAGGGCGATGATCGTGATCAGGATCGATCCCAGGAAGCAGCAGAGCCGCCATACGGGCGCCTCCCCAGCCGCCCGCGCCGAGCCGCTGGAGCGGACGGCCCACCAGCGCCGCACATAGAGCCAGCCGACGATCCCGGCGCCGATGAGAACGCTCGGGCTGAACGTCCAGGAGAGATCGGGGCTCATCCGGTTCCGATTCTCCCACGCTCCGACGCGATCTGTCCAAGGCCATTTACATCCGCCGCAAACGGGCGTAGCATCGATGTCAGCACCACAGAAAAGCCCGACCAAGGAGCGACGATGCAGATCGACATCAAGGGTCGAAACGTCCCGGTCACCGACGAGCTCCGCAAGCACGCGGAACATCGGCTGGGGAAGGTGTCACGCCAGGTCTCAGATCTGGCCCGCCTCGAGATTGAGATCTGCGAGGAGCGGAACCCTCGAGTCACGGACCGCGAGGTCGTTGAGGGCACGCTGTACCTGAAGGGCGTCACGTTGAGAGCGCGGGATGCGTCCCCTGACCTTTTCCACTCGATGAACCTGATGGTCGACGAGTTGGCACGTCAGGTCAAGCGCCACCGCGACAAACTGCGTCACAGGCGCGAGGCCCACGCCGCTCGAGCACGCGTCCCCGGCAACGTGGTGGAGGCGCCGCTGCCTTCGGTGTGAGTCCCCCCAGGCCCCGATGAGGGCCGGCCCCGGCGGCAACTCGCCGGGGCTCGGGCGGCGAGAGCTATCCTTGGCGCATGCCGTCTCTGCTCGATCGCGCCCTCAACGCGGGTGAGGCCAAGAAGTTCAAGAACTACCAGAAGCGCGTCGCGCTGATCGGGGCGTTCGAGGCCGAGCTCGAACACGACAGCGACGCCGAGCTGCGTGCCCGCATGGACGCCCTGCGCGAGCGTGCCGTCGAGGGCGAGTCGCTTGATGATCTGCTGCCTGAGTGCTTCGCGGTGGTCCGTGAGACCGGCAAGCGCAAGATGGGGATGCGCCACTTCGACGTCCAGCTGATCGGGGGCATGGCGCTCCACGAGGGGCAGATCTCCGAGATGAAGACCGGCGAGGGAAAGACCCTCACGGCAACCCTCGCGGTCGTATTGAACTCGCTGGCCGTGGGTGCCCCGGATCCCAACGATCCCGAGGCGCCGCCCCGTCGGCGCGGAGTGCACGTGGTCACGGTCAACGACTACCTGGCACGCCGCGATGCCGAATGGATGAGCCCGATCTACGACGCCCTGGGCGTGACGGTCGGCGTGCTCGAGAACATGCAGGCCTACGAGGAGAAGATCCAGGCCTACGAATGTGACGTGGTCTACGGGACGAACTCGGAGTTCGGCTTCGACTACCTGCGGGACAACATGGCCAAGGACCTCTCGGAAAAGGTCCAGCGGGGCCACCCGTTCGCGGTGGTGGACGAGGTCGACAACATCCTGATCGACGAGGCCCGGACACCCCTGATCATCTCGGGTGCCCCCGAACAGGCGGCGGACCTCTACGTGCGCTTCGCCCGTCTGGCCCCGCGGCTGACGGCCGGAAAGACGCCCGAGGGGATGGACCCGCGCTCGAAGAAGCAGTTCATGGCGGACTTCGACTACGAGGTCGACGAGAAGCACAAGTCCATCTCGATCACCGAGCAGGGGGTCGCCAAGGCTGAGAAATTCCTCGGGATCGACCACCTCTACCGAGCCGAGAACGGCCATCTGGTCAACCACCTCCTGCAGTCGCTGCGGGCCGAGTCGCTCTACAAGAAGGACGTCGACTACGCGGTCATCGACGGCGAGGTCAAGATCATCGACGAGTTCACCGGCCGGATCCTGGACGGCCGGCGCTGGGGTGAGGGCCTGCACCAGGCCGTCGAGGCCAAGGAGGGCGTCTCGATCCAGGAGGAGAACCAGACGCTGGCGACGATCACCTACCAGAACTTCTTCCGCCTCTACGACAAGCTCGCCGGGATGACCGGAACGGCTCTGACCGAGGCGACCGAGTTCATGAAGATCTATGAGCTGCCGGTCGTGCAGATCCCGACCAACAAGGAGGTCGTCAGGGCCGACCGCAACGATCAGGTCTACAAGACCAAGGAGGGCAAGTGGAGCGCTGTCGTGCGCGAGATCCAGGCCCGCCACGAGAACAGCCAGCCGATCCTTGTCGGGACGATCTCGGTCGAGGTCTCAGAGCTCCTCTCCGAGCGTCTGACAAAGAACGGGATCAAGCACGCGGTCCTCAACGCCAAGCCCGAGCACGCCGCGCGCGAGGCGGACATCGTGGCTGAGGCCGGACAGCCCGGGGCGGTCACGATCGCCACCAACATGGCCGGACGTGGTGTGGACATCAAGCTCGGCGGCAACCCCGAGCACCTGGCTCACCAGCAGCTCGCCCGCGAGGGGGTATCGGCGGACGACGCGGATGCCTACGAGCAGCGCATGGCCGAGGTCAAGGCGGAGCTCGAGGCAAAGGTCGAGACGGACCGCGAACAGGTCGTGGCGGCAGGAGGCCTGTTCATCTGCGGCACCGAGCGCCACGAGTCCCGGCGGATCGACAACCAGCTCCGCGGGCGCTCCGGGCGTCAGGGCGACCCTGGCGAATCGCGATTCTTCCTCTCCGCCGAGGATGACCTGGTCAGGCTCTTCGCGGGCGACCGGATCTACCGGATCCTCGACAAACTCGGTGGCATCGACGAGGAGGGCAACGAGGAACCGATCGAGGCCGGGATGCTCTCGAAACAGATCGAAAAAGCTCAGAAGAAGGTCGAGGACCAGAACTTCCTGATTCGTAAGCGGGTGCTCGAATACGACGACGTCATGAACGAGCAGCGCCGGGTCATCTACGCCTACAGGGATGAGGTCCTCGAAGGCAAGAGCATCGGTGAGGAGGCCCGCCGCGAGGTCGTCAACGTGATCGAGCGGACGATCGACCAGTACACGCCGGGCGACTTCGTCGAGGACTGGGACCTCGACGGACTGTTCACGGCAATCGGGCAGTTCTTCGAGCCGGACCTGGCCGACGAGATCCTCGACAACGAGACGACCGATCGAAACCGGCTCTCCGAAGCGCTTGTCGATGAGGCCATGGCACGTTACGACGCCCGCCAGGAGGCCCTGGGCGAGGAGCTGATGGGCGCGCTCGAGCGCTTCCTGCTGCTCCAGACGATCGACGAACGCTGGCGCGAGCACCTGTTTGACATGGACTATCTGCGCGAGGGCATCCACCTGCGCGGCTTCGCCCAGATCGACCCGCTGGTCGCATACAAGAACGAGGCCTTCACGCTGTTCGGCGACCTGATGAACAGCGTCTGGACCGACTTCGCCCGGATGATCTTCAACGTCCAGGTCAACGTCGAGGGCGAGAACGGCGGAGGTGCGCCGCTGCCGTCCTTCCAGGCATCCGGCAGCGCCACGAAGGCCGGGCGGGTCTCCTACTCGGGCGGGACGAGCGCCGGGGCCGGCGCGCTCGCAGCGGCAGCCGCCGCCGCGGGCGGGGCCGGCACGGTCGAATACGGCGGCGAGCAGGAACTCGAGGCCGCGCCCCCGGTCGAGCAGCGGGTCCTTGACGACGAGCACCAGGTTGGCCGCAACGACCCCTGTTGGTGCGGCTCGGGGAAGAAGTTCAAGAAGTGCCACGGCTCGTAGGACGTCCGTGAGCGCTGCGCGCCGCGGCGTCCTCGATCGCTCGCCTGCGGAGCAGGCTTCGCTCTGTGCGTCCTTGCGGTGCTTGGCTCACAACCGTCCTACCGGCAGGAGAGCGCGATGAAGGCTGTTCGTTTCCACAAATACGGGGGCTCCGAGGTGCTCGGTGTGGAGGAGGTCGAGGAGCCGATCCCGGGGGAGGGGGAGATCTCGCTCCGGGTTCTGGCGGCCGGCATCAACCCGATCGACTGGAAGATCGTCAGCGGCATGCTAGCGGGGGGCAAGACTCTCGAGGCGCCGCGGGGGCTGGGAGTCGACGTCGCAGGCACCGTCGAGCGCATCGGGCCCGGCGTCACGGGTATCGCACCCGGTGAAGAGCTGTTGGGATCGCCGATCAGCCCGGCCTACGCCGAGATCGCCCTCAGCCGTCCCGAGATGCTGGTGCGAAAGCCCCCCGGCGTTCCCTGGGAGGTCGCGGGCAGCCTGGCCGTGGCCGCGGGCACCGCTTACGCCACGCTCGACCGTCTGGCGCTTAAGGACGGGGAGACAGTGCTGATCCTCGGCGCATCCGGGGCCGTCGGCCTGATCGCCGTTCAGCTGGCCGTCGCGCGCGGGGTCCGGGTGATCGGCACGGCCGGGCAGTCGAAGCTCGCACAGCTCGAGAGCCTGGGAGCGACGGCTGTCCTCTACGGAGACGGGCTCGAGGAGCGTCTGCGCTCAGCCGCGCCGGACGGCGTGGATGGCGCCCTGGACGCATCAGGTCATGGCGAGCTTGCGGCAGCGGTGAACCTGGCTGGAGGCACGGCACGAGTCCTGACGATCGCCTCCTCGGCCGATGCGCAGGCGACGGGAGTCCCGTTTCATGCCGGCGGCGGCGGCGAACTGACGGGCCGTGCCCTGAGCGAGGTGCTCCCGCTGATCGAGGCCGGCACCTTCTACTTTCCGATTGCCGGCATCTATGACCTCGGGCAGGTCGGGGACGCGCTGAACGAGAGCCAGCACGGCCACCCGGCCGGCAAGCTCGTGGTCGTACCGCAGTAGGCCTAGGGTTCGGGAAGCCCCCAGGGGGCATCGATGGCGACACGCCAGACGCCGTCGCTGCCGCGCTGGTAGATCACCGCGGAGGAACTGCTCTGGCTGAAGGCCTCGCCGTCGGCTCCGATCCCGCTGAGCGTGAGCGTTCCCAGCCCCAGAGCTATGTCTCCAGCGGTGACCGACCGCTTCAGCTCGATCTTCACGTCCGTTCCGTTGGCGACGAGGACCTCAAGGGCGGCAGCTATTGCGGCTCGGCCCTGGACCTCCTCGCCGGAGGGCGTGAGGATCGTGGGCTCCTCGACCCAGAGCTCCATTGCCCGTTGGACGTCGCGCCGGGCCAGTGCCTCGGCGAACGCCGTGGATAGCTCTGCGGGCGAGCCGGGGAATGGCTCATCAGGGAGGCTTGCCGCATCCATCTGGCGGCAAGCGTAGTCGCCTCGCCCGGGATCCGGTCCGCCATATGGGGGCTGATAGCGTGGAGACGTGGCCACAACCGATGCAAGCGAGTCGATCCCGCAGCGGCTGGCCGCAATCCGCGAGCAGATGAAACTGCTCTCGGACTATCTTTGACCCGGCTGAGCTGGGCGAGCGCGTGGCGTCGCTCGAGGGAGAGATGGGCGCGGAGGGGTTCTGGGACGATTCCGATCGTGCCGCGACCGTCTCGGCTGAGCACGCCCGGGCGTCGAGGCGACTCGAGGGATTTCAGGAGCTGGCCGGCGACGTAGAGGATCTCGACGGGCTCGCCGAGATGGCCGGGGAGGACCCTTCGATCGAGGACGAGGTCGAGGAGCAGATCGCCTCGGTCGAGGCGCGCCTGGCGGCGCTCGAGGAGCAGCGGCTGTTCTCAGGGCGCTACGACGCCGGAGACGCGCTCGTGACGGTGAACGCCGGCGCCGGTGGCACAGATGCCCAGGACTGGGCCGAGATGGTCCTGAGGATGCTCATGCGATGGGCCGAAGGCCGCGGCTTCGCCGTGGAGCTGCTCGAGGTCTCAGAGGGGGAGGAAGCGGGCATCAAGTCGGCGACCTTCAGAGCCTCTGGCGAAAACGCCTACGGGCTGTTCGGGGCCGAGCGGGGCGTTCACCGGCTGGTGCGTCTGTCGCCGTTCGACTCCGCCCACCGCCGCCAGACGAGCTTCGCCGGCGTCGAGGTCGCTCCGGTCGTGAAGGACACGGGCGAGGTCGAGATCAACGAGGACGACCTCCAGGTCGATACCTATCGCGCCTCGGGCGCCGGTGGGCAGCACGTCAACAAGACCGACTCGGCTGTCCGCATCACCCACCGCCCCAGCGGAATCGTCGTCCAGTGCCAGAACGAGCGCTCGCAATCCTCCAACAGGGCCACGGCGATGGCGATGCTGCGGGCCAAGCTGCTCGAGCGAAAAGAGCGCGAACGCCAGGAAGAGATCGCCAAGGAGAAGGGGGAGGCCCAGGACGTCAACTTTGGTTCGCAGATCCGCTCCTACGTGTTGCACCCCTACACGATGGCCAAGGACCACAGGACGGGCCACGAGATGGGCGACGTCCAGCGGGTTCTCGATGGAGACCTTGACGGCTTCATCAGGGCCTTCCTCCTCTCGAGCGCAACAGCGAGCGCCTGATTTGGAGCGCCTCAGGGCATTGGTCGGCGAGGCTCTCGCCGAGGACATCGGAGCCGGGGATGTGACGACGGGGGCGACCGTCGCCCCCGACTCGATGGGGAGAGCCCTCATCACCCAGAAGGCGCCTGGAGTCATCTACGGGCTCGATGCCGCCGAAACCGCCTTCGCGATGCTCGACGGAGAGTCGCAGTTCGAGCGCCTCGTGGAGGAGGGCGAATGGCGAGAGGGTGGGGGAGTGCTGCGGATCACGGCCAGGACGGCCGCCCTGCTGAGCGCCGAGCGGACGGCCCTGAACTTCCTGGCGCATCTCTCGGGTGTCGCGAGCATGGCGGCGCGCGCCGCCCGGGCCGTCGAGGGGACCGGCGCGCGGGTGCTCGACACCCGTAAGACGACGCCCGGGATGCGAACGCTCGAGAAGGCGGCCGTCAGGGCCGGCGGCGCGGTCAATCACAGGGCCGGGCTCTACGACGCGATCCTGATCAAGGAGAACCACATCGCCGCCGCCGGGGGCATCGCTGCGGCTGTTGAGCGTGCAAGAGCGACCGCGCCGGAGCTCGCCGTGACACTGGAGGTCGAGGTCCGTGACAGCTCGGAGATCGACCAGGCGCTCCGAGCCGGTGCACCGCGGCTGCTGTTGGACAACATGGATCCCGACGAACTGTGTGCAGCGGTCGAGCAGGTCGCGGGTAGAGCAGAGCTCGAGGCCAGCGGTGGCGTGAGCCTCCAGACGCTCCGGACGGTCGCCGACACCGGGGTAGAATGGATCTCGATGGGTGCGCTGACCCACTCGGCACCCGCTCTCGACCTCTCTCTGACCCTGGAGACGCTGCCATGAACCTGCCCATGGCTCCAGCCCAGCCCGCGCTGGAGATCCTCTCCCCGAAGGTGATCGATGAGCTCAAGGATGAGGTTCGCGCGCTGGCGGCAGAGCGCGGTGCGGTGATCCTGGCGCACAACTATCAGGTCCCCGAGATCCAGGATGTGGCCGACTACGTCGGTGACTCGCTGGGGTTGTCCCGTCAGGCGGCGGCGGCCGATCAGGAGACGATCGTCTTCTGCGGCGTGCACTTCATGGCCGAGACGGCCTCGATCCTCTGCCCCGAGAAGACCGTCCTGATCCCCGATCTCGACGCCGGCTGCTCGCTGGCATCGTCGATCGACGCTCAGCAGCTGGCCGACTGGCGGGCCTCCTACCCCGAGGGGATCGTCGTGATGTACGTCAACACGACCGCCGAGGTCAAGGCCCTGACCGATTACTGCTGCACCTCGGCGAACGCCGTTGATGTGGTCCGCCACATCTACGCGACCCACGGCCCCGACACCGAGGTCCTGTTCGGCCCGGACATGTGGCTTGGCGCCTACGTCGAGAAGCAGCTGGGCAAGCGGATGCATGTCTGGGATGGCGAGTGCCACGTCCACGCCGGCATCCGCCCGTCGGATATCGAGGCGACCCGTGCCGCACATCCGGGCGCGGATTTCCTGATTCATCCTGAGTGCGGGTGCACGACCAGCATCATGGAGTACGTGGCATCGGGCGACGTCGCCGCCGCTGGGGTGCACATGCTCTCGACGGGCGGCATGCTCAAATACGCCGAGGGTGCCGAGGACGAGACCCGAGCACATCCTGGCTCGCACCCCCAGGCGATCGTGGCGACCGAGACGGGGATGCTCTACCCGCTTCAGATGGCGGCGCCGGACGTCGAGTTCATCCCAGCCAACGCCGAGGCCTCCTGTGTCTTCATGAAGATGATCACGCTGCCCAAGCTCAGGGATGCCCTGCTCGAGATGAAGTTCGAGGTGAGCGTGCCCGAGGACATCGCCCTACGGGCGAGAGTGCCGATCGATCGCATGGTCGCGATCGGGTAGAGGAGCATCCTCGGCGCCGGGCCCGGGTGCCCGTGCCGATCCAGGGTCGCTGCCGCCTAGAACTCGTCGGCCGAGTGAGGCCCGACGCAGGCGATGGCGAGGTTGTCGGCAACGCCCTTTGCCACCTCGCGGACCTCGTCGAAGGTGACTGAGTCGATCGCCTCGATCGCGGCATCCGGGTCGATCGTGCCGTCATAGACGATCGATTGGCTTGCGGCGTGGCGCGCCACGGCGTTGGTGTTCTCGAAGGACAGAACCAGCCGTCCGGCGGCGTAGGCCCGGGCCCGTTCGACCTCCTCCTCGGTCGGGCCGTCCGCCCGCAGCTCATCGACGATCTCGCGCATCCGGGTGTAGGCCTCGATGCACTTGGAGGACTCGAGCCCCGACCCCAGCTGCAGGATCGGCACGTCGGCAAAGGCGTGGGAGATCGCATAGACCGAGTAGCACAGCCCCCGCTTCTCGCGGATCTCATCGAACAGGCGAGAGCCCATCGATCCGCCCAGCAGGGTTGAGTAGATCGCCAGCGCCGCACGTTCGCGAACATCGGTGACCTCGATCTCGGGCCGGTAGATCATCCGCAGGTGCGACTGGTTCGTGTCGCGCTGCTCGACCAGCGTCTCCGGAGCGAAGCCCGGCGCGGGCTCGTAGGGCCCCGCTTCGGGGAGGGCCGGGAAGCGGCCGAAGGCATCGTGCAGCTCGGCTTCCGAGGGCAGGTGGTCGAGATTGCCGACCAGGAACGCGCCGCCGCTTGCGCCGGCCCAGCGCCGCTCCCGGAAGGCGACGATGCCATCGCGGGTGAAGCTCTTGAGGTTGTCCTCGGGGCCCAGCACGGTACGTCCGAGGGGGTGCTCGCCAAAGGCGGCCCGATCGATCAGGTACTCGGCTACCATCGAGGGCTGGTCGAAAGCGCGGTTGATCTCCTGAATCACCACGCCCCGCTCCCGGTCGAGCTCCTCGGCGTCGATGCGGGGACGGCCCACGAAGTCCGTCAGCAGGTCGATCGCGGCCGGGGCGCTCTCGGCGCGAACGGTGATGTGGAAGGCCACCAGGTCATGGCTGGTGTAGGCGTTCAGGACTCCACCGAGCCGCTCGGCCGTCTCGTTGACGTCGCTGTAATGCGGGTACTTCTCGCCTCCCTTGAAGACCAGGTGCTCGAGGAAGTGCGCCATGCCGTTCTCCTCGGGGGCCTCGTTTCGGGCGCCCGCGTCGAAGGCGACGAGGACGGTGAGGGCGCGGGTGCCTGGCACCTCGATGGCGTGGACGGGCAGTCCGTTGGCGGGGACGGTGCTTGTCGTGATCGATGCCATGGCACTGAACCCTAGAAGGTCATCGGGCGGTCATCGGTTCCGCCTCCACTACGCTTGGCCTGCCGATGCCCAAGCGCTCGCCACGCTGGCCGCCACTTGCCGCGGTCCTAGCCCTCCTCCTGCCGGTTCTGCTCGTCGCCGGGCTCTGGCTCGGCGGGCACCCGGAACATCTGCCTGGGTTCGTCAAGAGGGCCTTCGTCGCCAACCATTCGACGCTGGTCGTCGACGAAGCGATCGGCCGGGTTGCCGAGGACTACTACCGCGCGATCCCCGTCAACAAGCTCTCCGACGCATCGATCAGAGGCCTCGTCAAGAGCCTTGGCGACCGCTTCTCGCATTACCTGACCGAGGCGGAATTTCATGAATTCAACTCGCCGCCCCACTTCGCCGGGATCGGGGTGGTGGTCGATCCTCAGCACCGAGGACTGTTGATCGCGAGGGTCTTCGACCACTCGCCGGCGTCGCGGGGCGGCCTTAAGCCGGGCGAACTGATCGTGGCTGTCAACGGCCGCAAGCTGGCGGGTCTGTCGGTCGAAGCTTCGACCTCCCTGATCCGGGGCCAGCCGGGTACGGACGTGCTGCTGCGGGTCGAATCGGGCAGGGCCGGGCATCGCAAGACGAGAAACGTGAAGATCACCAGAGCGACCGTCTCAGAGCCGGTCGTCGCCTCGGCGCTCCGCACGGTCCACGGCAAGAAGCTGGGGATCGTCGCGCTCGCACAGTTCAGCCCTGGTGCGCACGGCGAAGTTCGCGAAGCGGTCGAACACCTGCTTCACCAGGGCGCCGAAGGTCTCGTCTTCGACCTCCGCGGCAACGGCGGAGGCCTCGTCTCGGAGGCCCAGTTGATCGCGAGCATCTTCGTGGAGAAGGGAACCATCGTCTCGACCCGGGGCCGAACCCAGCCCTCGCAGACGCTGGTTGCTCTGGGCGATGCGATTCCAGCCTCCGTTCCGGTCGTCGTCCTTGTCGACTCGGGAACCGCCTCCGCATCGGAGATCGTGACGGCTGCGCTTCAGGATCACAAGCGGGCGACGGTGGTCGGGACCCATACGTTCGGCAAGGGCGTCTTCCAGGAGGAGATGCCCCTCTCCAACGGCGGGGCGCTGGACATCACGGTGGGCGAGTACTTCACGCCCAACGGTCGCAACCTGGGTGGCGGAGGTGTCAAACAGGGCGCCGGCATCACCCCTGAAGTGCCGGTTGGCAAGCAGGTCGTCGACACGCAGCAGGGTCTGAGAATCGCGCTGAACACGCTTGCGGCCAAAGTGAAGTGAGCCGCCCTGCGCCGGCCGCCCCGTTCGTGGCGGTCCTGACACGCCGCGGGCGTTTCCTGACGGCCGAGCGGCTGTTCCCGGCTCCCGCCGGCGCCTCGAGCCCGCCCCGCCGGCATGGGTCCGGGGGGATGGTCCTCGCCTCCGCGAACTCCTCCCGTGGCTCGATGGCCGGAGCCCGTGAGGGCGACATGGTCCTGGTCCGCCCGGCGACAAAGGGGTCGGGCGCTCGCGTGCAGCTGCGGATCGGGCGCCCTGACGTAGCCCGCGACGTGATCGAGGCCCTGCTCCAGGAGCGCGGGCACAGCCGGCGCTTCACCTCGGCGATCGAGCGCGAAGCCAAGGAGGCGGGGGAGCGGGTCATGGCAGCGGCAGAGGAGCGCCGCGACCTGACGGGACTGGCGACGTTCACGATCGACCCCGTGAGTGCCCGGGACTTCGACGATGCGATCTCGGCCGAGGACGCGGGGGACGGCAAGGCGCGGGTGTGGGTTCACATCGCCGATGTGGCCGCACACGTCCGGGAGGGCACGGCGCTTGACCGGGAGGCACGAAGGAGATCGACCAGCGTCTATGTGCCGGGGACGGTCGAGCCGATGCTTCCCCACGCGCTCTCCAGCGAGGCTTGCTCGCTCGTGCCGGGCGTTCCCCGGGCGGCGGTGACGGTGGAGCTCCTGATCGACGGCGAGAGCGTCCAGAGCGCGTCCTTCTACCGTTCGGTGATCCGCTCCGACGAGCGCCTCGACTACGAGCGGGTCGACCGCATCTTCGCCGGGGCAGAGCGCGCCGCGGAGCCCTGGGCAGAGCCTCTGGGCCTTGCCCGCCGGGTTGCCGGCGCGCTGCAGCTCAAGCGCGAGCGGACCGGCGCTCTCACGCTCGACTCCCCCGAGCCGGAGTTTGTCTTCGACGAGCGGGGCGATGTCGCCGAGATCCACGGACGGGTGCAGACCGAGTCCCACCGCCTGATCGAGCACCTGATGATCGCCGCCAACGAAGCCGTCGCGGACCTGCTTGCGCAGCGCTCGATCCCCTGCCTCTACCGGGTTCACGAGCGCCCCGAGCCTGAGCGGGTCGAGCGTCTGGCCGATCAGCTGGCCTCGCTCGAGGTGCCCACGCCGGCGGTCCCGGACAGGATGTCCTCCACCGAGGCGGCCGATCTGATGGCCTCGATGTCCATCAAGGTCGAGGAGCACCTGCAGCGGACCGGGGGACAGGGGCGAAGGGGGTTGAGCTCGCTGGTGCTGCGAACGTTGAAGCAGGCCTACTACTCGCCGCAGAATCTCGGCCACGCAGGCCTGCACTCGGCGGCCTACTGCCACTTCACCTCGCCGATCCGGCGCTACCCCGACATCGTCTGCCACCGGGCTCTGCTCTCGGCGGTCGGCGAGGGCGAGCGCCCGCCCCGAGCCGGGGAGTTGGTGGAGCTCGGTGCCTGGACCTCTGAGCGCGAGCGCGAGGCGATGGTCATCGAGCGCGACGGCGACGACATCGCGAGCTGCTTCGCACTCGAGCGGATGCTGTTCGAGTCCGGCCCCGACCAGGCATTGGACGGTGAGATCACAGGCCTGATCTCCGCCGGCGCCTTCATCGCATTCGACGGTCCCGAAGGCCACGCGGCCGAGCTGCACGAGATCCCGCCGTTCGAGGGAATGCTCCCGGTGCGCCTGCTGAGAGCTCCGGCGCCAAGGGGTGAGCCCCGGCGCTCCCCGCAGCGCCGATCGCAGGGTCGCAGGGGCTCCGAGCAGCGCCCGCACGAGCGTGGGGCGGGCCGTGAGTGGTGGGAGCTGAACGAGGAGGGGACGATCCTCAGGGGTGAGCGCACGGGCGCGACGCTGCGTCTTGGTGACCCTGTGACGGTGCGGGTGATCCGGATCGACACGATCCGCGGGCGCGTGGACCTGGAACTGGCAGGCTAGGCTCGTTCCTGATGGCCAAGGGAAAGGGCAAGCGCAAGGTGGGTGCCGGGGACGTGGCGTCGAATCGCTACGCCTCCTATCGCTACGAGCTGATCGAGCGCTTCGAGTGCGGTGTCGTCCTCGAGGGAACCGAGGTGAAGGCCCTGCGCACCTCGGGCGCGCAGCTGAAGGATGGCTACGGAGCCTTCTCAGGGGGCGAGCTGTGGCTCCACTCGATCCATATCCCGCCCTACGCTCCCGCATCGCGCGAAAACCACGACCCGGAGCGCCCCCGCAAGCTGCTGCTTCACAGGCGCGAGCTCGAGCGGCTCTCGGGCCGTGTCAGCGAGCGTGGCCTGACGCTCGTTCCGACCAGGATCTACTTCTCCGGGTCCAACGCCAAGGTCGAGCTGGCGCTGGCACGCGGAAAGGACCTCTACGACAAGCGCCACACGATCCGCGAGCGCGAGACCAAGCGCGACATGGAACGCGGCGTGCGCGAAGCCCGCCGCTGATGGAAGCCGAGGCTAGATCGAGCGGAAGGTGTGCCCGGCAGAGCTGAGGATGTGGGCCTCGTGCATGCCGAGCGCGAGGACGACGATCAGCCCGACGTAGACGGCACCGACCAGCCAGCGGTTACGGGGTGAGACGCGGTAATAGGCGGCCTGCTCCAGCGATCGGGTCCTGCGCGCCTTCCATCGTTGTCTCGTCTCCATCGCTCCCAGCAGGATGAAGAGGAGCAGGAAGGGGTTGGCGGCGATAAAGAACAGGGCCACCATCGCGGCGAGTCCGACGAACCAGAATGCGGGCGCCATGGCCGCCATCGCACGTCCCCCGTCGAACGGGACGACGGGGATCAGGTTGATCAGGTTCAGGAAGAAGCCGACGTAGGCAAGGGCCCTCAGGAAGTCGCTGTTGGTCGCCTCGGCGATTGCCAGGCAGATGGCGGCGCCCAGGGTCCCGAGCACCGGCCCGGCCAGGCCGACACGCGCCTCGGCTGCCGCGTCGTTGGGCATCTCCTTCATCATCACCGCCGCTCCCAGGAAGGGGATGAACATCGGGGCGCTGGCTCTGATCCCTTCGCGGCGGAGCTGGATGACGTGGCCCATCTCGTGGACGAACATCAGCACCACGAAGCCCAGCGCGAACGTCCAGCCCCAGAACAGCGAGTAGGCCGCCACTGAGACCAGCGCCGTGGCGCCGGTCCCGAGGAACTTGATCTTCGGGAGCAGGAGGAGCCCTGCCTTGATGGTCACCCAGAACTTGGCGAACAGCGCACCCAGCGCCGCCAGGGCGCTGCCGATCCGCCCGCGCAGACCGCGTCGCTCGGTGGGGACGTTCGGGGCTGCCGGTGCCGGGCCGCCGAACGGGTTCTCCGAGGGGACCGGCGCCGGGGGAGAGGAGATCGTCTGCACCTGAGGCGCAAGCGTCGGATAGTGCTCGTCCATGCTCCC
>CAZFGJ010000076.1:0-14190 GCA_964518445.1 uncultured Solirubrobacteraceae bacterium
CGTGGGCTACACCTGTCCGCGCTGCGGCATCACGGGCATCCTCGATGTGCAATATGACTACGCCGCCATCGGCAGCGTCCTGACTCGCTGGTGCCTCGCCGCCCGCGGTGACGCCTCGCACTGGCGCTACCGCGAACTCCTCCCCCTCGGCGCCAACGCCACCCTGCCCGCGCTCTCCGTGGGAGGCACGCCGCTCACCCCCGCGCCCGCCCTGGCCCGCCCCGCGACCCCCGCTGCCCACACGAGCTCGTTCTTCATGACCGGGATCGGGGATGAGCATCCGGAGATGTTCACCAACCCCCTCTGGCAGCAGCTCCACACGAAGATCGCTCGATACATCGCCCCCTACGACGCCGCCGTGAGGCCCTACTCGCTCATGCAGGCGGCAGCCTGGATCAGGGCTGCCGAAGCGCGCCACCAGAAAATCCTCGTGTCCTTCTACCACTCCGAGTACACGCCCACGACGCTGCCCAGCGTGGCCGGCTACCAGCGGGACGTCCAGAAGTTCGTCCGCCTGTTTCCCCACGTCCGCGAATACCAGTCCTGGGACGAGGCCAACCGCGGCAACATCCGGGGTGCCCTCGCCAGCCCTTCAGCGGCAGCCGCGGCGCGCTACTACCAGGCCCTGATCCGCGTGTGCAAGGGCTGCAGCGTCAGCGGCCTCGACATCCTCGACGCTCGCGACATCGCCCCCACCCTCCGCTACATCGCCGAATTCAAGCATGAGATCGGCAGGCTCGAGACGATCATGCCGAGGGTCTGGGGGCTGCACAACTACTCCGACGTCAACCGCCTGGAAAGCTGGCGGACACGCGAACTCATCCACGCCCTGGGCGGCGAAGTCTGGCTGACCGAGACCGGCGGGATCGTGAGTCTCTCGCCGCTCTTCACCAACATCGGGGGCGAAGGCCTGCGCCGCGCCGCGGGGGTCCTCAAATATGTCTTCGGCGTCGCCGGGGAGCACTCGCAGATCAAGCGCCTCTACCTGTTCGACTGGACCGGCGCCAAGCCCAGGGACCGCTTCGACGCGGGCCTGATGGACTCCCACTACAGGCCTCGGCCCGGCTACGTGGCTGTCTGTCGCGCCCTGCATGCGGCCCACTGCAGCGTGCGGACCAGCAACCACTGAGCGGAGCTCAGCGGAAGCGTTCGAGGGCCCGCTCGATCGCGCGGGTGCCGAAGTCCATCGAGGCCACCGGCAGACGCTCATCAGGAGCGTGGATCAAGGACATGAAGCGAAGGTCCTCGGGCAGCTGCATCGGCAGGAAGCCGTAGGTCTGGATCCCCAGGCGAGAGAAGAAGCGCCCGTCGGTGACCCCCGGGAGAAGCATCGGAACGGGCCGCGCCGAGGCGTCCAGCTCACGCAGGGTGTCCGAGAGCATCCCGAACAGCGCCAGGTCGGGCTCGGCCGCCACGGGGTCGTGGCGGACGACCTCGAACTCCATCTCCACTCCCGAATGAGCCCGCAGCTCGCCGAAGACATCCTCGGGGCCGTAGCCGGGGAGCAGCCGGCAGTCCAGCTCGATGGTGACCTCATCGGGGATCACGTTGATCTTGTGCCCCCCCGAGACGATCGTGGGGCTTGCCGTGTTGTGGAGCAGCGGGTCGAACAGCCTCCCCCGGTCCCCCAGGAGATCAAGGGTGCGATCGGTCAGGGCCGGTTTGAGCAGGCCGCGCAGCGGCAGTGCCAGCGGCGGCGGCAGCTCGTCGGCGATGGCCTCGACCATCGCCCGGGTGACGCTCGGGACATGGACCGGCAGCCGCCGGCCGTCGAGGCTGCTGAGCAGCCGGCCCAGCCGCCCCATGGCGGAGTCCGGAAGCGGCATCGAGCCGTGCCCCGAAGGACCGCGCAGGGTCGCCCGTGTCCAGCAGAGCTGCTTCTCGGCGACCATGATCGGATAGAGGGTCCGTCCCGCCAGCGGCAGCGAGAAGCCCCCGAACTCGCCGATCGCATAGCGAACCCCCTCGAACAGCTCGGGGTGCTCGCGGACGAGGAACTCGGCCCCCAGCTCGCTGCCGGCCTCCTCGTCGGCCATCAGGCACAGGATCACGTCCCCCGGCGGGGTCCTGCCGGTCGCGGCGGTGCGCATGAACGCGGCCAGCATCATCGCCACGCCGCCCTTCATGTCCAGGGCGCCCCGGCCCCAGATGTAGCCGTCATCGAGCGTGCCGGCGAACGGATCGTGACGCCACTCCCCGACTGCCGCGACGACGTCCACGTGGCCCTGGAGCAGGAGCGGCGAGGACACGCCCGCGCCTGGGAGCCGAGCGATCAGGTTCGGGCGCTCGGGTGTGCTCGCCACGATCCTCACCTCCAGGCCCAGCCCCTCGAGCAGCCCGCGGATCCAGTCGATGCACTCCCGCTCGTTGCCCGGCGGGTTTGTCGTGTCGAAGCGAAGCAGCTGCGCCAGAAGCTCTGTCGGGTCGTCCTGGAGGGGGCGGGAGATCACCGCGACAGTCTCGCGCATCGAGCCACCGTCCGGCATGGCCCTTTGCAGAGCTGTTTGCGGGCGCCCAGGCGTGGTAACACTTGAAACATGCCCCGCTCTATGTGGACCGGCGCGATCAGCTTCGGCATGGTCACCGTGCCCGTCAAGCTCTACAGCGCAATCAACCGCAAGACCGTTCGCTTCCACCAGCTCAACGGGAAGTCGGGCGTGCGCATCTCCCAGAAGCGCGTGGACCCGCAGAGCGGGCAGGAGGTCCCCTACGAGGACATCGTCAAGGGCTATGAGCTGGCGCCGGACCGCTACGTGGTGATCGAGCCGGGCGAGCTCGAGACGCTCCAGCCGAAGAAGACAAGAACGATCGAGATCGAGGATTTCGTCGAGCTCTCGGAGATCGACCCCGTCTTCTACGACCACCCCTACTACCTCGCCCCGGGACCCGGTGGCGCCAAGCCCTACCGGCTGCTCCTCGAAGCGATGCGCGAGACGGGCAAGGTCGCGATCGCGCGGGTCGTGATCCGCTCGAAGGAGAACCTCGTCGCGATCCGCCCGATGGGCGACGTGCTGGGGATGGCGACGATGATCTTCGCCGACGAAATCCTGCCGGCCGATCGGATCGACGAGATCTCCGAGGCGCAGGACGTGAAAACGACCAAGCGAGAGCTGGACATCGCCAAGCAGCTGGTCGGCTCGCTCGCCGGCGAGTTCGATCCGAGCCGCTACAAGGACACCTACCGCGAGGAGGTCCTGGCACTGATCGAGCGCAAGGCCGAGGGCAAGGAGATCGCCATCCAGCCCGAGCCGGAGGAGGTCACGGCCCCGGCCCCCGACCTGATGGGAGCGCTGAAGGCGAGCCTCGAGGCCGTCCGTGCCCGCGAGGGGAAGGACGACAGCCCCACGAAACCGGCGAAACGCAAGAAAGCCGCCGCCAAAACCGCGAAAAAAGCAGCCGCCAAATCGGGGGCCCCGAAATCCGCCGGCAGCACAAAATCGGGGACCACCGCCAAACGCAGCAGCTCGCGGGCCACAGCCAAACGCTAGGTGCCCTCCCCGCGGGAGAGGGGCGCAGGGCGCGCCTCGAGCGAGGAGAAGAAGCTCGGCCGCTACGAGCGCAAACGTGATTTCGCGGCGACCCCCGAGCCGGCGCCCGCTGAGGGCCGGCCCGCCGAGGGACTGCCGCGTTTCGTGATCCACGAGCACAGTGCCCGCCGTCTGCACTGGGACCTTCGTCTCGAGCACGACGGCGCGCTGGCGTCATGGGCCGTCCCCAAGGGGATCCCCGAGGAGCCCGGGGAGAACCGCTTCGCCGCCGCCACCGAGGATCACCCGATCGAGTACCTCACCTTCCACGGCGAGATCCCGGCGGGCAACTACGGGGCCGGGACGATGAAGATCTGGGACCAGGGGACCTATGAGCTGATCAAGTGGGAGCCCCGCAAGATCGAGGTGCTGCTCCACGGCGAGCGGCTGGAGGCCCGCTATGCCCTCTTCCCGATCGACAAGGAGGACCCGCCCAAGGACTGGATGATCCACCGGATGGACCCTCCGGCCGACGTGTCCCGCGAGCCGATGCCCGAGCGAATCGTGCCGATGCTGGCCCGTACCGGGACGCTTCCCGCCGAGGACGCCGGGTGGGGCTTCGAGATCAAGTGGGATGGGGTCAGGGCGATCGCCTACTGCAACCCCGGCGAGGTCCGGCTGGAAAGCCGCAATCTCAACGACATCTCCGACAGCTACCCCGAGATCGCCCGCATCGACCGGGACCTCGGCTCGCACCGGGCCGTGCTCGACGGCGAGATCGTCGCGTTCGACGAGGCCGGGCGGCCCAGCTTCGGCTCGCTGCAGCAGCGGATGCATGTCTCCTCGCGCGAGCAGGCCCGCAAGCTGGCGAAGCGCACCCCCGTCACCTATGTGGTCTTCGACCTGCTCTGGCTGGACGGGCATTCGATGATGGATCTCCCCTATGCCGAGCGCCGCGAGCGCCTCGCCGCGCTGGGCCTGTCAGGGGAGAGCTGGCAGACACCCGAGCACCTCCTCGGCCACGGCGCCGATCTGCTGAAGGCCAGCGTCGAGCAACGGCTTGAGGGGATCGTCGCCAAGCGCCTCGAGTCGACCTACCAGCCGGGCGCGCGGGGCGGGAGCTGGCTGAAGGTGAAGACGATGGGCCGCCAGGAGTTCGTCGTCGGTGGGTGGCTTCCCGGCAAGGGGCGCCGGAGCTCCAGCATCGGCGCGCTGCTCCTGGGCGTCCACGACCCGGGCGGGGCGCTGAGGTTCGTCGGGCGTGTCGGGACGGGCTTCAGCGACGCCGAGCTCGACCGGCTCCAGTCGCTGCTCGGGGGACTGGCCCGCGACTCCTCGCCCTTCTCCGCCGGGCAGCCGCCCAAGGAGTCGCTCTTCTGCGAGCCCCGGTTGGTCGCCGAGGTCGAGTTCGCCGAATGGACCAGCGCGGGCAACATTCGCCACCCCTCCTACAAGGGCCTGCGGGATGACAAGCCGGCGGAGCTGGTGGTGCGAGAGGACACCTCGGATGCTCCTGGGGGAAGCCAGGCGCTCGGCGAGCGGCGCGCATCAGGCGAACCGCTGGAGATCGAGGAGCTCAGCGCCAAGAGCGCTATCGCGAGAGTGGGCGGGCGCGAGCTGAAGCTCTCCAACCTCGCGAAGGTCATCTACCCGGAGGCGCAGTTCGCGAAGCGAGCGCTGATCGAGTACTACGCGGCGATCGCACCCGCCCTGCTTCCCCACCTGACAAGCCGCCCTCTGACCGTCACGCGCTGGCCCGACGGAGTCAACGGCAAGTCCTTCTTTCAGAAGCAGTCGCCGGCCCACCGGCCCGACTGGGTTCGGACGGCCACGGTGCCGAGCTCGAGCAAGCCGATCGACTACACGCTGGCCGACGATCTGCCGACGCTGATCTGGCTGGCCAACCTTGCCGCCATCGAGCTGCACACGCCGCTGGCCCGGGCCGGTGCGATGGACCGGCCGACCTCACTCGTCTTCGACCTCGACCCGGGCGAGCCCGCCGGGCTGCTCGAGTGCTGCCGGGTCGCCGTTCTCCTGGGCGGCATGTTCGAGGGCCTCGGCCTGGCGAGCTACCCGAAGACCTCCGGGTCCAAGGGGCTGCAGATCTACCTGCCCCTCAACGACGAGGCCATCACCTACGCCCAGACCAAGCCGTTCGCCAAGGCTGTCGCCGAGCTGCTCGAGCAGACCGAGCCCGACCTGGTGGTCTCGCGCATGACCAAGACGAGACGGACCGGGCGCGTCCTGATCGACTGGAGTCAGAACGACGCCCGCAAGACGACCGTCTGCGTCTACTCGCTGCGGGCACTCTCGCGGCCCACAGCCTCGACTCCCCTGGAATGGCAGGAGATCCGCGACGCGCTGAAGGCCGGGGACGCAGGCCCGCTCAGCTTCGAGGCGCCGGCGCTGCTCGAGCGTGTTGAGCGCCTGGGCGACCTGTTCGCCCCCGTCCTCTCAAAGCGCCAGCAGCTGCCGAGCCTCTGAGGAGGCGCGGCCTAGTCGCCGCGCTCGGCCTCTTCCTCCATCTTCTGGAGCCGCGTGTAGTAGTCGGGGAACTCGTTGAGGTGCGCAAGGGCGATCTTGCCGGTGAAGACCGGATCGTCGTCGGTGACGTTCGTGACCATGTCCGTGAAGCCGTGCTCGAGCTCCACGTCCATCCCTTTGCGGAACTGCTCGACATCGAAGGGAGCGCTGCCCCAGTCGATCCCGATCTGCTCGCCGACGCTCCTTGCCTGCTCGGCGGTGAAGCTCTTCTGCCCGGACATCGCTGCCTCCTATTCGAACTCGGGCGAGTGCCAGCCCGGCATGACGTCGGGCAGACCCTCGGACACCTTGTCTGTGAAGTGAGCCGGGCGCTTCTCGAGGAACGACGTGACGCCCTCGACCACGTCGGCTGACTGGCCTCGCGCGACCATCCCGCGGGAGTCGGCACGGTGCGCCATCATCGGATGCTCGGCGCCCAGCATCCGCCACATCAGCTGGCGGGCCAGCGCGACCGAGACCGGGGCGGTGTTCTGCGCGATCTCGAGGGCCAGCTCGCGGGCCGCGCCGATCAGCTCGTCTTTGGGGTGAATGCTGCGGATCAGCCCGGCCTCGAGGCCCTCCTGCGCGCTGAAGACCCGCCCCGTCGAGACCCACTCCATCGCCCGGCTGATGCCGACCACCCGCGGAAGGAACCAGCTCGAGCACGCCTCGGGGATGATCCCCCGGCGGGCAAAGACGAAGCCGAGCTTGGCGTCATCGGCGGCCAGGCGGACATCCATCGGCAGCGTCATCGTCGCGCCGACGCCCACTGCCGGTCCGTTGATCGCGGCGATCACGGGCTTCTTGGAATCGAAGATCCGCAGCGTGAACTCACCGCCGCCGTCCCGTCCGGCGATGCCGGCGGTGTCCCGCTTGCTGTAGTCGAAGGTGTCGCCGCCGCCCTCGAGGTCGGCTCCCGCGCAGAAGCCACGCCCGGCGCCCGTGATGATCACCACCCGCACGTCGTCATCGGCGTCGGAGAGGTCGAACGCAGCGCGCAGCTCCTCCCCCATCCGCCCGGTCCAGGCGTTGAGGCGGTCGGGGCGGTTGAGGGTGATCGTGAGGATGCCCTCTGATGTCTCTGTGGTGATCTGCTCGAAGTCCATGGGCGGGATCCTGTCAGTTCTCGAAGCTCCGGGCCCCCAGCCCCGGCCGGCCTCCGTAGGGGCCGCGCGTGGCAAGACAGGCGGCACCGCAACGGGCGCCGACGGCCAGCGCCTCGGGCAGTTCACGGCCGTCCGCCAGCCCGTAGGTCACCCCGGCCGCGAACGAGTCTCCGCATCCATATGAGTCCACCGGCGGACCCGGGAGCTCAGCCGCATCCCAACGGCCCTCGGAGCCGGTCCGGTAGCGGAAGTGCCCGCCCCGGCCTCCTTCGGTGTAGATGAGCAGCCGCGCATCCGCCTCGGCGGGCTGAGCGGCGCGCAGCTCGATCTGATCGTGGCCGCTGAGCACCAGGGCGTCCAGCTCGACGCCCTGGCCGAGGGCATGCCGTGCCCTGGGGCTGGCGGTCAGCACCCGAGCCGCCGACCGGGCTCGCTCAAGGGCCTGGCGGTCGCCGGCGGTGAAATAGACCCCGTCCAGATTCTCGAAGCCCTCCCAGCCGGAGGAATCGCCGCCCAATGGGTCGAGCCTCTCGCCAAAGGTGGTGATCGTCCGCTCGCCCGCCGCGTCCAGCAGCGTCACGGCGCTGCGCGTGGGCGTATCCCGGAAACTCGCGCGGACCGTGACCCCCAGCTCGCTCAGGCGCTCGACCGAGCGCCTTCCAAGCTGATCGTCTCCCAGCGCGGTGATCAGCGTGCAGGCGCCCGCCAGGCGTGCCAGCTGGACGGCCGCGACGGCGCCGCCGCCTGCCGGCTCCTCGAACGTGTCGCTCGCATGGACCACCTCGCCGGGCACGGGCACGTGATCCACACGGGCGAACTGGACCCACTCGACGTGGCCGACAACGGCGAGCCTCAGGGCTCCGGGAGACACGCCCGCCAGTCTCACAGAAACCCTCCTGCCGGCGGGCCTCAGGCGTTTGCCGGTGCGCGTCGGATGTAAAGGCGGAGGGCCTCCTCGACGCGCTCTCGTTCTCCTGTCGTGAGCAGATCGAGCAGCAGTCCCCGCAGCACGGCCAGCTCGAGCGTCGCCGCCGGGGAGCCGGCCGGCCCGACCCAATCCGAGACCACCCGTGCCAGGAACGGCTCGAAACGCTCGGGTCTGCGAAGGGCAAGCCCATATGCCTCGAAGAAGGACCGGAAGAACCGCTCGTGGCGCTCGTCGGCGGTCCACCGCCAGACAGCCTCGATCGGATCGCCCCGGGGGTCGGCTGCAACCTCGGCGCGCGTCGCCCGAAGCCTGTCGCGGACGCCGTTGAGGATCTCGCTCAGCAGCTCCTCCTTGCTCCCGAAGTGATGGGCCAGCGTGTTCGGCTGGACGCCCAGCGCCTCGGCGAGCGGCCTGAGGGTCAGGTCCGCCAGGCCGTGCTCGACCGCGTAGTCGATCGAGCCCTGGAGCAGTTCGGCGCGTCGCGCCTTGTCTATAGGCCGAGCCATGTCATTTCTTGTACGACTGTGCAATTATATCCGCCATGCGGACGCTCGACCCAAGCCGTCTGTCGATCGGCTACCTGCTCCCGACGCGCGACGCGATCACCCTCGGGCGCCCGCAGACCGGACCGCTGCTGGCGCTCGCGGAGCACGCCGAGGATCTCGGGTTCGATGCGATCTGGGTCGGCGACAGCCCGCTCGCCCGCGCACGCCACGACGCTCTGCTCCTGCTCGCCGCCGTTGCCGCGCGGACCGACCGGGCCGTACTCGGCACGGGCGTCCTCCTGGGAGCCCTGCGCCCACCCCTGCTGCTCGCCCAGGCAACGGCGACGCTCGACCTGATCTCCGAAGGGCGGCTGATCCTCGGGCTGGGAGCCGGGTTCCCCTACCTCGAGACAGAACGGCAGTTCGAGGCGGTGGGCGTGCCCTGGGCAGGGCGGGTCGGGCGACTGGCCGAGACGATCGCAGCGGTCCGGGCGCTCTGGTCCGGCGAAGGGGAGCCCGTCTCGTTCGAGGGTCGCCACGTGCGGCTCGAGGAGATCGCCCTGCAGCCGGGGCCTCACCGGCCGGGAGGCCCGCCGATCTGGCTGGCCGGTGCCGGGGAGGCGGCCGAGCGCCGTGTCGGGCGAATCGCCGACGGCTGGCTGCCCTACCCGCCGACGGCGGAGCTCTACGCCGAGGGCCTCGCGCGGGTCAGAGCCTCGGCCGCCGAGGCCGAGCGAGACGAGGCTCCCGTCGCGGGGCTCTACCTGACGGTCTGCCTGGACGAGTCGCCCGCCGCCGCGGAGGAGCGGCTGCGGCGCAACATCGAGCGTTACTACGAACAACCATTGGAGTTGATGCGAATGATCCAAGCCATGTACTCCGGGACACCCGAGGGCCTCGCCGGCTGGCTCGAGCCGTACGTGCAGGCCGGAGCCCGGCACATCGTCCTGCGCGTCGCCGACGAGGATGCCGAGCGCGTCCTCGAGGCGGCGGACCTCGGGCGTCGCCTCGTGCTCGACCGCCTGGAAACGGCGGTGCACTCATGACCGGGCAGCCGACACCCGCGCAGATACGGGACATGATGCCCTTCGCGGCACTGATCGGAGCCGAGCTGCTCGAGGTGGGCCCCGATCTCGTCAGAGGTCGCATGGAGTGGGCACCCGAGCGATGCACGGCGGGCGGGCTGATGCACGGCGGGGCCCTGATGGCCCTGGCCGACGGGTGCGGCGGGACCTGCGCCTTCTTCAACCTGCCGGAGGGCACGATCGGCACGGCGACCATCGAGTCGAAGACCAACTTCCTGCGAGCGGTGCTCGACGGTGGTGTCACATCCACGACCCGCCCGCTTCACCGGGGCCGGACGATGATCGTGATCGAGACGGAGATCGCTCGCGACGACGGCAAGCTCGTCGCGAAGGTGACCCAGACCCAGGCCTTCCACTATCCACGGAGCGGACCGACGACATAGGATTGCCCGATGGCCGAGGTCCTGCTGCGAGACGAACCTGCACCCCACGTGGTGCGACTGACGCTGAACCGGCCCGAGCAGCTCAACACGATGACCTCGGAGCTCTGCGAGGCGCTCCACGAGCAGCTTCGCGATCTGACATACGAGCGGTCCTGCCGCGCCGTGATCCTGACCGGAGCCGGGCGGGGCTTCTGCGCCGGCCTGGACCTCCACGGATATGGCGCCGCGCCGGGCAACACGGGAACTGACGAGTCCCGCGACCGCCTTGCCAACCAGCGCCACATGTCCAGCCTGATCCTCGGTCTGCGCGCCCTCCCCCAGCCCCTCATCGCCGCGGTCAACGGACCTTCGGCCGGTTTCGGCCTGGCGCTGGCCCTGGGCTGCGACATCCGCTACGCCGCCGAGGAGGCCGTCTTCCGGGCCGCATTCATCAACATCGGCGTCTCCAATTGCGACATGGCCACCAGCTGGCTCCTGCCTCGGCTGATCGGCGCCTCGCGCTCACACGAGCTGATGCTGACGGGACGGCGCTTCGATGCCCAGGAGGCGCTTCGGATCGGCCTGGTCGCGGACGTCCTGAGCCAGGAGGCACTGGAGGCCAGGGCGCTCGAGGCGGCGGAGCAGATCTCGGCGCTGGCCCCCTGGGGCGTCCAGCTGACCAAGCAGGGGATGTGGTCGGCACTCGAGATGAGCGAGCAGACGGCCGCCGAGTACGAGGACCGCCAGCAGATCATGGCCACATTCGGTGCGGCTCCGCCCGAGGCGATCGGCGCCTTCCTCGAGAAGCGCCCCGCCGAGTTCGCGGACTGATCCATGAGCGACCTGTTCGACGTGTCGGGCAAGACGGCCCTGGTGACGGGCGGCTCGCGCGGCATCGGCCTGATGATCGCCACGGGCCTGGTGCGTGCCGGAGCGAAGGTGATCGTCTCCTCGCGCAAGCAGGCCGACGTCGAGGCCGCGGCCGCTGAGCTCTCGGAGATCGGCGAGTGCGTGGCCATCCCCGCGGACGTCTCGACTCCGGAGGGCGCAGCCGAGCTCGCCGCGGCGGCGAGCTCCCACTTCCCGGCGCTCGACATCCTGGTCAACAACGCCGGCGCCGTCTGGGGGGCACCGCTCGAGGAGTTCCCGGCCAGCGGGTGGGATCGGGTCGCGCACACCAACGTCGAGGGCGTCTTCCACCTGACCGTCGGCCTGCTGGGCGCCCTGCGGGCGGCCGCCAAGGAGGATGACCCGGCACGTGTGATCAACATCGGCTCGATCGACGGCCTGCGGACGCCCTCGGTCGAGAACTACAGCTACAGCGCCAGCAAGGCCGCGGTGCACATGCTCACGCGACACCTGGCGAAGCGCCTGGCGGGGGAGCGAATCACCGTCAACGCGATCGCCCCGGGGCCGTTCGAGAGCAAGATGATGGCCTTCGCCCTGGCCGATCCCGACTCGCGCAGGGCCATCGAGCAGAGCGTCCCCCTCGGGCGGATCGGGCGGCCCGACGACGTCGCCGGGCTCACGCTCTTCCTCGCCTCGCGAGCCGGCGCCTACATGACCGGCACGGTGATCCCGCTCGACGGCGGCATCACCGGTTGCAACTGACCGCCTGGCCGGCGGGACCTCGCATGGGCGCCACGCGCAGCAGGAGACGCAAGATCATCTCGCTGCTCGCCGTCTCGGCTCTGGCATCGGGGGTCGGGATCGCGGCCTACGCAACGGGCCTGCTGCAGAGGAGCGAGCTCCAGACGATCGACGCCCGGTTCTCGATCAGGGGAACCCGTCCGGCGCCGGAGAACATCGAGTTCGTGGCAATCGACTCGGCGACGTTCCCCGAACTCGAACATCACAGGTTCCACTCCCAGTTCCCCTTTCCCCGGGAATACGAGGGGAAGGTGATCGAAGAGATCAACGAAGGCGGCGCCAAGACGATCGCCGTGGACATCGAATTCACCCGGCGCACCGATGAAAAGGACGACCTGGCGCTCGCCGAAGCGATCGCAGGGGCACACGGGAAGGTGGTGCTTGGAGCCTCACGGGTCGGGCCCCACGGCGAAACCGAAATCTTCGGCGGCTCGCCCGCCCTGCTGCGGGAAATCGGAGCCCGGCCGGCGGCTGTAGTCCTGACACTCGACACCGACGGGACCGCCCGCAGGGTGGCGAGCCGATACCACCAGCTGGGGACCTTCGCCAAGGTCTCCGCGGAAGTGATGATGGGAAAGCGGATCGCGCCCTCGACCTTCGAAAGCTCGGGGACCGTGCCGATCGACTACGCCGGCGGGATCGAAACCTTCCACTCGATCTCCTTCTCAAAGGTCCTCAAAGGCGAAGCTCCTCCGGGGACCTTCAAGAACAAGCTCGTGATCGTCGGCGCCTCGGCGCCGATTCTCCAGGACCTGCACTCGACGCCCTACGGGCCGGTCATGCCCGGACCGGAAATCTGGGCCAACGCCGCCGCCACGCTGCTCGAAGGGGTGCCGCTGCGCAACGCCTCGGGCCTCGTGAACATCCTCCTGATCATCCTGCTGGGTGTCGCCGTGCCGCTGGGCAGCCTCAGGCTGCGCCGCTGGCGCTCGATGCTCGATGCGGCCGCGCTGGCCGTCGTCTTCACCCTCGCCACACAGCTCGCATTCAACAACGGTCGAATTCTCGCCTTCGTCTATCCGCTGCTCGCACTGGCGCTGGGGACCCTCGGCACGCTGGCGGTGCTCTACGTCGGCGAGGCGATCGAGCGCGAACGCGTCCGCGACGTCTTCTCGCGTTTCGTGCCGGGTGAGGTCGTCGAGGAGGTCCTCGCGACAACGGATGGGAACCTCCGCCTCGGCGGCGTCGAGCGGGACTGCACCGTCCTGTTCTCCGACCTGCGTGGCTTCACCAGCTTCTCGGAGACCCAGCCCGCGGCGCGGGTCATCGAAGTGGTGAACCACTACCTCAATGAGATGACCGAGGCGATCCTCGACGCGGGCGGCACGCTGATCGCATACATGGGCGACGGGATCATGGCTGTCTTCGGCGCCCCGCTCGAGCAGGACGACCACGCCGAGCGGGCCGTCCGAGCGGCGCGCGAGCTGATCGGACCGCGCCTCGAGCACTTCAACGCCTGGCTTGCCTCAGAGGGCTTTGATCGCAGCTTCGAAATGGGTGTTGGCCTGAACAGCGGCGCCGTGATGGCGGGCAACGTGGGCTCCGAGCAGCGGCTGGAATACACGGCGATCGGCGACACCACCAACACCGCATCGCGCCTGGAGGGGTTGACCAAGGGCTACGACGCGATGCTCTTCATCTCCGAGACGACCCGGGAAAGGATGCGCTCGGGGACGGAGGATCTGGTGCATGTCGGGGACTTTGAGATCCGCGGCCGTGTCGCCAAGCTCGGCGTGTGGACCGTGGGGCCCGCTCCAGGTGGCGGCGAGCAGGCCGGCGAGAGCATCCCGGAGAGCCCCGCCGAAACGCCCGCAGCCGGACAGGGCAAAGCTCCTATCGGGTAGTCTCGCGCGGAGCCGCCATGCGTCACGAGAGCTCGATCACCTCGCTGTCCTGGATTCCCTCGGAGGCCATCGAGGGCAGCATGCGGCTCGCCTTCGACGCCGGCCTGGCGCATTACGACGACCCCCCTCCGGAAGTAATCGAGAGCATCGAGAGCCTGCGCGACGCCGACCGTTTCCGCTTCGCCAACGTGCTCACCGGCTGGGTCGAAACCGACCGTTCGGGGGCGATCAGGAAGTGCGGATACGGCGGCGGAGGGATGATGGGCTCGACGACCGTCAAGGTCGGCCCCGTCTCGAGGACCTTCGAAGCGTTCGGCCTGCCCGACATCAGGCGCGACCCCGAGCGACGCAGCGAGTACGTCCGCTTTACCCAGACCACCGGAGGGCGCACCGGCGTCCCGGCCCCACGGCGCGTGCGGCGCCGCCCCTTCGTTCAGTGGCAGGCACCGCTTGTCTGGACCACGCTGACGCTGAAGATCCACGCCGACGGGAGGGCCGAGGGCGAGATGACCGGCCACAGCCGCTTCCCCCGCCACTGGGTATATGACGCGGAGGGACAGCTCTCGCACAAGTCCGGGCTGGCCGACTTCAAGGACTGGTACCGGAAGTCCTTCGGCCGCCACACGCCCTGGGGTGATCAGGAGTCAAAGGCGCTAGTGACGGCCGTCGAGACAGCCCTCGAGCGACGCCTCTCCGCCCAGTTGATGAGCGGCGCCGCGAAGCCGACGATCCGCAAGCTG
>CAZFGJ010000077.1:0-3667 GCA_964518445.1 uncultured Solirubrobacteraceae bacterium
GGCTCGCTCCACCTCGTCCGCGCCTACCGTGACCGCCGAGGGCTCGGAGCCGCCGAGACCCTGCTTGCAGCGGCCCGCCACACCGCAACGTCGGGAGGGCTCGACTCGGTCGCCCATGCCCTCCTCGAGGACCCCGTCGAGGCCCTCGTCACGGTGGCCGAGGAGGAGGACGCCGACCTCATCGTCGTGGGTGACAGCGGGACGAGCCGAGGCAAGAGGCTACTCGCCGGAAGCGTCTCCAACAGGGTTTCCCATCGCGCCTCCTGCAGCGTCCTGATCCTGCGCCCGCCGCGCTTTCCCGGGAACTAGCGAGGGTCGCCCGACAGGCCTATGACGAGCAGCCTGACGATCCTCGCCAGGCGTTCGCGGAACAGCGCCGGTGTCGCCAGCGAAGGGTCCTCCCCCTTCGCGCCGTGCGCACAGTCGAAGAGCACAGATGCAGCCTTGGCGGGCGTCATCCCACTGCGGCCAAGATCGGCACGGCCGTCGGCGACGGCCTTCCGCAGGAATCGCGCCAGAAGCTGCTCGGAGCGCTCCTGTGAGGCCCTTGCGATGTCCCCGCACATCCTGCTGTGCAGGTCGTAGAGCTCGGCCGCATGAGTCGACTCGGAGGTGAGTCGCACAAATCGCAGGAACCGCGCCTCGAGTATCGCCGTGAGGGACTCCTCGAGGCTGTCGTGCTCATCCTCCAGCACGGCCTCCATGGCGGCCAGGTGCTCCTCGTGCAGCGCCTGGACGATGCCTCGGAAGAGATCGGCCTTGCTCTTCCAGTGGAGGTAGAGGGTCCCCCGCGATACGCCTGCGCGAAGCGCCACTCCCTCCATCGAGGACCGCCGAAAGCCGAACGCCGAGAACTCCGCCAGCGCTCCCTCGAGCAGCAGGGCGCGGGTCGCCTCGACGCGGGCGGAGGGCCGCGTGACCGTCGATTGACTCATGCCCGGAGTATGCACAGAATTGACAGATGACGCAATAGTTGTCTAGTCTGTCCCGCCCGCGTGATGGACTCGACCTGGCGGGCGAGTGCCACCCATCCGAGGAGGATTCATGAGCTGGACCGCAGCCGACATCCCTGACCAGAGCGGACGGACCGCCGTCGTGACCGGCGCAAACGGCGGGCTCGGCCTCGAGACGGCCCGCGCGCTGGCCGCGGCAGGCGCTCATGTGGTGATGGCCGCACGCAACCAGAGGAAGGCGGCCGATGCGCTGGCCGAGATACGCCGGACCGCGCCTCAGGCCTCGCTGGAGCTCGTCGAGCTCGACCTGGGCTCGCTCGCCTCCGTTCGTCGGGCAGCCGAGCAGATCGCAGGCACTCACCAGCAGCTGGACATCCTTGTCAACAACGCCGGCGTCATGGCTGTCCCCGAGGGCACGACGGCCGACGGCTTCGAGATCCAGTTCGGAACCAATCACCTCGGTCACTACGCACTCACGGCGCAGTTGATGCCCTCGCTGCTCGCGGCCCCGGCGGCCCGCATCGTGACCGTGACCAGCACCGCCCATCACGTGGGCCGCGCGGTGGACCCGGCGAACCCGCATCTCAAGGGACATTATGGGCCCTGGCGAGCCTACGGCCAGTCGAAGCTGGCCAACTTCCACTTCGGCATCGGTCTGCAGGAGCTGTTGGCCCGCGCGGGGGCGCCGGCGGTGAGCCTGATTGCGCATCCAGGCCTCTCCAACACGGAGCTCCAGGCCGTAAGCGTTCAGGAGACCGACGGCGGGTTCTCCCAACGGTTCTTCCACGTCCTCGCCGGGAGAACCGGGATGACACCCGAACAGGGTGCCCGGCCACAGCTCAGAGCCGCCACCGATCCCGCAGCACGGGGCGGTCAGTTCTATGTGCCCCGATTCGTCAACAACGGCCCGCCCGTCCGGCGACCGATCCTGCGGCGGATAGGGATGGAGAAGGCGATCTCCCGGCTGTGGGATGTCTCCGAACGGGAAACCGGACTGAAGATCGAGGTCAGTCGCTCACCATCCGCGTGACCCTGCAGAAGGGCGCCTGTGCGCCCGTGTCATGCCCCGACGCGAGGTCTCCGACCCGCCAGAGCGGCTCCCAGCAGCCCCGGGCCGTCAGAAGCTCCCTGACCGTCGCGGCATCGCCGGGCTCCAGCTGCGAATAGCGCAGCCGGAGCTGTTCGAGGCACCAGACCCGATAGGGGCTGGTCGGGATCTGCGGGTAGGTGGTCCCCTGCACGGCAAGGTCGTGCCTTGCCCTGCGGTCGCGATGAGCCAGGGCGTTCGTCGCGAGGGCCTCCAGGTGAGTCTGGCCGATCTCCGACAGCAGCGGCGACAGGTCCGCGGGTACCTCCCTCAGGAGCTGCTCTCCGCCGATCTGACGCGCCCGGGCGTTCCACATCCGTGCGGCCCACTCGAATACGGCGGGGGCCCGTTCCTGCAGCAGTCGCGCCGGCGTGGGGTCATGGACGAAGTGACGCCAGACAGGGCCCATCAGCCCGATGTCGGCCACGGTGGGCCTGTCGCCAAAGATGAAAGGACGGTTCCTGAAGAGGACCTCGAGCTGCTCCAGAAGGCGGGCCACAACCCCCTCGGCGTGAGCTCGAGTGTGCCGATTGATCCCGTCACCCTTGACGAACAGGCGCCGCTGCCGGCGCGATACGTAGATGCGGCGAGCGGCCAGGGGCAGTGGCAGGACGACCAGCTCCTCTGCCAGGCGGGTGCCGGCGAGTCTGCTGTCGGCCTGAAAGCTCCATCGATAGTGCATCGCCGGGCGCCACAGCCACTCGTCGGCGTAGTCCTCGATGAGCAGCGATACGAAGCGCTGAACGGGGTCGACGGGCATCACCGGATGCTCAGGATGCTGCTGCTCGAGCCAGGCGATCATCGGCGTTGTATCGCTCATCCAGCGTCCATCGGGCAGGCGCACGGTCGGGAGCTGTGTGCCACCCAGCTTCCGCGGTATGACCCACCCGTAATGGCGAAGGTCGAGCGGGCGAAAATCGTAGGGAATCCCCTTGTAGCGAAGGTACGTCTCAAGCTTGCCCGTGAAGTAGGAGATCTTCGAGCCGTAGACGATCACCCTGCGGACGTTATGCGAACGACTGCGGGGCCCACCTCGACCCGGCACCCGGGCACGGGGGGTCGTGCGGTTGAATTCGGGTACACCGACCCAGGAGGAAGAGATGAACCCGGCGAAGCTGCGCCTCGGGGCTGACATGCCGCCGAGTTCACCCCCACCCTCGCGGCTCGTCGCCTCCGGGCTTGCCGAGCTTGCAGCCGGAGCGCTCAGCGGGTGGGTCTACACGCTCGCCCGAACCCAGCCTGAGCAGGCCCGGAAGCTGGGCATCAAGAGCGCCCCCCGCATCCGCCAGTGGCATCTGGACCTCGCGATGCTGGGCACCGCGACGATCGCCTGCGGAATGGCCGTGCCGGACCCGCCGCGCCTCGCCTCCACAGCGCTGGGGGTCGGCGCCTGGACCAACGCGATGGCGTTTCTGCCGCTTGCGTTCGCTCCCGGCCTCGACGAGCATCCGGCGTTCAAGGCCTGCGCCGTCGCGTCCTTCACGGCCACGACCGTCGGCTTCACGGGAATGGCCGCCACCGCCCGACGCCGCAGGCGTGCGGCCCGTGGCGCCTGAGCGCCGGGCCGCGAATGAGCCCCGCCAAGGAGACAGCACGGCTGGCCACCCTGTCCGACGCAGGCGACGCC
>CAZFGJ010000077.1:3677-14068 GCA_964518445.1 uncultured Solirubrobacteraceae bacterium
CCATGACTTCAACCGGGAGTACGAGGAGCCCACACCGGGGCCCGAAAGACTCGCGCGCCGGATTGCAACGCTGATCGCCGGTGGTGACACGGACGTCCTGCTCATCGGTGGCGCGCCCGACGGCATCGCTGTTCTGCGCTTCCGCGAAGCGATCTGGAGTGAGACTCCCGAGTGCTATCTGGCCGAGCTCTACATCGTTCCCGCGATGAGGGGAAAGGGCCTGGGCCGCGCGCTGATGAGTGGGGCACTCGAACATGCGCGAGGCCGTGGGGCGCTCTTCATGGAACTCGCGACGAGCGAAGACGACAGGGCCGCCCGGTCGCTCTACGAGAGCCTCGGCTTCAGCAACCGGGAGGGCCGAGGTGATGGGCCCGTGACCTTCTACTACGAGCTCGGGCTCCAGCCGCCGGCTCAGGCGGCGACCTGACCCGCCAGCCGCCGCTTCGCGGATCTGACGGCTTCGGTCAGCGCCTCGATGTCATAGACGCCGTAGTGACGCCGGCCGTTGATGAAGAAGGTCGGAGTCCCCGAAACGCCGCTTTCATCGGCGCTGACAACGTCTTACAGGATCCGGCCTGCGTGCTCGCGTCCGTGGAGCTCGTCGTTGAACCGGTCGATGTCGAGGCCGAGCGCCACCGCATTGCGCTGGAGATCTGAGGCGCGCAGCGAGTCCTGGTCGGCCAGGAGGGCGTCGTGCATCTCCCAGAAGCGACCCTGGGCGGCCGCTGCCTCGGATGCTTCGGCGGCCAGCTGCGCCCGTGGATGGACGTCGTTCAGTGGCAGATGGCGCCAGACATAGCGGACGTCCGTTCCCACGGAGAGCAGCAGCTCGCGGATCACCTGCTCGGCCTGGCCGCAGTAGGGGCACTCGAAGTCGCCGTACTCCAGGAGCGTGACCGGCGCGTCGTCCGGCCCGCGGATATGGTCGCGCTCGGGATCGACCTCTTCGGCCAGGTCCGGGATGTCCATAGCCGTCTGGCCTATCTGGCGGGCTCGCATGGAGCTGGGAATCCTCCTGATCAGGCGGATCATGGCGAAGCTGAGCAGCGGGGCGAGCAGGACCGTTGCCAGAGCGCCCAGCTTCGCCTCATCGAGTTGCTCGCCGTGGAACGCCAGGCTCGAGATCAGCAGCGAGACGGTGAAGCCGATGCCCGCACAGGCACCGCCCGCCGCGAGCACGGGGCCGCTGACGAGGGGCCTGGGCCCACGAGATGGTCGCGACGCTGCCCAGGATCCCGCGAAGATCCCAACCGGCTTGCCGATCACATAGGCCGCGACGATCCCCAGTGTCACGGGTGAGGAGACCGCCGATTCGAGCAGGCCGCCTGTGACGTGCAGCCCTGCATTCGCCAACGCAAACAGCGGCAGCACGAAGTAGCTGACCCAGGGATGGAGCGCGTACTGCATCCGCTCGTTTGCCGAGATCGCCGAGATCAGACCCTGCTGAGCCGAACGGGCCAGCTCGGGGGTCGGCTGCTCGCGGAAGGACCGCGTCAGTTCGGTGGCGCGCTCGAGGTCGCCTCGCGACGGCGGGTAGGCGCTGGTGACCAGCCCCACGGCCAGGCCCGAGATCACCGGGTCCACGCCCGATTCGAACAGGGCGACCCATAGCCCGATTGCCACGACGATCGAGACGGGGCTCCGAGCGATCGGGAGGTAACGCAGTCCGATCAGCACGAGGAAGAGAACGAGTGCGATCGCGAGCGCGACCACCGAGACGTGGGTCGTGTAGAAGGTCGCGATGATCAGCAGGGCCGTCAGGTCGTCGACCACCGCCAACGTCAGGAGGAAGACTCGTATCCGGGTCGCCGCCCGCGGCGTCAACAGCGCCAGGGCGCCGAGTGCGAAGGCCGTGTCGGTGGACATCGCAGCGCCCCATCCGTGAGCGCCGCTGCGCCCGGCGTTGAAGAGCAGATAGATGCCGACGGGGACCACGATGCCCCCGGCGGCCGCCAGAACGGGGATCGCGATCCGCCGGCGCTCGCGCAGCTCCCCCAGGTCGAGCTCGCGCTTGGCCTCGAGTCCCACGACCAGGAAGAACAAGGTCATCAAGCCCTCGTTGACCCAGTGGCGGAGGTCCGTGGCGATGCGGGCGTCCCCGACATTGATCCCAAGCTCGGTCGTCCATGTCGAGACGTAGGAATGCGGCGCGAGGTTGGCCCATCCGAGCGCAAGGACCGTGGCGGCGAGCATCACCGCCGCCCCGCCGGTCTCCGTGCTGAGGAAGCTCCGCACCGGCGCCGCGATGCTCCGCCCCCATGCGGTGCGCTGCTCGCCGGCGAGAGTCCCTGAAACCGCGTTCATCGGTCAGGCGTTTATCACATAGTCGATCGCGGACACGGCCCTCCGGCGGCGCGGGCCGCGTCGTCTCGCCGTGGGATCATCCGGTGGATGGGCACCATGATGTTGACTGGAGTGACGCTCGAGAAACGGGGGCCGGCCGCAGCGGTCGTGCTCGACGACGAGACGGTCGCACTGCTGGGCGAGGGAGCCAAGCGCTTTCCGGTGGCGGCAACCATCAACGGCTTCACCTGGCGTACGACGGTAACTCGGATGCGCGGCGAGTTTCTTCTGGGGCTGAATCGCGAGGTTCGCGAAGGAGCGGGAGTTGAGGCGGGAGACACGGTCGATGTCGAGGTCGCCCTCGATACGGCACCACGGGAGGTGGAGGTGCCCGAGGCTCTGGCGTCGGCGCTGCAGCGCGACTCCGCCGCGGCCAAGTCCTTCGAGGCGCTCGCCTACACCCACCGCAAGGAGTACGCCCGATGGATCTCCGAGGCCAAGCGGGAGGAGACGCGCAGCCGACGGGTAGAGCAGGCCGTTCAGATGCTGCGGGAAGGCAAGACCCGCAGTTAGGTCAGCGGCGGAGCCGCTCGCCTACTTGGAGGAGATGACGTGTCCGCGGCCATCGCGCACGATCGAGACTTTGGCGGTGGTTGCCCGCTCGTCTCGATCTCGCTGCTCGCGCCGGTCCCGGAAAGGATGAGGGAAGGTCATGCCTTCGTTATCGAGCCATGCGACGTTCACCGACTCCGTAGGAGCCCGCGCTCCGGGGTGGATATACCCCCGCGGCCGGCTTTCAGGTCGCACCTCGTCGATCTGGCTATCCACCCACCGATTCGGATAAAGGCGACGTCGCCGCGCGTCCCGGCTCGGTCTGGCTGAGAAGAGAGATGGCGCCCGCGATGCCCAGCAGCGCCGCCCAAAGAAGCAGCAGGGCGTTCGTGCCAAACGCGCGCTGAAAGAGCCCTGCACCCGCCGCGCCCGCCGCAATCACAGCCGAGTGGAGACTGTTGGCTGTGGAGAAGATCTGCGCGCGCAGATGGGGCGGCGCCAGACGTTGACGGATCGAGATCAGCCCGACCAGGCCAGGGCCGTCGAGGACCCCCGTCAGGAAGATCATCAGGAGCGCCACGACAACCGTGCCGGCCAATGGCCAGACGGCCGCCGAGGCAGCCATCGCCAAGAAGTAGCCGCCGATCACAAACCGCGGCGGGACCGCCAGACGACCTGCCAGTGCGAACCCGCCGACGATCGAGCCGCCCGCAATCGCCGCCCACATGTAGCCGGCGGCATGGGCTCCGACACCGACCTCCAGGGCGAACGCTGGAAACCCGACGGTGAGGGTGCCCCAGGCAAGCACGTAGAACACGTCGATCGTCAGATTCCAGCGCAGCGGCTTGATCTGCCAGGTCGCTCTGAGGCCCTCCGCGACAGCGTGCAGGACGCCCGCCGGCGGTGGCTCGCCATGCTCCGGGCGCAGCTCGAAGGTCTGATCGCCCGCGATGAGGACGGCGATCGCGAGGCCGGTCACAATCTGCACCTCGATCGCGGCTGCGGCGCCGGCGACACCCGCGATCAGGCCCGCCAGGGCAGGCCCGACGACGAACGCAACATTGATGCTGGCTCCTTCAAAGGCGTTCGCGGCATCCAGCAGATCCGGACCCGCCACCTCAGGAAGGACTGCTGAAAAGGCGCCTGCCGACAACGGCGAGGTCGCTCCGTAGAGCATCGCCACGACCGGCAGCACCCAGTTGGCCACGTTGCCGGCCAGCACCAGGATCGCGGTGAGTGAGACCGCGGTCATCAGCCGGTCCAGAACCAGCAGACGGCGCCGGCTTGCGGTGACGTCAAGCCAGCCACCCAGGAAGGGGCCGGTGATGGCCGCCGGCAACGACACCGCGGCAACCACGATTCCCGCCAGCGTCAGGTCATGCGTCCGCTCGAGCACCAGCAGGACGCCCGAGACGGTGAACATCGTCCCCGTCGCCCGTGCCGCGGCAACCGTCGAGTAATACCTCTTGAAGCCCGGCCTCCGTAGCAGCCGAGACATCTGCGAACTGGCCATCGGCTCATCCTGGCATGGCGCTATCCCCCAGCGTGCCTGTCATTGGGCCCGATGACGCGACGCATCGAAACGTACGTAACGCGCTCCGACGTCGTGTGAGCGCGTCCGGGAGGGCAAGGATGCTGACCCCCGTGCCTCTCTGGGTTCAGATCGTCGGGTCCGCTCTCATCCTGCTGGCCTTCGTCGGCGCTCAGGCGGGAAGGCTCCAGGTCACCACCCGCTCCTACCTCGTGCTGAATGTGGTCGGCTCGTCCGCGCTGGCTGTCAGCGCGGTAGCCGGCAGCCAATGGGGATTCGTCGCGCTGGAGGTCGTTTGGACAGCCGTGTCCCTCGCGGGACTCGTGCGCAGCTACGGCTCGGCCGCGTAGCAGCGGGCGCCGCCACAGAGTCGGTTCACGTTTGACTTATCTGTACCCCGGGTAGACAGCTAACCATCGGTATGTCAAGTACCGGTCATCTCTTGGGGCAACGATCGACGTAGGAGGCACGATGATGGCGGGGATCTCGACTGGAGCGATGACGCATGGTCCGGGCAGGCGGCGGAGCCGGGCGGCCTGGCTTCTGGGGGCATTGCTCCTGATGGCCTTCGCAGCCGCGAGCGCACAGGCGGCCGAACCGCCCTCGCAGGACCCCTTCTACAAATACGAAGGCAAGCCCAAGCTGAAGAAGATCGCCCCCGGTACGGTCCTGAAGACCCGCAGCGTGCCATTTCACATTGAGGGCATCGAACTGCCGGTCACCGCGGTGCAGCTCCTGTACCGGTCGACCTCGGAGCTGGGCAAGCCGACAGTGAACGTGACGTCGGTGCTGCTGCCGCCGGTGAAACTGAGCAGCTCGGTTGTCTCCTACCAGTCGTTCTACGACAGCCTCAACACCGAAGACGACCCGTCCTACGCGATCTCCGGCGGCAACCCCTCGGGCGGCGAAATCGCACAGGCCGAGTCCGGCCTGATCACGCCGGCGCTGCTGGCGGGCGAGACGGTCGTCGTGCCTGACACCGAGGGCGAGGAAGCCGACTTCTCGGCCGGCCCGGTCTACGGCTACAACACCCTCGACTCGCTGCGCGCCGCACTCAGCTCGCCGGCGACAGGTCTGAGCACGACAAGCAAGATCGGGATGGCCGGCTACTCGGGCGGAGCCATCGCCACCGAGTGGGCCGCCGAGCTCGCGCCGAAATATGCCCCGGACATCAACGCCAACCTGGTCGGCGCGGCAGTGGGCGGTGTGCTGGTCGACCCGGCTCACAACCTGCGATATGTCGAAGGCTCGAGCAAATGGGCCTCGATCATCCCGATGTCACTCGCCGGCCTGACGCGGGCGTTCCACCTCGACCTGACGCCCTACCTGACCCCCTACGGACAACAGCTGCTCGCAGAAGATCAGGACAAGTCGATAACCAACGAGGTCTCCACACCCGGCCTGACCTGGTCGCAGGTGGCGAAGCCCGAATACCCCACACCGGACAGCATCCCGGTCTTCGTCAAGACGGCGAACAAGCTCAACGTCAGCACCGGCACACCGACCGTCCCCTTCCTCATCGGGCAGGGCAACGGCGGCGAAGAATTTGAAGGCACCGCCGGGAACAAGCCGGGTATCGGGCCCGGCGACGGCGTGATGATTGCCGGGGACGTGCGGACCCTTGCACGCGAATGGTGCAGCCGTGGCGTGTCGGTGCACTTCACCGAATATCAGCACCTGGGGCACATCGAGGGTGCGGTTCCGTGGCTCGCAGAAGCGACGCCCTGGCTGACGGCTCGATTCCTCGGTCAGACACCGCCGCAGAACTGCTCTGAAATCGCCCCCGGCAACTCGCTGGCGCCGGAGAAGAAAGCCAAGAAGAACTAGTCCCTCGGCCATCGGGTGAGGCGGGACGCCGCGACTAGACTGCAGTCGTGAGCACGCTCCGCCTTCGCCCGATGACCGACAGTGAGTTCGCGGCATTCAGAGCCCAAGCCGTGCGCGACTACGCGACCGAAAAGGTTGCCGCGGGCGAATGGCCCAAGGAACGCGCTCCGTCCCTCGCCGAGGAGCAGACCGCCGCGCTGCTCCCGGACGGCAAGGGAACCGAGGGGATGTTCATCGTGATGGCCGACGCAGATGATGTCGGTCCGGTCGGCTACGCCTGGCTGGCACTCAAAGGGCCGGAAGTGTCCTGCGCATGGATCCACGACATCTCCATCGATGAGGAGCATCGCGGCAAGGGGTACGGGCGAGCTCTTTTGAACGGCCTCGAACAGGTCGCACGCGAGCACGATCTCGAGTCGATCGCGCTCAACGTGTTCGCCGGCAACGACTACGCCCGGCAACTGTACGAGCGAGCGGGCTACAAGCCGACGTCGATCCACATGTGCAAGAGCCTCGACGACGAGCCGGGCTCAACCCCCTCGTAAGAGCGACGCCGGCCAGGCAAGCTAGGTGCATGTCCTCCACTGTCGCTGACCGCATCCACCGGATCCCGGATCCGCAGGAGCCCGTGCCGGCGGTCTCCTGGCCCATCGTCGGCCTGCTCATCGCAGGCCTGGCTCTCTACCTGGGCTCAAGCGCGCTCTACCTGGCAACCGAGTGGCCGTGGTGGGCGACCGTCCTGACCAACGCGGTCGCGGGTTACCTGCTGTTCACCGTCGCGCACGACACCGCACATGCCTCCGGGTCCTCCAACCAAGAGCTGAACACGTGGATGGGACGGATCGCCACCCCGTTCTTCGCCCCGCACGCCGCCTACCCCGTCTGGCGCTTCATCCACATGCAGCACCACCGCTTCACCAACCACGACGCGAGCAAGGACCCCGACCACTACACGCAGGAAGGCCCGACCTGGCAACGCCTGCCTCGCTGGGCGAGCATCGACATCTACTACCTGGTCTTCTACGTGCGCCACTGGGGCTCACGGCCCGCCAAGGAGCACCGCGAGGAGCTCGTCGGCCTTGCCCTCATGGTGGCGGTGTTCGCCGCCCTGCTCATCGGCCCGGGATTCTGGGCGCTTGCGGTGATCGTCCTGATCCCCGGCCGTATCGCCATCACCTACCTCGCCTGGGCCTTCGACTACCTGCCCCACGCCGGTCTGCACCACAAGCCCGCAGAGGACAGGTTCAAGACCACGCGGATCCGCGTCGGCTACGAGCTGCTCCTGAGCCCGGTGCTTCTCTACCAGAACTATCACCTGGTCCATCACCTGCATCCTGTGGTCCCTTTCCACAAGTACGTGCAGGTCTGGCGGCGCAACGAGAACGCATATCTCGACGCCGACCCCGCCATGTCAACCGTCCGTGGCCGCCCCCTGACCGTTGCGGAGTACCGCGAGCTGCGCGAGCTCGAGAACAACCACGACCACTAGGCCCGGATGCTCGGGGTTCCGCCCTTCCTATCGGGGAGACAGGATTTGAACCTGCGACCGCCCGGCCCCCAGCCCGAGAGATACGGTTGTTACGGGTGTTCAGCCCCCGTGTTTACTGGGTCCTGGTGCGTGTGAGTGTTCGTGAGTTGCGCTCACTTTGGACCCCAAATTGGACCCCAGACTCTCGCCTGAGAAGCCGGCGTTGACCATCTCGACCTCGTGCTCGTCGGGCGAGTAGTGCATGTAGATCTGGGTGGTCTTGATGTCCGCGTGCCCGAGCCACTCCTGCAGCTTCCGCAGCGGCACTCCCTGGGCGGCCATACGAGTCGCAAACGTGTGCCGTAGCTCGTGGAAGGTGATGACCGTCACGCAGGCGTCGGCGCACGCTTCCTGGAAACGCCGAGTGACCTTCGTGCGGTCAAGCGGGTTGCCGGTCTGTGGATGCGCGAAGACTAGGCTCGTCTCGCTCGTGTAGGGGGAGCGCTTGGACCAGCGGTCGAGCTCGGCGAGCACGCGGTCAGCCATCGGGACCGAGCGTCGGGTAGAGAGGTCTGACTTGCCGCGAGAGGAGTGCTCGCCGCGGGTGAAGGCGTTGCGAACCCGGATGCGCTGAGCGGTCCAGTCGACGTCGCGCCAGCGCAAGCCGAGCAGCTCAGATTGGCGCAGGCCAGTCATCGCGGCTGTCAGGACGAGCACACGCAGGACCGGGCCGAGCACGTCCGGTGGTGGCGGCGGTGCCGGGCCGGGCCGCCCCCGCCGCGTCGGCGCGGGCTTGCGGATGACCGTTTCATCGGGTATCGCCCGGATAACGGCCTCGAGCTCGTCCAGCGTTAGAAACTGCAGATCCGGCTCGGCGTCCCCGGCGCGCTGGCGTCTTGGACGTGTTGCCCGACGGACCGGGTTCTCCACGCACCAGCCTTCGTCGATGGCATGCTCGAAGACGCTGTGGAGGAACGTGAGCACGTTGCGGACCGTCTTTCCGCTCCTGCCGGCTTTTAGCATCGCTTCGGCGAGCGCTTCTACATCCGTGCGCTCGACTACTGCGATGGGTGCGGCGTCGAGACCCGGCACGATGTGAACGCGCTGCATCGACTCGCACCCCTCCAGGTAGGACTTGCGCGATCCCTGCATCGCGAGCTTGCGTCGCAGAGAGTCGGCGGCCTCGTCGATCGTGACGCGGCTGGCGATCAATGGGCGCGGCGTGGCCTCCTCGGCCTCTCGCGCTTTCCGGAAGAGCCGCTCGACCTCGCGCCGGGTGAGCCCGTCCGCGGCACCCGGCTCGCGTGCAGGTCCCAAACGACGGTTTAGCCGGCGGCCGTCGCTCGTGCGCCAGCGCCCATACCACGCCCCCTGCTTGATGTAGAGCTGACCGGTTCCGTAGCTCCGCTTCGACATGGGAGGCATGCTACGGCTCGTCGCGGCTGCATTTTCGGCCGACGGAGCCGCTACTGAGTCATCGCATTGCACTGCGATTGCGTTCTCGACGCCGGCCAGGCGGCAATGAGGAGGAACTCTCGACCTGCTCGATCCACTCGTCCAACGCCTCGCGCCGGTATCGAACATAGCGGCCGAGCCTGAGGTGCGGAATGCGCCTTCGTCGGGTCTGCGCATAGACCCACGCAGGCGTCATCCGCAGGAGGGATGCGACCTCCTCCGCTGTCAGCAGATCCCCGCGGTCGCCCGCCTTGTGCGCCGAGTCTGCGGAATACGACGGCGCCTTCATGCTTGGATTCGACGAGTCGGTTATATCCATTCCCCCTACATGACCCCGAACGGCGCAAAGCGGCCAACGACTTGGGGCCGCACACCGGCTAGTGGCCGTGTTGCTTTAGCCCTCCGCTGGTGGGTTCACCACGGTTCCCCGAGCAGATCAGGGAGACCTCGCAGCTGCGCTGCAGCCGGGTCGGAGAGGACGATCCGCGAGTGCGGCTCATCGGCCACGGTCGGGGCCGCGGTCGGGTTCCAGGGCTCGACGGATTATTCGAGTAACCCCCGGCAGCGGGGTCCGGCTGGGTGCGCGTGTTGGGTGGAAGCCTCGGCCCCATTCGGGGTCGACGAGCTCTCGATGCTCGAGTGACGGAGTGTGTGCGCGGCTGGAGCGCATCTTGCCGGCGAGCTGGAGGACCCTTCGCTCGTCCTGGCCGTCGGTGCCGAGCTCGTCGCGGGCGAGGAACCACTCGGTGGCCTCACGTGCGCGGCTGGCCTGCACATAGGCGGACTCCTTACTCGTCTGCCAGCCGCCCGTGACGACGACGGATCGCTCGACGGTCGCGCCCTGCTGGCGGTAGACGTGCTGGGCGTAGCCGAGGCGCAGCGCGCCGAGGTCCTCGCCACTGAGGTTGACCTGCCGGTCGGAGCCGTCCAGCTTCACGATCAGGCCCTGTTCGGTGATGTGAGTGACTTGGCCACGTGACCCGTTCTCAACACGGGCCTGCCCCGGCTCCCGGTGCTGGGCAGTGAAGGCGACGAGATCGCCCGCCCGTAGCCCATAGTGCTGGTGAGGAAGCTGAACCTCCCGTAGGCCGAGTTCGCCGCGCTCGGCCCTAAGGTGTTGGGCGCGGGCGTTGAGCCGGTCGATCTCGATGTTCGATGCGTCAGCGATCAGGGCTACCTCTCGGATGTCGCGTGTCTTGGTGAGCTCGGCCCAGCGTTGGACGGCGGCCTCGCCGGCTTGGTCGCGGGTGTCCTGGAAGAACAGGCGTCCGCGGG